>NZ_JASTTF010000011.1:0-81369 GCF_055700955.1 Corynebacterium sp. 1103A
GTCTCAGCAACAGCCGGCAGACTCATGGAAGGAGCCCGAGTTTCCGGCTGGAAACAAGCCATTAACCAAATGGCCGTCGCCTACCCCGACCGCTTCGATAAGTACCTATAAACCTAACCTCACACACAAACAACTTGACACGCTCCGCCGGACTCGCCTAGGATTAGTAGGTTGTCGTCGGTGGGCGTGAAGTCGGCGCGATTGGAGTAGGTTCGTCCCTCCTCTTTTGGCTGTTGCTCGCCGCGTACCGTGTCGCCATGCTCTAAAAAGTGAGTCTGGCAGTAGCGCGGGTCGGTCGGATCCACCCACTTATACCCATATTTTCCTTGCTCAGTGGGGATTAGGGCTTGGTCTTTGTTGTACCACGTTAGCTCTAGACGCTGCTTCGTCATAGCCTGCGCACTCCTTTTGTGTACCGAGGATAGAACGGATCCAGTCTATCCAGTAGCCATGCTTTTCGGGGCCGCAGTGCCTCTGTTTTGGTGACACGTCCCCTTACTAACCTCAGCTACAGCCGTTCGATGTCTACCTTGCCGTCGAGAACCCTCGGCTCGATGTCCATGTGGATCCCGCGGTAGGGAAGTAGCGCGCGGATAATGTCGTGGGTGATGCCGATGCCTGGGGCTGGTTCGTCTCGCAGCAGGTGGTGCAGGCTAGGGCAGTAGTCCACGCCGGGAAACTCGTCTTTGGCTGCGGGAACGCACCCGTGCGGGTCAAAAGTGGTGCAACGAATGATCAGGTCGTCGTGGGCATCATTAGGCAGGTTGAGGGTAAGTCCTGGTGTGGTGGCGGACATGTCTGCAACCGTGGCCTCGTTGACAGACCGGGTAAGTGGGATGGGGCCGCGGGCAGTGTCACCGCCCCGGATTCGGGTGAGTCCCGCGCGGTGTCCACCAGCGTCGGCAAGGGAGACAAAGGTGCCCCGATCGCAGGGTGGCGGTGATAAGTGGCAGGCGTCAGCGGTGGCTTCGCGGATACGCAACCGCGCCCGACGGTGGTCACGCTAGACCGTTAAGGCCGCGTATGTGGCCCGCGAAGGTCGCGGCGAGGCTGCATAAGACCAACTGAGTTTGCTGTCCACAACGACTAAACCCACCGCGACGACGCGGTGGGTTTATCTGTCGGAGACGGTGTCACAAGTGATTGAAGCTAGACTCGCAAAACCGTCGCCGAATTTTGTCGGACTAACAGGATTTGAACCTGCGACCCCTACACCCCCAGTGTAGTGCGCTACCAAACTGCGCCATAGTCCGCCGTTGCTTGTTGCAACGTTGACTAAGGTTACAACAGTGTCATTGCGCTCGTCGAATCGCCTGCACATCCGGGGTGAGGGCGGGCGGGAGCTTTGGGGCTAAGGGCCTTGGGGTTTAAGCGCCGGTGGTGTAGATCCACCGGCCGTCGGTGCGGCTGAAACTGGAGCGCTCGCGCTGACTTCCGGTCGCCGCGCCTTTGTAGAAGGCCTCGAACTCAACGATGCCCTTGTCATCCAGGGGTCCCCCAGCCACGGTGTCGAGGATGTCGAGCCGATAGAAGCGGACGGAATCATCGGCGAGGTTAAGCTCGCTGGGCCGGGTGAAGGGATCCCAGGTCGCCAGCAGGTAGTCCTCGTTGCCCGTGACGAAGGCGCTAAACCGCGAGCGCATGAGGGTCTCCGCGGTCGGCGCCGGTTTGCCGGCGTGGTACTGGCCGCAGCATTCGCCGAAGGTCAACCCGGTGGCGCAGGGGCAGCGGGCATCATCGGCTAAGGGGCGGTGGGTGCTCACTTATCCTCATCCACCAATCGGGCGTTGCTGATGAGCTCGAGAATGTCGGCCTGGCGGGCCGCGGCGAGCAGGGCCTTTTCCTGGCCGGCGTCCAAATCTCCGAAGAGTTTGATGGAACGGGTGAAGTTGGCGCCCTCGCCCTGGGTGACGGTGACGTGGACATCGTCGAGCTTCATGCCGCGGGCGGCGGCCTTAATAGCCTGGGCCGTGCCGGCGGCAACCGCGGACATCAACAGGCCCTCCGGGGTAAAGCCCTGGCCCTTGCCGCCGTCGGCCTTGAGGCGATCGGAGGTCACGGAGCGCTCGTTGTGGCGCACGACCACGCCCATCTTGGTGCCGTAGGCCAGGTGGGCCTCGGCGGTATCCGCCGCCACCGCCGGCGGTTGGTTATCGGGGACGATAAACTGCTCGGCCCAGGCGCCGATGAGATCGGCGGCGCGCTGGGCGGCGCCCTGCTTGGTGATGAGGTGGTCGGCCTTGTCTAGGGCGACCAGCGACTTCGGGTAGCGGGTCACGCGGAAGATGTTCTGGGCGTTGTCAATGCCGACGGTCTGGTCGATGGGCGAGTGCAGCACCATCAGCGGCTTGCGCAGCTTGCTCAGGTAATCGACAGGGTTGGTCTCCGCGAGGTCCTCCAGGAAGCCGCGCGAAATAGTCAGCGTGCGCCCGCCCAGCACGACGTCGACGGCCCCGTTGGCATCAACCTCGCCGATCTTGTCGGCGTAGTGGAGAACGGAGTGGGCCGGGTCAAAGGGCGCGCCGATAGTGGCGACGGCGCGCAGGGACGGGATGCCGGTGGCGGCAGCCGCCAGGGAGGCCGCCCCGCCCAGGGAGTGACCCATGAGCAGCTGCGGGGCGTGGTAGTTGTCCGCCAGCCACTCCGCCGCGGCCTGGATATCGGCGACGTTGTGGTGGAAGGTGGTGTCCGCAAACGCGCCTTCCGACTGGCCCAGGCCGGGGAAATCGAAGCGCAGAGTGGCGATCCCGAAGTCGGTGAGCTTCTTCGAGGTACGGGATGCACCCGGGGTGTGGCGGGAGCCGGCGAAGCAATGGGCAAAGATGGCGAAGGCTTCCGGCGGGGTATCGGGGAAGTCTATGGTCCCGGCCATCTTCAGGCCGGTGGACGACGGTAAGGTGACGTTCACTGATTGCATGCCTATAAGGATAACGAGGCGGCTGCGCACGAGCTACTGCGGGTTTATTAGAGTTGAAGAGACCGATGTTCGAGGAGGATGCCACACAACCATGGGCGCATTTGATTGGTTCTGGAAAGCGATGGGCGCGCAGTCTGAGCGCAACGATAAAAAGTCGAAGGCGGTAGTAACGAGCGCGGAAGATTCCGTGGCCCAGCTCCGCGAGCTCGACGACGCGGCGGTGGCCCAGGCCGGCCACGACGCCATCCGAAACGGGGAGGTAGCCGACAAGCCGGCCTTCCTGGCCGCGCTCGCCGTGGCTGCGGAGCGCCGCCTAGACATGTCTCCCTTCAACGTCCAATCCCAAGCCGTGCTGCGTCTGCTGGAGGGCGACGTGATCCAGATGGCCACCGGCGAGGGCAAGACCCTGGTGGGAGCTATGGCCGCCACCGGCTTCGCCCTAACCGGCAAGCGTGTCCACGTGGTCACCGTCAACAACTACCTGGCCGGCCGCGACGCCGAGTGGATGCGCCCGCTCGTCGAGTTCTTCGGCCTGTCCGTCGCCCCGGTGACAGAGAAGATGACCTCCGCCGAGCGCCGCGCCGCCTACCGCAGCGACGTTATCTACGCCCCGGTCAACGAGCTGGGCTTCGACGTCCTACGGGACAACCAAATCACCGCCCGCGAGCAGACCGTGCAGGCCCGTCCCGACGTCGCTCTGGTAGATGAGGCGGACTCCGTGCTCGTCGATGAGGCCTTGGTCCCGCTGGTGCTGGCCGGCTCCGAGCCGGGGCAGGCGCCGACCGGGCAAATCACCGATGTGGTCGGGCACCTGACCGAGAACAAGGACTACATCGTCGCCGAGGACGGCCGCACGGTCTCCCTGACCGACGAGGGCGCCCAGCGCGTGGAGAAGGCGCTGGGGATCGACTCGCTGTACTCGGAAGACAACATCGGCACCATCCTGGTCAAAGTCAACCTGGCGCTGCACGCCAAGGCGCTGCTCATCCGCGACATCCACTACCTGGTGGCCGACGGGCAGCTGCAGCTTATCGATGCTTCCCGCGGCCGCGTCGCAGACCTCCAGCGGTGGCCCGACGGCCTGCAGGCCGCGGTCGAGGCGAAGGAGGGCCTCGAGGTCTCCGAGGGCGGGCGCATTCTCGACACCATCACGCTGCAGGAGCTGATGCGCCGGTACCCGACGGTCTGCGGCATGACCGGCACGGCGGTCGAGGCCACCGATCAGCTGCGGCAGTTCTACAACTTGCGGGTCTCGGTCATCGACCGGAACAAGCCTCTGGTCCGCGAGGATGAGCCCGATCGCATCTACTCGACCATCGCGGAAAAGAACCGGGCCATCGTCGGCGAGGTCCAGCGGTTGCACGCCGCCGGTCAGCCGATCTTGGTGGGCACGCACGACGTCGCCGAGTCGGAGGCACTTGCCGCCGCCCTCGAGGAGTTGGGCATTCAGGTCAACGTTCTCAACGCGAAAAACGACGCGGAGGAGGCCCGGATCATCGCCGAGGCCGGCGAACGTGGGCGCGTGACCGTGTCCACCCAGATGGCCGGCCGCGGCACGGACATCCGCCTGGGCGGGGCGGATGAGGCCGACCACGACGCGGTCAGTCAGCTGGGCGGCCTAGCCGTCATCGGCACCTCGCGGCACCGCAGCTCCCGGCTGGACAACCAGCTGCGCGGTCGCGCCGGCCGCCAGGGGGACCCGGGCCGCAGCGTCATCTTCGTCTCGCTGGAGGACGACGTGGTCCGCCAGGGAGGCGAGGACGAGCCCCTGTCGGTCCGGCCGGATGCGGACGGCCGGGTCGAATCCAAGCGCGTGCGCGATTTCGTGGCCCACTGCCAGCGCGTAACCGAGGCGCAGCTGCTGGAGATCCACGCCCAGACGTGGAAGTACAACCAGCTGCTGGCCGACCAGCGCGTTATTATCGACGAGCGCCGCGCCAAGCTGCTCGACACCCAGCAGGCGTGGGAGGAGCTCGCCGAGCGGGCACCGCAGCGGGCCACGGAGCTGACCGAGGCCGGCGTGAGCGAGGACGCGCGGGTGCGCGCTGCCCGGGAGATCATGCTCTACCACCTGGATTTGGGCTGGGCCGACCACCTAGAGCACCTCGACGACGTGCGCGAGTCGATCCACCTGCGGGCAATCGCCCGCGAAACTCCCATAGACGAGTACCACCGCATCGCCGTGCGCGAGTTCAAGGACCTGGCGCAGCGCGCGGTCGAGCAGGCGGCGGAGACATTCCGCACAGTGCCGATCGACGAGTCCGGGGCGCACCTGGCGGACGCCGGCCTGGCGCGCCCGAGCGCCACCTGGACATATATGGTCTCGGATAACCCTCTCGCGGGGGCAGGCAACTCCGCCTTGAGCAGCATAGGTAATCTGTTTAAGTAGATGGCCGCCCGCGCGTCGCGCGAAGTCGCTATTATTGGAATAGTTAATTGAGAGCCACCAACCGGAGGTAAAACAATGAGTGAGAACAACGGCACCTCGGAGCCGCAGGTCGAGACTACCTCGGTCTTCCGCGCTGACCTGCTGAAGGAAATGGAAAACGGCGCGGCGGCAACCTCGGAGTCCGGCGCCACCGGCGCGGACCAGCTGCCGGAGGGCCAGGCCTTGTTGGTGGTTAAGCGCGGCCCGAACGCTGGTGCCCGCTTCCTGCTGGACCAGGACACCACCACCGCCGGTCGCCACCCGGAGGCCGACATCTTCCTGGACGACGTGACGGTTTCCCGCAAGCACGCCGAGTTCCGCAAGCAGGACGGCCAGTTCGAGGTCGTCGACGTGGGATCGCTCAACGGCACCTACGTCAACCGTGAGCCGCGCAACAGCCAGGTTCTTGAGGTGGGCGACGAAATCCAGATCGGCAAGTTCCGTCTGGTATTCATTGCTAACCAGGACTAGGGTCCGTAGCACATTTAGGACTAAGTCCGCACCGCGCGGAAGTTTTGGATCCCGGGGTCCCGACCCCGGGGACATCCCGCAGCGCCGGCGCGTTGTGGCACGCAGGGTTTAGCTCTGTCTGCCCGGCGGGTTGCTGCGACCGCGCGTTAACAACCGTTCGTTTTAGGGAATTGGCGAGTAAGGCACAGTGAGCGCAGTACCAAAGAAGACCCAAGCAGCAGGGCAAGCTGCCAAGAAGGCGAAGACCATGTCCATCGGCGTGGTCCTGGGGAAGCTGAATCAGGAATTCCCCGAGGTCACCGTATCCAAGATTCGCTTCTTGGAGGCCGAGGGGCTTATCACGCCGCAGCGTACCGCCTCCGGCTACCGCCGCTTCACCAATGACGACGTGGAGCGCCTGCGCTACATCCTGACCACCCAGCGGGACAACTACACCCCGCTGAAGATCATCCGCCAGCAGCTCGAGGCCATGGACTCGGGCGAGGTGACCGCGATTGTCAGCGCGGGCCAGACCGAAACCCTGGTCAGCCCGGACAAGTTCCGTGCCCCGGTTGTAACCCGTCTGACCGACGGGGACATTGCCGAGCAGGCCAACTCCGACCAGAAGACGGTGGCTCACCTGGTCAAGCTGGGCCTGCTCGCGCCGGACGAATCCGGCTACTTCACGGCTGACGATGTCGCCGTGGTCCAGTCGGTTGAGGCGCTGCGCGCCTTCGGCTTGGACGACCGCCAGTTCAAGAGCCTGCGCAACAACGCTCGCCGGCAGGCGGATCTGATCTCCCAGGTCACCAGCCCGGTAGCAAACTCGAAGTCGGATACCGCTAAGCTGCGGGCGGAAGAAATGTCGCAGCAGATGACCGCGCTGGTGGTTTCCCTGCACGCCACCTTGGTCAAAACGGATCTGCGCAAAGAGTTTTAGTCGATTGGCGTCGCTTCAATGGCGGCGCGGAGACAAGGAGGTCGCGTGGCCCGGATAGCCCTAGAGTTTTTGGGCATTCACATGCTCGAGCCGGAGGAATTCCTCTGTGCGCTGTTCCGCTGGAATGCGGGGGAGCGGGTCGTGCCGGTGTGGATGTCGCCCATCGACGGTGCCCGCGTGGTTGCGCACCTGGGTGGCGCGCAGAGCCGCCGGCCGGACACCCATGAACTGCTCATCGACGTCCTGGCCGAGCAGGGCGGGCTGGAATCCGCGGTCGTGACCAGCTACCACGAGGGCGTTTTCATTCTCGAGCTGACCACCGGCGATGGCGCGGTCCTGGACGCGCGCATGTCGGACGCGCTAATCCTGGCCGATCACTTCGACGTCCCCATTGAGATCGAAGAGGAAGAACTCAACCAGGTAGCGGTCTTTGTGTCTCCGGAGGATCTGCACCACTACGTGGGGGTGGAAGGCGCTACCCCCGCCGGTGAAGCGGGCGAAGACCTCGGTGGCGCCGCAGAGCAGCCGGATTCGGCCTCCGGCGACGCCCAGGCCGACGCGGATTTTTCCGCGATGATGCAGGAGCTTGGGATGACGGAGGAGGATTTCCAGGCGCTGGACCCGGACGATTTCCGCGAGTCCGGGCGGGATTCCGCCGGTGAGCGGCCCGAAAACACTGAGGCTCCTGGTTCGGATGAGTCAGAAGACACTGATGTGACACCTGATGAAGATGGAGACGAGGGGACTGAAGGTTCCTAAGCAACAGGTGTGAACTGCGGTGCTCTCGAGTTGAGGGAAAGTCTAAAGTTAAACTCGAGGTTTAAGTTTCGGCGTGTTACGCCAGATAACGCTTGACTCTTGCCTAGGCTTGACTTTAAATAAAGCATTAGGGCTTCCCCCAAACTTCAATGGAGTAATTACGTGAGCATCGAAGAAGACATCTACGCACACGAGGACAACGGGACTTACGTTCAGGAGTCCCTGTTTGATCTCGGCCCGGACGAGCAGGTCGGCTACCGTGTTCCAATTGCCTGCCAGGTCGCCGGCATCACCTACCGTCAGCTGGACTACTGGGCGCGCACAAACCTGGTCAACCCGTCCATCCGCACCGCCCGCGGTTCCGGCTCCCAGCGCCTTTACTCCTTCCGCGACGTGCTGGTTCTCAAGATCGTCAAGCGCCTGCTGGACACTGGTATCTCGCTGCAGAACATCCGCCTGGCCGTGGATTCGCTGCGCGACCGTGGCGTCAACGACCTGGCTGAGCTGACCTTGGTCTCCGACGGCAAGACAGTCTACGAGTGCCGCTCTAACGACGAGGTCATCGACCTGCTCTCCGGTGGTCAGGGCGTGTTCGGTATCGCCGTCCCGGGCATCATGAAGGAGCTGTCCGGCACCATCTCCTCCTTCCCGTCCGAGCGCATCGACAACGATTCCAACGTCGTCGGCCTCGACGAGCTGGCCGCCCGCCGGCAGCGCAAGTCCTCCTAGCACGCTCGCTCAAGGCCCGAGACTCCCGGGCTAGTACACAGGCTCCCCAGCCGTCGCTCACGCGGCCGGGGGAGCCTTTTGCTGTGCCTTTTACGGGTGCGGCTGGCACCGCGCACTCCTAGCCGCGTATGACGAAACCGGGAGATCTGCCGTCGGCAACGTAAACGGCGGCTACCTAGACGAAAACCTCCGCCCGCCGCTTCGGAAGAGGGGGTTCTGAAGCCCGAAACCACTGGAGGAAACGAGGAAGTCGCAGTGGGAATAACTCCGGTGTATAGCGTTCTCTAGCTAACTACTTAACGCCGGCGGCAGTGCTAACGGCCTTGGTGACGGCGGCACCGTCGGCGGGACGGTCGACCTTGTCGAAGTAGTCCGCGGCGTCCTCCAGGGCCTTGTCCACCTCGCCGTCGCCCAGGTGAACGACGGAGATTTCCACGTTGCGGTCCTTGGCGTCGGCCAGCTGGGCGACGAAGTCGCCGTCAGACAGCGAGTCGTCGGTGCCGGTGGTCACCAACACGACGCGGGCGGGGGCGTTGGATTCGCGGGCATAGTCCGCAGCGTTGTTGGCCGCGGCGACGATGGCGGAGCGAGTCTGCGGGACGCCGCCGGTGCCGAAGTTGTTGACCACACCGGCGGTCTCGCCGCCGTCGGTGAAGCCGAGGTTCTGGCGGTAGCCGACGGTAGCCGTCGCGGAGATCGGGGAGGAGTAGTTCCACAGGGACACGGCTTTATCCTCGCCGCCGACCCCGTTAGCGGCCGCGGCCACCCCGCCGGCCGCCGCGTCGAAGTACGGCGCCATCTGGTCCGAGGTATCCAGCAGGAAGAGCGTGGACTCCGCAGCACCCGGGGTGGCAGCGCCGGCAGCCGCGGCGGTGGAGGAGGCCGCGCTTTCCGAAGCGGGGGCCGAGGACTCCGCGGAGCTCGGCGCTTGGCTGGCGTCCTTGTCCTCGCTGGCGACTGGCTCGTCGGTAGCGGTCTCTTCCGCCGCCTGGGTGGTTTCCTGGGCAGCCGTGTCCGCGCCGTCGTTGTCGTCGTTGCCAGTAAACAAGTAAAGAAGCAGGCCGAGCAGCACGAAGATGGCTATGACAATGACGGCGATGAGCCATCCGGCGATAGCGAAGTTGTTCTTGTCGTTGGCGTGGCGGGCCATATCGTCTTCCTCACTTGTGGTGCTTGCGGGGCCGGGACGCTCGGTAGGCAAGACCGAGCCTCCTTAGCTGCCCAGTCTAGTGGCTTGGGCCTGTTCAATGAGTTCGACAAGCCGCTGGCGGATGGGTTCGGCCCGCTGGGCCAGCGCGCGTTGCCGGTGCACGTACTCCGCCTTCCCCTGCGGCGTTTCGATAGCGACGACGCCAAAACCCCAGGCGCGGCAGTCATACGGGGAGGCTTCCATGTCCAGCACCCGGGCATCGACGGCCAGATCCAACGCGTCCAGGAAGAGCTCCCCGGGGACCAGGGGGCCAAGCTTCCACGCCCACTTGTAGAGGTCCATCGTCACGTGCACGCAGCCGGCCTGGTCATTGTTCGGCTGCTGTTGGCGGTTCAGAGGGCGGATATTGAGCGGCCGGGCCGGGGGAGTAAAGAAGCGGAAAGCGTCGTAATGGCTACATTTGAGCCGGTGCGACTCCACCACGGCGTTCGTGCCGTCGGCGCCTAGGCGCAGGGGCAGATCGTGGCGCGGGGTATCGGTGCGGTAGACCATCGCCCACTCGTGCAGGCCGAAGCAGTCGAAGTTAACCGGGTTGCGGGCGGACTGCGCGAGCAGTCGGTGGATATAGTCCACGGACTCGCCGCGGCGGGCCCAGAACGCCTCCAGATCGAGCCCGACTGTTCCGTCCTCGTTGCGATGGTAGTCCCGCCACTCGGCGTGCGGCGGGTCGCCGGCCAGGCGGGTGCCGATACCGGGGTGCCAGGCGCGCAGGTGGCTGGGGCGGACCGGATAGTACTGGAAGAGGAAGTCGTAGACTGGGTGGTAGCTGCCCGGGTGGCGGAATCGCGCCATCCTGTCGTCGGCCCGCGCCTCGTGGGCGGCGAGTAGTTCCCGCCACTGTTCCGGGGCAAGGACTGTGGACATGGTCTACTTCCTCCTTGGGTTCTTCCTATCGGCGCCCGCGCGCTTGTTCGTCCGGTTCGATCCGGTGGCCTTCTTCCGGCCCCGGTTACCGCCATTATTACTGCCACCGTGTTTGCTACCGCCGCGGCGTTGGCGGGGCTTCTTGGCTCCGGGCTGGCGCTCGGAGCTTGCCTTGCGGGACTTGGCCGAACCGGCCGGCGGCTGCCGTCCTGGAGCAGGGAGGGGAATGCCCGGCGGGGCGGTGGCGCCGGTGACCTTGATGAGGCGCGGGTCGTGGGCCGGATCCGCGGAGTCGGAGAGTTCGACGACCGTGGCATCCACCCCGGCCTTGCGGAGCAGCTGGGTGATTTCGTCGCGCTGCTGCTCCATGCCCAGGGTGACCACGGTGCCGGACTCGCCGCCGCGGGCGGTGCGCCCGGCCCGGTGGAGGTAGGCCTTGTGCTCGGTCGGCGGGTCGACGTGGACGACCAAGGACACACCGCTGATGTCGATACCGCGGGCGGCGATGTCGGTAGCCACCAGCACCGGTACACTGCCGTCGCGGAAGCCCTCGATGGCGCGCGTGCGCGCGCCCTGGCCCTTGTCGCCGTGCAGCGGCAGGGCGTTGATCCCATTGCGTCGCAGCTTCTTGGTCTGCCGGTCCACGCCGTGCTTGGTGCGCATGAACATGATGGTCTTGCCGGCCCGCGCTGCGATGGTCAGCACCACGTCGTTGCGCTGCGGGCGCTCGCCCACGTTGAACACGTAGTGCTCCATGGTCTCTACGGCGGCCTCCACCGGTGCAGTGGAGTGCTCGACCGGGGAGTGCAGGTAGGCGTTCACGACCTCCTCGACGGCGGCATCCAGGGTGGCCGAAAACAGCAGGCGCTGCCCGCGGGCCGGGGTGAGCGCGAGGAGCTTTTTCACCTGCGGCAAAAAGCCCATATCGGCCATCTGGTCGGCCTCGTCCAGCGTGGTGATTTCCACCTGGGACAGATCCAGGTAGCCCTGGTTGATCAGATCCTGGGCGCGGCCCGGGGTGGCGACCAGGATGTCGACCGGGCGGGCCAGCTGCCGGATGTGATTGTTGATGTTGACGCCGCCGACCACTGTGAGGGTGCGCAGGTTGAGGCTAGCGGCCAGGTCGTCGAGGCGCTCCTGGATCTGGGTGGCCAGTTCGCGGGTGGGCGCCAAGATGAGACCGCGGGGCTTGCCCGGCCGCGAGACGCCCTTATCGCCCAGGCGGGCGAGCATCGGCAGCCCGAAGCCCAAGGTCTTGCCGGAGCCGGTCGGGGCGCGGCCCAGCAGGTCCTTGCCCGCGAGTACGTCGGGGATGGTGGCCGACTGGATGGGGAAGGGGCTGTCCATTCCCTGCTGAGCCAGGGTGTCGACGAGGGCGCGGGGTAAGCCGAGATCGGCGAAAGTAGTCATAAGGTGCTTTAGTCTAGCACCGCAGGACTACCAGACGACTAGTCCCACTGGCTCAGGCTGCGATCACCGGACCACTCGAGGTGGTAGGTGCCCTCCTTGTCGGTGCGCCGGAAGGTGTGGGCACCGAAGAAGTCGCGCTGACCCTGGATCAGCGCGGCCGGAAGGCGCTCGGCCCGCAGGGAGTCGTAGTAAGACAGGGAGGAGGCGAAGACCGGCACCGGCAGCCCCAGCTGGGTAGCGGCGACCACCACGCGGCGCCAGGCGGAGATGAGCTTGCCCAGCTCGCCCTGGAAATACGGCGCCAGGATAAGGGCCGGCAGCTGCGGGTCGGCGTCGTAGGCCTCGCGGATGCGGTCCAGGAACTTCGCCCGGATGATGCAGCCGCCGCGCCAGATGGTGGCCAGGTCCCGCGGGTCGACGTCCCAATTGTGCTCGGCGGAGCCGGCCTTGATCTCGTCGAAGCCCTGGGAGTAGGCGATGAGTTTCGAGGCATAGAGCGCGCGGCGCACGTCCTCGATGAACTCGGCGCGGTCAAGGCCCAGCGACTCGAAGGTGGTCTCGGTCCCGGCCGGCAGGCCCGCCTGTTGTGCGGCGGCGCGCTGCGCGGTGGAGGAGGACAGTGCGCGGGCGAAGACGGCCTCGGCGATGCCGGTGATCGGCACACCCAGCTCCAAGCCGTTGATGGCGGTCCAGCGGCCCGTGCCCTTTTGGCCGGCGGCGTCCACGATGACGTCGACCAGGGGCTTGCCGGTTTCCGGATCGTCCTGGGCCAGGACCTCGGCGGTGATCTCAATCAGGTAGGAGTCCAGGTCGCCGGAGTTCCACTCGCGGAAAGTCTCGGCGATTTCGTGCGGGTTCAGGCCGGCGCCGTAGCGCAGCAGCTGGTAGGCCTCGCCGATGACCTGCATGTCGGCGTACTCGATGCCGTTGTGCACCATCTTGACGAAGTGGCCGGCGCCGTCCGGACCAATGTGGGTCACGCACGGGGTGCCGTCGACGTTGGCGGCGATGGACTCCAGGATGGGGCCCAAGGTCTCCCAGGACTCGGCCGGGCCGCCCGGCATGATGGACGGGCCGTTGAGGGCGCCTTCCTCGCCGCCGGAGATGCCGGCGCCGACGAAGTGTCGGCCGCGGGCAGCTACCTCCTGCTCGCGGCGGATGGTGTCGGTGTAGTTGGCGTTGCCGCCATCGATGATGATGTCGCCGTCGTCCATGGCGCTGGCCAGCTGGTCGATGACGGCGTCGGTAGCGGCGCCGGCCTTGACCATGATGATGGCCTTGCGGGGGCGCTCCAAGGAGGCCACGAAGTCTTCGATGGTCTCGGAGGCGATGAAGCTGCCCTCACCCGCGTGCTCGTCCATGAAGGCGCGAGTCTTTTCCGGGCTGCGGTTGTACACGGCCACGGTGTTGCCATTGTGGGCGAAGTTGCGGGCGAGGTTAGACCCCATCACGGCGAGGCCAACGACACCAATCTGGGCGAGATCCTTAGGTTCAGTCATGCCGCCTAGATTACCGCATAGGCCATCGGCACAGCCGAAAGACTAGATTGGGAAAGCATGAGTGCTAGCGGAGAACCCCTAAACCCGACCCACGAGCTAGAACAGTTGCTCTATTCGGCCCACGAGACCGCCCTGGACGGCGTCCAGCTTGCGACCATCAACCAGCAGCTGACCGGCCTCGACGCCACCCTGGGGATCACCTACACGGCCATCAGGAACGGCGAAGTGCGCGCCAGGATGTCCATCGACGCCCGCCACCACCAGCCGTGGGGCGTGGCCAACGGGGGCGTGTACGCCTGCCTGACCGAGTCGGTCGCCTCCGTTGCCGGCGTGGTCGCCGCGCGTCGGCCCGTCGTCGGCGTCAACAACAACACCGACTTCCTTCGCCCGGCCAGTTCCGGCGCGCTTGATGCCACGGCCACCCCGCTGCACCTGGGCCGGCGGACCCAGCTGTGGGGCGTGGACATCCGCGACGAGCAGGGTCGGCTGATGGCCCGCTCCCAGCTGCGGACCATGCCGCTGGGCGGCTAGAGCCAGTTATTGCGGCGGAACCACCAGAACATTAGCGCCACGATGCCGACCATGACCAGCAGCGCGATGGGGTAGCCGTACTCGGTGTGCAGCTCCGGCATGTGGTCGAAGTTCATGCCGTAGATACCGGCGACCATCGTGGGGGCGGCGGCCATGCCGACCACGGCGGAGATGGTGCGCATGTCGGAGTTCTGCTGCATGGAAACCTTCGCCACCGAGGCATCGATTAGCGAAGTAAGGCGCTCATCGAAGGAGGCAACCTCGTCGCGGACCACCAGCTCGTGGTCGTTGACGTCGCGCAGGTAGGAACGGATCTTTTTGGGGATCAGATCCTTGTGGTCGTTGACCATGGCCTGCAGCGCCGTGGACAGGGGCGCCACGGCGTGCTTCATCTCCAGAATCTCACGCTTGAACATGTAGATGCGGTCGATGTTGAACTGCGCGCCCGGGGTGAAGACCTCTTCCTCGACCTCGTCGACCTCGGTCTCCAGGAGGGTGGTGATCTCCTTGTAGCGGTCCACCATCATATCCAGGACTTTCCAGGCCAGCGCGATGGGGCCGAGCTCGACCAGGTCCTGCTCGTCATTGATGCAGTGGGCCAGGTTCGGCAGCTTGGCGCTGTGGCGGACAGTGATGAGGAAGTCGTAGGCCACGATCATCTGGATCTCGCCGGTGGTAATGATCTGGCGCTTGTCCTTGACCTCATCGTGGTCGCGGTAGTTGACCGAGCGGGCCACCACGAAGAGCTGATCGTCGTAGCGCTCCAGCTTGGGGCGCTGGTGGGCCTGGACCGTGTCCTCCACGATCAGTTCGTGGATGTTGAACTCGCTGGCCACCTGGGTCATCTGGCTCTCGTACGGTTCGTGCATGCCGACCCAGATGAAGCCGCGACCGTATTCGCGGAGGGCCTCCTGCGCGGTCCGCGGGGTGTATTCGCCGGGCAGGGCCTCGCCATCGACGAAGACGCGACAATGCTCGATTGCCTCTTCCACGGGAACCTTGAACTGGGTGACCTCAGGTTGCGTGAGCTTCTTCTTGCGGGGCCGAAGCGGGTTGGGCACATTTGCCATGGCGGCCTCCTCTTCGTGGTCGGGCAGTGGTAGCCGCAGAGTGCGGCGGATAAAGTGTAGCGCGAAACCGCGCCCTATAATGAAACCTATGCCTACGTGGAAAGAACTGACGACAGCCAACCCCGCCCACTCCCACAATTACGCGCGGCGTTGGAAGCTCATGCAGGCCCAGGGCAAGGACATCAACGGCGAGGCACGCCTCATTGATGCCATGGCCGAGCGCGAGTCCCACATCCTGGACGCCGGCTGCGGCACCGGGCGCGTCGGCAGCGAACTGGTCCGCCGCGGCCACGACGTCCTGGGGGTCGACGTTGACCCCGTGCTCATCGAGCACGCCGAGCACGATTTCCCGGAGGGGCGCTGGGTGGTAGGGGATCTCTCCGCCGAGGAGATTCCCGAGACCGGCTTCGACCTGGCCGTCTCCGCGGGCAACGTGATGGGTTTTCTGGCGCCGGAGGGCCGCGAGCCGGCCCTGCGCCACATCTTCGAGGCCCTGCGCCCCGGCGGCCGCCTGGTGACCGGCTTCGGCGCCGGCCGCGGCTGGGAATTCGCCGATTTCATCGCCCAAGCCGAACAGGTCGGCTACCGCGTGGACAACCAGTTCAGCTCCTGGGACCTTAAGCCTTTCGGCCCGAACTCCGCCTTCCTGGTTGCCGTCCTGACCCGGCCGGGCGCCGACCTCATCCAGTAGCGGATATCAAGCGACTGTCGACGGCCGGCTAGAAGCGGCGATCCGCCTGGTCGAAGAAGGCCAGCTCGGCCAGGCTGGCGCGGTAGAAGGCGTCGAAGGCGCGCTGGCGCTGGGTATCGGTGGCTTCCTCCAGCGCGTCCTCAACCATCTGAAGAGCCCGCTGGGTCCCTTCCACGAAGTCGGGGCCCGAGTACATCTGCAGCCACGCGTGGAACGGGTGGTCCTCGCGGTCCTGGGCGAGCAGGTGCCGGCCGACCTCGGCATAGAGCCAGTAGCACGGCAGCACGGCCGCGGCGGCTACCGCGTAATCCTCGGTATAGGCCGTGGCCACCAGGAAGTCCGTATACGCGCTGGTGACCTGGGAGGGCCGCGCTGCGGTCTCGCCGCCCAGCCAGTCGCGGTGCAGGTCGGATTCGGCAACTAGGACCTCGGCCGCGCCGGCGGCCCAAAACTGGCGGTCCTGTGGATCGCGGGCCAGCGCGCCGAGGCGCCCCAGCGCGGTGGAATAGTGGCGCAGGTAAATCGCGTCCTGGGCCACGTAGAAGCTGAAATCGTCCGCGTTCAGGGTGCCGTCGCCCAGGCGGCCTATGAACGGCAGGGCGAGCAGATCCTTCCACAGCCCCAGGGTTGCCGCCCACAGCGCCGCGGTGTGCGGCCCGGCTGCCGGGATAGCTGGTTGCGGGGCAGGCTGGGACTGGGCCGCGGTATAGGCGGTGGCAACGTCCACGGCAAGCACCGGCTCAGCGCTGGCCGCCCGTGCCAGGCGGCGCTGCCGGTGCCCGTGGTCCACCGGCCCGTGCCCACGGCCGACGGCGAGGGCGTCCGCGTTGGCAATCGCCTCGTGCAGCCAGCGGGTCGACCATTCCAGGGCCGCGGCAAGGCCTTCGCCTTGACCCAGGCGCGTTGCCAGCGCCGAGGACAGCGAGCAGCCGGTACCGTGCGTGTTCTTGGTCGCCACCCGCGGGCAGGCAACGCGGTGGATAAGCCCGGTCCCGTCGACCACGGCGTTATCCGCCCAGTCGTCGCGCAGGTGGCCGCCCTTGACAATCACGGTGTTCCCGGTCTGCTTGGCCCAGTCCTGTGCCATGGCCACGGCCTGATCCACGTTGGTGGCTTCCTCCTTGGGGCTGAGCCCGCAGAGGACCGCCAGTTCCTTCAGGTTGGGCGTGACGCAATCGACCCGGCCTGCCAGCTCCAGGATGGCGGACTCGGCGTCCTTGTCCAAAAGGCGATCCCCGGAGGTAGCCACCATGACGGGATCCAGCACCACCGGCGTCGCGTCTAGCGTGGCGATGAATTCGCGCACGATATCGATGGTCTTCGGGTTGCCGAGCATGCCAATCTTCACCGCGTCGATGTCCACGTCCTCGGCCACGGAGGCCAGCTGGTCGCGCAGCACGTGTGCCGGCGGGGTGAAGATGGAGTCCACGCCCCGGGTGTTCTGCGAGACGATCGCGGTGGTCACAGCCATGCCATAGCCACCGGCGGCGCTGATGGCCTTGAGATCGGCGTGCAGGCCCGCACCGCCGGTCGGGTCGGTCCCGGCGATGGACAAGACACGGGCGACGGGCAGCGGCTGGGCAGGCTTAGTTCCAAGAGGGTAGACGTGAGTCATAGTGACATTCCTTTCGAGCATAGAATTGGCGCACCGTCGAGCGCGGGGTCGTGCTGCAACCCGTGCGCAGGGAGGTAGAGGGCGGAAAGACTAACCGCGGAAGGCGGCAAGGAGCTCGGCCGCGGTAGTGGCGGGGTCCTCGGCAGCCATGATGGCGGAGACCACGCAAACGCCGGCAAAGTCGCTGCCTTTCAGTTCACCGACGTTGTGGGTCTTCAGGCCTCCGATGGCCACGGCGGGCATGCCGGCTTCGGCGGCGCGGCTGGCCAGGGTTGCAGCGGCCTCGACCCCGATGCCTTCCGGAGCGTTGGCCTTGGTGGCGGTGCTGAAAACGGGCCCGATGCCGATGACGTCCGGCCGGGCAGCCCCAGTAGCATTCAGCGCGGCGTCGAGCTCCTCCTCGGAGCCGACGGACAGGCCCACCAGTGCACCTTCGGCCAAGCGCGGGCGGGCCTCGGCGACGCTGAGATCGTCCTGACCGACATGCAGGTGGCAGCCGAGTTCGGCGGCGAGCTCAACCCGGTCGTTGATAAACAGCGGGATCTGACCCAACTGTTCCTTTAGGCTGCGGGCGTAGGGGAGGAGCTCGGCACTGGTTGCGTCCTTGTCGCGCAGCTGCACCACGGTGGCGCCGCCACGGCAGGCCGCCACGGCGATCTCGGCGACGCGCTCCCGCCCGCCGGCCAGATCCGGATCGGTGACCAGGTAGAGGCTCCAGTCGGTCGCGGTCATGCCAGCTCCACCGGCTGGAGGGCGCTGTAGGTGATCAGATCGTCGGTACCGAGCTCGTAGAGCGCGTCGATCCAGGCTACGGCGAAGCTGCCGGGCGACTGGGCGTGCTTGTAGGCCAGGGAACCGGCCACGGAGACGTGGGCGTGGGCGGCGATGACCGCGGCGAGCGGCGGCTGTCCGGTGCCCAGGTAGGCAGCCGTGATAGCGCCCAGGCTGCAGCCGGTGCCGATGACCCGCTGGAGCAGCGGCACGCCGCCGGCCAGCTCCCAGGCGGAGTCCTGGGTGACGAAGATGTCCTTCTCGCCGGAGATAGCCACCACGCCCCCGGTGCGCTGCGCCAGCGCCTGGGCGGCGGGCAGGGCGGCGCTTGCCGTGTCGGTGGCATCGACGCCGCGGCCGCCCTCGCCGAGCTGCGCCAGGGCGATGATTTCGGAGGCGTTACCGCGGATGGCCGCGGGCTTTGAGTCGACCACTGAGCGGGCGAATTCCGTGCGGGGGGACAGCCCGCCGGCGGCGACCGGGTCGAGCACCCACGGGTTGCCGGCCTCGTTGGCACCGGCGATTGCCTCGCGCATGCCCTCGTACTGGGCCGCGGACGGGGTGCCGATGTTGATGAGGACGCCGTTGGCCACGCGCGCGAACTCGCGGGATTCCTCCGGGGTATCGCACATGGCAGGGCTGGCGCCGATAGCCAGCAGGGCGTTGGCGGTCACGTTCGTGACGACGGTATTGGTCAGGCACTGGACCAGGGGATTGCGCTCGCGCACGGCGGCGAGAGCAGCGCATACTGCTTCTTTCACAACACTTTCCTTCGCTAGTTCTAACTAAGAGCAGGTTCCATGGGTATGTTCTCAGCCGGAAGCTCTACGTCCGGCACCCCAATGTTGTGCCGTCCACCCTAACAGAGCCGAGCTCGCAAGTTGCCCGGTTTGAAAGAAAACACCCCCAACGGGCAACGCGACAAACACCAGTGCCAGCCCCAAAGACACGGCTAGGATCCGCTAGGGACAAAAAGAATCCCGCCGTGGGGCGCGCGGGTTCTAAACCGGCGCGCCCCACGGCGGGGAAGAGGTGCGGGTGCTCGGCGGCACCGCGCGGGGCTGTCTAGCCCCCTCTCGGGTCTCTTAGGCCTCGGAATCCTTCGACTTCTTGGCCAGCGCGTTGCGGGCAGTGCGCATCTGCTCGGTGATGGCGAGGTTACCGCGGTCGCGGGTGAACGCGTTGGAAATCCAGTTGATGAAGGTGACGAAACGGTTGCGCATGCCGACCAGGTAGGTCGCGTGCAGCGCCAGCCAGCCCAACCAGGCGAAGATGCCGGTGAATTCGACCTTGCCCATCTTCACCACAGCGTTGAAGCGGGAGATGATCGCCATGGAGCCCTTGTCGAAGTAGTCGAAGGGTTCCTTCTCGTTGGCGGTGGACTCCTCGTCGACCTTGGCGTCGATGAGGCGGCCGACGTGGGTACCGCCCTGCATAGCGACCTGAGCCAGGCCCGGCAGCTTGTTCAGGTTGATCATGTCGCCAATGACGTAGACGTTGGAGTACTCGCCTACGGTCAGGTCCTCGTTGACGGAGACGCGACCGGCGCGGTCGGTCTCGACACCGGCCTGGTCGGCGACCATCTTGCCCAACGGGGAGGCGGATACACCCGCAGACCAAATTTTAGTCGCACCGGTCAGGGTGGTCTCGGAGTCATCCTTGGTGTTCTTGTAGGTGACGGTGTCCTGGTCAACGTTGGTGACCATGGCGTTCAGCCGGACATCGACGCCCAGCTTTTCCAGGGTGCGCTGCGCCTTGCGGCCCAGACGCTTGCCGAACGGCGGCAGGACCTGGGGAGCGCCGTCCAGCAGGTAAATCTTGGCCGCGGACGGGCCGTAGGTGGAAAAGGCGTCGGTGAAGGTACGGTTAGCCAGCTCAGCGATCTGGCCGGTCAGCTCCACACCGGTCGGGCCAGCGCCGACGATGATGAAGGTCAGCAGGCGCTCGCGCTCAGCCGGATCCTCGGTGAGCTCGGCCTGCTCGAACGCGGAGACGATCCGGGAGCGCAGCTCCAGAGCGTCATCGATGGTCTTCATGCCCGGGGCGAACTCGGCGAAGTGATCGTTGCCGAAGTAGGACTGGCTGGAACCAGCTGCAACCACCAGGGAGTCGAAACCGTAGGTGCGGTGGAAATTATCGTTTTCCGCGGTTACTGTCTGGTCTTCCAGGTTGATGTCGGTGACGGTGGCGTTGACAAAGTTCGCGTTCTGCTGACCGCGCAGCATCTGGCGGGTCGACGGGGCGATCTCGGAAGCGGAGATCATGCCGGTAGCCACCTGGTAGAGCATCGGCTGGAACAGGTGGTGGTTCTTCTTGTCGATGATGGTGATATCGACTTCCGTGCCTTTAAGCTGCTTTACGGCGTTGATGCCGCCGAATCCAGCACCAATAACGACGACGTGGTGGCGTCCTCCATTGGGGCGGTATGGGGTTGCTGACATGTAGATGACTACCTTCCTAAATGCTTGAACTAAGTACCTACCGTTTAGCCATTGTAAACGCTACTCCCCGGAACAGATAGTTTCACCCCGATATAAACCAGGCCCCTCGGCATGGCACCCGGGTTGCGGACTTAATCGGCATTAGTCTAGGAACGATTGGACTAAAACGCGAGGCCGCCGACACAGCGTTTTCCTTTTCGGACTAGGTGTAAAGCCCCTGGCCGGGCCGGCTAATCCACGGTAGGGATAGGTGCTGTGCGGGCGGCGTCAGGATGGGACTTTTGAAGGAAATGGCCTTGGAGCATACTGCGGCTATCGATGCCGAGCAATGGCCAGGCGTTGCCCGCGTGCCCAGCGGCCGCCTGCTGGGCTTGCGGGCACGCCACGCGGAAGCTGACTTCGCCCGAGCCTGCGACCGCGCGGGCCTGGTCCTCGACGCCGAGGATCCGGAAGACCTGGACCTCAAGGTCGAATACGACTCCTTGTTCGCGCGCATCGCGAGCTCCGGCTGGCTGGGTGTGGCCGAGTCTTACCTGGCCGGGGAGTGGACCACGCCGAGCACGGACAAGCTGGTCCACGTGCTCACCCGGCTGGTGCAGTGCGGTTATTCCCCGAAAACGCCCACCGCGCCGGTTGCCGCGTATGAGGGGGGAGAGATCCCCCAAGAGCTGCTGGCGCTTTATGCCGGCGATAGCGTGAGCCACCAGGGCGGCATCTTTGCCACCGGGGTGCCGACGACGACTAGGCAGACCATCGACCGTCAGGGCAGGCTCGTGGACACCGAGCAGCACAACCGCCGCGGGTTACCGGCCGGCGCCCACTTCGTTGACGTCACCACGATGACGGAGCCGCAGGCGGTCGACCGCGAGGATCTCAAGTCTGCCCAGACGCGGGCGGCGAACTGGCTGCTCGATGCCACCGGTGTTCGCGCCGGCTCGCATTGTCTAGTTTTTCCTTCCTCCGGCGCCCGCGCCGCGGTGGAGGCGGCCGGGCGGAAAGCGACCGTGGACTTGCTTTCTGCCGATCCGGCCAGCCTGCTGCCGCTGGAGGAGTTCTTCTTGCTAGAGGGCGCGGACGACTCCGTGCACTGCCAGCTCATCGATGCCCCGATCCCAGGTCCGCGTCAGTGGCGCGGGCGTTATGACTCGATTATCAGCGTGGAACTTTTCGAAGCGCTGACCCCGCGGCAGCGCGCCGACTACATCGACACCCTGGCCAGGTTGCTCATCAGTGGGGGAAAGGCGGCCATCCAATCGCTGGTGGCCACCGAACACATGACGCCGGCTGCCCGCTCGGCATGCCAGGTGCTGCGCGCCTATATCTGGCCGGGCCTCAAATGCCCGACGGTCGCCGACGTCCACAAGGCCTTTGAGAAGAACGGCCACCTACGGATCATCGGGGAGACCCACACCGGATCGCATTACCGCGAATCCATCGCGCAGCAGCGCTCGTTCTTCTCCGGGCGCCTGCGGGAGGCGGCCGCCGCCGGCTTCGACCCCGTCTACCGCCGGCTGTGGATGTTCCAGTTCGCCCTCCGGGAAGCCCTCCTGCAGGCCGGGATGCTGGACTCGGTCCAGTTCGTCGCCACGCACCGCAGCCGCGGCGGGCAGCGCTAGGCCACGGCCATCGATTGTTTACCCTTTAACGGGGTAGGCTTTTCGCAGCTAGTTGCGCGCCGGCATTGATGGGCAGCTAGGCTGAGATAAATGAGTCAAGAACCGGATTTTTACGACCCGACAGGGGAGTTCGAGGACGCCGAGGGCGGCCCGAAACTAGTGATTGAGCGGGAATTTCACCAGGGCGCGTCCGTCATCTGGGGCTACCTGACGGATACCAAAGATCTGGGTCGTTGGCACGGGGAGTGGTCGAAGGAGGCCGACAGCCCCGAAGGCCACCCGTGCTACCTGGTCGACCACGTCGGCCGAACCAAGGACGTCCACATCGAGGTGACCGAGAAGGTAAAGCCGGAATACCTGCGTTTTAAGGTCAGCTTTGCCAAACGCCCGGACGCCTTTATGGATCTGCGCTTGACGGACACCCCGGAAGGCTCCGAGCTCGAGCTCCGCCACGGCCTAGCCGGCCTCGAGGACTGCGCCGAATTCATCGGCCCGCTGTGGGAATTCCTCTTGGATCGCCTCATGGCCGCTGTCTCCGGCGACGACCCGGACATCCTGGATTGGGAAAGCTATTACCCAAACCAGGCCGAGTACTACACGCTAGAGAGCAACCAGTAAACCAACTGCTCGGGGAATGCCTGCCGCAATCCGCCGGCGCGCGTTCCCGCCGTTCCGCTAGAAATAGCGGGGAGCGACCTCGGATCTAAAATGACATAATGTACATTATCGGACATAAACGTATATCGGGCGATTACCAGGCTAGCCCGGTTCAGTTCTGCAGGCCGTCAAAGACGTTACTCCACGGCAAACACAGCTCAACACGCGCTGACTCACGCAATATCCCTGAGCGCCACTACGCCGAAGGCCTCTTCGTGCGGCTCGGTACCGCCGATGCTCCAGTGGTACACGCTGGCCCGGCTAAGCCGAGTACATCGCTCGAATTGCGACGCTGGGCTCTCGAGCACTCCTGTGCCAAACAGGCCCTAATCGGCATCTCCTTTAGCGCCTAGGCTCCTTAATCGACGATCTCGGTCCGGGTATGGGTTGCGCAGCAGATCCGCGGATCACGACCGCTTCGCCCCTAGGGGGGGGAAGTTTGCACTATTAACGTCACTGTGACTTTAATAGAAGGAAGTAGCCGGACTACTTTTCCTTCTTATTCTGGTAGGCCTGCTGAAGCTGCCAGCCCGTGAGCCCGGCCAGCGCGATGGCGATGACCATAACGAGCCACATCTTCTGCGTGGCCACGAAGATGGCGAAGCCGATGACCACGACGAGACGGAACCATAGCATCGGAATCATGCGTTCGGTCAACATCGTGGGTCCTCCCGTTCTCGTGTCGTGTTCGCGCCATGAGTGGCGAGACCTTGCTTCGGCCGTTTTCTTGGGTTTAGGTGGCCAAGGGTGGATTCTCCCCCTCCGCCACATTAGTTAGTTTGTAAAAGGAACTACTCCTGCTTCTCGAAGGAGATGAGGATGTTCACGTCGCCCTCCTCAGCCACCTTGGCGGCCAGGAACTCCGGGGTCTTCACGTTGTAGTCAAGGCGGTTGATCGGGATGGTCCCGCCGATGACTAGGCGCTCGCCGTCGCGGAGAACGTCGAAGTCCTGCTTAATCTCCTGGGTGGCGTCCTTGATGGTCAGCTCCCCTTCCATGGTGACCTTCCCCTTAGTGCCATCCTCCGGCAGGTCGGACAGGTCTACCGGCGCCGTCAGGTTAAAGAACGCCTCGGGGAACTTGTCGGTCTCGAAGAGCTTGGACTTCATGTTCTGGTCCCGCACCGTCTTGTCAGTAGTGAGATCCTCCATGAGAACCTTGATGGACCCCTCGGTAACCTCCTGGTCGGTGATCTCGATTTCGCCGTCCACGGCGGTGGTCGAGCCCGAGGTCAGGCGGCGTTCCGCCGGAAGCACCTCGTTGAAACTAAAGCCCACGGAGGTAAAGTTTGGGGCCGTACCATCGCCCACGCGCCACTGGCCGTTGACGTCGGTGCTCGCCTCCTTTGCCCGCGAGTCATCGAGCGGCTCAGTGGTCACCCCGGGGCCGGCGATCATCGAGTAGATCAGCGGGCCCAGCCCCACGACGGTCAGCGCGATGATGAGGACTACGAAGACGCTGATGACCAGAGTCCGGTTGTAGAAAAGCTTCTTTAGCATGGCGTTTTACCTTAACTCCTCTAGGTGGCGGGCCAAGGCCACCATTTCTTCGCATAGCTGGTTGATTTCGCTGGCTTCGGCGCCCTCATGGACGGCGGTCTGAATATCCTGCGCCCCGCAGCGTAACTCGAACAAGCCGTCCGCAAGCTCGGCCGCGCTCTTGGGCGACATGATAATCGCGTCCTCCGGGATTGTGGTCCCCGAGACCGCGTTACGCTGCTCGTATGCGCGCTGCTTGCAGGCCGCGCTACAAAACTTCCGGGGTCGCCCCCGCCCGTTTTGGACCATTTCCCTATTGCACCACTGACAGGTGATTTTTTCGCGGGAATGAGCCGAAGTACGCATCACGGTAAACTACCTTAGCCCATTAACCCCTACCTGGGAACAATCACACTGGGTTCTTCGTTATACTGTTAGGACTGGGCGCGGGAATAGTAATCGCCCCGCACCTTCATAGGTAAATTTAGTAAAGGATGATGTTGCATGGCAGATCGCGTACTCCGTGGCAGCCGAATGGGCGCCGTTAGCTACGAAACAGATCGCGACCACGACCTTGCGCCCCGCCAGATGGTGAAGTACCGCACCGAAGACGGCGATATCTACGAGGTGCCCTTTGCCGATGACGCAGAAATCCCCGAAGAGTGGATGTGCAAGAACGGCAAGGTAGGCATCTTGGTCGAGGGCGAAGGCGTGGAGTCCAAGCCGGCCAAGCCGCCGCGCACCCACTGGGACATGCTATGCGAACGCCGCTCCTTGGACGAGCTCGACGAGCTCCTCGAGGAGCGCATTCAGCAGCTGCGCAAGCGCCGTCGTTCCGCTGCCCGCCTGCTGCGCGAGCAGCAGGAAAAGAAGGATAAAAAATAAGTCTTTGCGCGGGGCACGTCTCCCCGAGCTATGAAACAACCGCCAGCACTTAGCGCTTACGGCTTAAGTGGCTGGCGGTTTTTCTTGCTACTGAACAGTTGCGGCGCTGTTGATGCGCTTTCCGGTAGTCACACTGAAGCAGTGCACGTGGTTGGGGTCCACAGTGGCCACGACCCGGCTGCCCTTGGCTGGCGCGGTCCGCGGCTTAGCGCGCATGACCAGTTCGTTGCCGGTAGGCGAGGCGGCTTCCTCCGTCGTCGCCCCTGAGCTGAGCTCGCTGCCGCCCGGGATCTGTCCGTAGAGGTAGGAGTCCGCGCCGAGCTCCTCGACCAGCTCCAGATCGAACGGGATAGAGGCGCTGCCGGAGGCCCGCTCCTCGCCCTCCGCGACCAACTGCAGGGCCTCGGGGCGCACGCCCAGGATGACCTGTTTCTCGCCGGCATCGGCTAGGGCCTGGACGGCATCGTCAGGCAGCTGGATCCAGGCTTCGCCGGAGGACGCGCGGCCTTGGTCGTCGACGGTGAACCGGCCCAGGTTCATGGCCGGAGAGCCAATAAACCCGGCCACGAAGGTGGTCTGCGGGGCTTCGTAGAGCTCACGCGGGGTGCCGACCTGCTCAAGCACGCCGCCGTTGAGGACCGCGATGCGGTCGCCCATGGTCAGCGCCTCCGTCTGATCGTGGGTCACGTACACTGTCGTCACGCCGAGGCGGCGCTGCAGGGCCGCGATCTGGGTGCGGGTCTGCACGCGCAGCTTGGCGTCCAGGTTGGACAGCGGCTCGTCCATGAGGAAGACCTGCGGATTGCGCACGATGGCGCGCCCCATGGCCACGCGCTGGCGCTGGCCGCCGGAGAGGGCCTTCGGCTTCCGGTCGAGCAGATCGACGAGGCCCAAGGTCTGGGCCGCCTCATCGACGCGCCGGTTGATCTCTTCCTTCGACTCCCCGGCCAGCTTCAGGGCGAAGCCCATATTCTCGCGCACGCTCATGTGCGGGTAGAGCGCATAGTTCTGGAAAACCATGGCGATATCCCGTTCGCGCGGGTCGAGGCTGGTGACGTCCTTGTCACCGATAAAAATGCTGCCCGAGGTGACCTCTTCGAGGCCCGCCAGCATTCGCAGCGTGGTCGATTTGCCGCAGCCCGACGGGCCGACCAAGACGAGGAACTCGCCGTCGGCAATCTCCAAGTCGAAGTCGTCGACGGACGGCGCTTGCGCCCCCGGGTAGGTCAAACTGGCGTGGTTAAAGCTCACGGTAGCCATGGTGTCTCCTCCATCGGCAGGTACGTGCCGAACGATCCGAGTGGAAAATAACTTCTCACTAGACTACCGCGCCCGCTAACTATTGCATGCTAGCCGCGCCGCATGGACTTCCACTGGTGCTTGGCCAGGTTGCCCAGCTCCTCGCCAAAGTCGCCGAGCCAGCGCAGCTTCTTGCCCGCCTTGTGCGGCAGGTCGTGGGCACCAATCTCCTTGAGGGTCTGCTGGGCAATGCGGCCCGTCTCATGCGCGACCTCGCTGGCCTGCTCGGCGCGGTGCTGCACGCCCCACTTGGTGACCTCGAACAGCGAGTCCTTGACAAACGAGCCATCGAGCTTGGACTCGCCGTACTCGCGCTCGGTGAAGGTGATCGGCACCTCGCGGACGTCGAAGCCCTTCTTGACGGCGCGAAAGGCGACGTCCACCTGGAAGATATAACCGGCATTCGACAGCTCGTCGAAGTCGAGTGCCTCCAGCAGCTCACGGCGGAAGGCACGGTAGCCGGCGGTCATGTCCGACAGGCCGGCGCCGAGGGCCACCGAGATGTAGATGTTGCCCAGGCGGGACAGGTACTCGCGGGAGGCCGGCCAGTTGACGGTCTCCCCGCCCGGGATGTAGCGGGAGCCGATCACCAGGTCGGCGCCGTCATCGATGGCTTCCAGCAGCAGGTGCAGCTGTTCCGGGGCGTGGGAGCCGTCCGCGTCCATCTCGCACAGGACGTGGTAGTCGCGCTCCAGGCCCCACTCGAAGCCGGCGAGGTAGGCGCCCAGCAAGCCGCCCTTGCCCTCTCGGTGCAGCACGTGGAGCTTCTCATCCTTCGCGGCCAGCTCATCGGCCAAGTCGCCGGTGCCGTCCGGGGAGTTATCGTCCACGACCAAGACGTGGACGTCCGGGGTGGCGGAGCGCACGCGGCCGGTAATGAGCGGGAGGTTTTCCAGCTCGTTGAAGGTGGGGATGATGACCAGCGTCGACGCTGAGTTAGCGGTCACGAGTGGGAGACTCCTTCTACTTCTTGGCCCGCGTGGAGCGGGTGTTCTTCTTCGCCCTTGCGGCCGTGGGGCTTGCGGCGGCCGACCGCCGGGATCCGGCAGAGATCAGGACAGCCAGCGTTAATACTCCACCAATAATAACCATGGCCAGTTCTAGGATCGAACCAAAGCGTACCGCAAGCGTCTCGCCGCTGCGCAGTGGCAGATCCTCAACCAGGTATTTGGCCTCGAAGATATTGGACTCCTGGCTGATCTTCCCGTCCGGGTGCACGATGGCGGAGACACCGGAGGTCGCCGGGACCACCACCGCACGGTCGGTTTCCAGCGCCCGCATGCGGCTCATGGCCAGCTGCTGGTAGGTCATGTCAGAAAAGCCGAAGGTGGCGTTGTTGGTCGGGGTGGTCAGGATCTGCGCGCCAGACTGCACCGCGGTGCGGAAAGCCTGGTCGAAGATGACCTCGTAGCAGGTGGCAACGCCAACCGCGACGCCGGCCATGTTCACCACGCCGTTGCCGTCGCCGGGTTTGAAGTCGCCGGCCAGCTCCACGTAGTCGGACAACTTGGCGAAAAAATCCCGCATGGGCATGGTCTCACCGAAAGGCTGCAGGTACTTCTTGTAGTGGCGATCGCCCGGGTGCCCGCCCAGCTCGAAGACCTGCATGGTGTTGCGCGCGCCGACCTCATCGTAAGTCAAGGTACCGACCAGGATCGGCACGCCGACGGCCTCGACGGCGCTCTCGATGGAGGCGCGGGCCTCCTCGTCCGTGAAGGGGTTGACGTCCGAGGAATTCTCCGGCCAGATGACCAGGTCCGGCTCGTGGCCGTCTTCCGCTAGCTGCTTGGTCACCCTCACGTGGTTGTTGAGGACCGCGCGGCGCTGGGCGTTGAAGTCCAGGCCCATGCGCGGGACGTTGCCCTGCACGGCTGCGACGGTCACCCGCCCGGTCTCGTGGCCGGTCATGCCGCGGATCCAGCCAGCGACGAAGCTGGCGGCAAAGACCGCCACGATAACGCCAATGGCCGTGAAGCGAACGACGTGGCGCCGCGACCAGACCGCCACCAGGCTCGTGCCCAGCAGGCTGGCCGCCACCGTCACCAGCGCGGGCCCGCCCCACTGGACCAGCTGTGCCAGGGGCCCGTTGACCTGGCCCCACGCCAGGCGCACCCAGGCGAAGCCGCCAAAAGGTACCGACGAGCGCACAAACTCGACGGCAAGATAGATAAGTGGGAAGGCGAGGAAGCCAAAGCGCCAGCGCGCTACCGCTGCCCCGCACAGCCCGGTCAGGATGGCGTAGAGGCTCAGCGCCACCGCCAGGGCCAGGTAGGGCGTGTTACCGACCAGCTCCCCGATCCATGGCAGCAACAGCGCGTAGGTAGCAAAACCGTGGACAAACCCCAGCCCCGCGCCCAGGCGCAGCGAGACGCGCTCCCCGCGCCATGGGGACAGGCTGAAATAGAACAGGGCGATGCCCACACACGCCATAGGCCACCAATTCAGCGGGGCGTAGCCGGTATAGACCACCGCCCCCGACCCGGCCGCCAGTAGCCACCGGGCAAGTAGTCGCCACACTAGCGCTTATCCCCCGGGGTCTCGCCGTCGTCGCCATCTCTATCGCCCGTGTCCGGCTCACCGAAGTCGGACGGGTTAGCGTTTTCGGACCAGCGGCGGATCTCTTCTTCCTCGAGCACGGTCGGCTCGTGCGCCGCGTCTGCGCCGCCAGCAGAACCGCTAAAGCTGCCGTAGCTGTCGTGCTGCTGCGACATCGGGCTGCGGTCGTAGAGGCGCACGCCGAAGTTTTCCACGGAACGTACCAGGCGGAAGGCGATGAAGCCGCGCAGCAGCGCCCGGGTCGGCGGGAAGAGAAAGAGCAGGCCCACCAGCGTGGTGAAAAATCCCGGCAGTGTGAGCAGGATGCCGCCGACCATGGTCAGGCCGACGTTACCGGCGGTCTTGCCCGGGGTATCGTCCTGCATAACGGCGGTGCCGTCTTCTTGGCGCACAACCTTGGAGCTCATGATCCGGCGCGCCTCCCAGCCGGCGATGGACATCCCGAAGAACATCGTGGCGAACAAGGCGACTAGCGCCCAGGCCACACCAATGAGGGAGACCACAGCCCAAAAAGTCAGGGTTTCCAGAACCAAGTAGGCAACAAACAGCAGAAACGGCATAATTCCCTAGCCTACCTGCCTGACTGGACAATGTGGAACAGGCGCGAAGGCGTCGGTGAGACTTGCACACGGCGACGGCAATTAGACTACTGCCCATGGCATTGCTGAATTTCTCTCACTCTGATTCCGCGCTGGCAGCTGATACCTTCATCCCCGGCGGGCTTACCCGCCCGGACGACTGGTTCGCGCTCGGGAAAACGGCCTACGACTATGCCGACGGCAAGGTTTATCTGGGTGCGTGGAGCCGAGTCGCCCTGCGCGGCATCCAGGACGAGGAGGCCGTAGCACACGGCCTGGGCCAGCTGTCGTGGCCGGGCAGCGGTCACCAGATTCTTGCCTCTCCCCTGTCTGCTACCGCCCGCGAATTCGCCCGCGGCCTCGCCGATCGCTTAGGCGACGAGGAGTCCGCCAGCCCGGCCGGCGCGCCCCGCGTGGCTATCAGCACCGAGGACGAGCAGCTGCGCGCGGTGCTCGCCCGAGTCCGAGTAGTCCTGGCCGAGTCCTCCTTTACTGTCTTCCGCGGGGCTGAGGAGCTGGCCCACCACCCCGAGCCGGAGGAGGCCTGGGAGCACGTCCGGGAGCTTCTCCAACAGGAAGCTGCCGACGCCGCCTATGGGGCTGGTGCGGCTGGCACGGGTGATCTCCCTGCGAACACCGGCTCGGTCGGGCCCATCGGGTGGCTGGCGGATCACTGCGACGACGGGCGCGTGGACCTGGGCACTGCCCTGCCCGACGGCGTCCTGCCGGCCGAATACGCCACGCTGCTGGGGCATTTGGGCGTGCCAATTACCGTCACGCCCTTCGGCGGGCTCGTCCTGCACGGCCTCGCCGAGGGCGACGCCGACGTCGTGCTGCGCGTGTTGGCACCCCGCGGCTTCATCTTCGACGCTAGCGCGGTGAGCCCGGAAGGCATGGTCAGCCCCATGGGCTAGCGCGGCATGTGCCGCCAGATGGGGCGCGGCACGAGCGCCATCACCCACGCTAGGAACCGGAGCGTGCCGGGGATCCACAGCGTGCGGCTGGCCAAGGCGCCGCCGGCAGCGGCCTTGTCCACTTCCCTACCGATGGCGTCGACGACGTAGCGTGCCACCACCTCAGGTGTCACGGACAGCGGCGCGGGCTTCATGCCCTCGGTCATGGAGCCGATGACGAAGCCGGGACGGGCCGTGATCAGCGCCAGGGGCCCGCCGTGCAGTCGGTCCGCCAGCCCCTGGCAGAAGGCGTCCAAACCGGCCTTCGTGGAACCGTAGACGTAGTTGGCGCGGCGGGCGCGCCACCCGGCGATGGAGGAAAACGCGACGATGTGCCCGCGCTCCATCTCATCGGCGAGCACGGTCAGCATGGAAACCTGCGCGGTGTAATCCAGCTGGGCTATATGCGCTGCGTGGGACTCGTCGGCCTCGGCGCGCTCCTGGTCGCCCAGGATCCCGAAGGCCACGACGGCCGTGGTGACCTCGCCGGCGAGCTCGCGGGCCCGACTCACCACGGCGCGGTGGTTGTCCATGTCCAGCGCGTCGAAGTCGAGGAAGTCGACCTCCCGCGCGCCAGCTGCCCGCAGTCGGGCGCGTTGGTCATCGATGCCTTCTTCGCCGCGGGCGGCGAGGACCACGCGCCGCCCGGGCGCGAGCAGCGCGGCGATCTCCGTGCCGATATCCGAGCGCCCGCCCAGCACCAGGACAGCGCCTGGGACCCGGGGCGCGGAGCCAGCGTGATCGGCGGTGGTGTTCTGCGCGCTCATCGCAGGTCGCGCTCGCCCTCGTTCAGGCTCTCGGCCACGCCGTCGCCGTTGATGGTGGCGATGTCTTCTAGGCGCATGCCCCACTCGCCTTCCTTGTAGATGCCGGGCTCGATGGAAAAAGTCATCGACTCGGCCAGCTCCAAGTCGTTGCCGGCGGCGATGAACGGCTCCTCATGCGTGGACAGACCGATACCGTGCCCGGTCCGGTGGGTGAAGTACTCGCCCCAGCCGGCGTCCGTGATGACCGTGCGGCAGGCATCGTCAACGCTGCCCGCGGTGGCCCCGCGGCGGGCCTGCTCCATGCCGGCGGCGTGGGCTTGGCGCAGCACCTCGTAGGCGGCCTGGAAGTCCTCCGGCGCACGGGAGGCGTCGCCGCCGACCACGTAGGTGCGGGTACAGTCCGAGTGGTAGCCGGCGCCGAAGGTGCCTCCGATGTCCACGACCACCGGATCTCCGTCGCTCAGGACGCGCTCGGAGAAGCTGTGGTGCGGGTTCGCACCGTTGGGGCCGGAGCCGACGATGACGAAGTCGACCGCGTCGTGCTCCTGCAGAATAAGCTCCTCAAGCTGGTCCGCCACCTGCTGCTCGGTCACGCCGGGCTGCAGCAGCGAGGGCACGCGGGCGTGGACGGCATCGATAGCCAGCGCGGCCGCGCGCAGCTGCGCGATCTCCTCGCCGTCCTTACGGGAGAACAACGCGCCGATGACCTGATCGGCGGCCACCCACTGCGCGGACGGGAACTGGGCCTGCAGGCCCAACAGGTGCGCGGCGTCCATCATGCCAGAGACCGCCAGGCGTGCGCCGTCTTCGGCCGCCGCGCCGTGGGCTTCGCGCAGCTTCTCCGCCGCCAGCGCGTGGGCGTTGGTGCCGTCCTGCCAGCCGTGGAAGGCCAGGTTGAGCTCCGCGACCGGAGCGGCGGCCAGCTCCGCACCATCGGTGGCCGGCGCTAGCAGGAAGGCCTCCCCCTCGGCCGGGATGGCCAGGGCGCTGAAACGCTCATGCGAGCTCATCCAGGAACCGGTGAAATAGGCGAACTCGGCGCCCGGGCTAATCACCAGCGCGGCCACGTCGTTGGTGCGCGCTTGCTGCTGCGCCGCGGCGATCCGGTTTCGATAGACTTCGGAAGGGAAAGCAGAAGAATTTTCACTCATAGGACAACAGTGTAACCGCCCATGGATGACTCCTTCGACCATTTGGAAGAAATTGCCAGCTCCACCACCGTGCGCCTCAACGAGCGCAACCGGGTCTGCTCCGGCGTTCTCATCGCCGAGCCGCACAGCGGCACCGGCCATGCTGCCGAGGGCCCACGAAGCACCCGCCTGGTGCTTACCTGCGCCCACTTCTTCCGCACCGCGGGGCGGTGCGGCTACCAAGTCACCGGGTTTACCGGCGGCAAGAAGTGGCGCCGCCGGATCCTGGCGGTGCGCACCATCGACGGCACCGACTGCGCCCTCGCCCTCCTACACCACCCAGTAGAGGCGCCGGCCCTGCTCGGGCTATCCGCGGCCCGGCCCGAGTGGGACCAGGAGGTCATCACCTACGGATTCGGCGGGCTCGACGGGGCCACCGGGCGCCAGGCGGCCCAACCCCGCTGGGGTCGGGTCCTCTTCGGACTTCCCCTAGCGTTCGGGCGCAACCTGCGCACCGTCGTGCGGCCCGCGGCCCTGGTGCGCAACGCTCCCCCGACGGTCAAGGGCGACTCCGGCGGACCGGTCATTGCGGACGGCACAATCGTCGCCACGCAGTCACTTATCGCGGATCCTTTCGGGACCAACCTCGGGGTGGCCACGGTCAGCGTGCTCGCACCGCACCTGCCGGCCATCCGCGCCGCCGCCGCGGCGTTGTGCACTGAGCCCTACTAAATAGCGGCTGGGCCGTGTGGGGGCCTTAAGCGCCGATGGCGACGACGCCGCGCTGGATAGCGTCCATCGCCCGGCGGGCGTTGGCCCGGATTCCGTCCTCGTAGCCGGTCTTGGCGACCTGCTGGAGCAGGTCCACCACCTGGCGGCACCAGCGTACGAAGTCGCCGGGGGTCAGCTCCGCGCCGCACTCGGCGGCCGCGGCCAGGCAGTAGCCCAACGGGGCTCCTGCGGCCCACTGGTGCATGGCCAGGGCAAAGCCGGGCTCCGGCTCACGGGTGACCGGCAGGTGGTGGCGCTGCTCGTCAGCGACCAGCTCGGTGTAGATGCGCCAGGTGTCGTTCATGGCATCGGCCATGGCGTCGGTGGCGGCTTCCGGCTCGCCGCGGGTGGCCTTGCGGTTTTCGAAGGTGCACAGGGAGACCACCCCGGCCAGCTCCGCCGGGTCCAGGTCGTTCCAGATCCCGCGCTTGAGGCACTGCGCGACCAAGAGATCCGACTCGTTGTGGATCTTGGCCAGGCGCTCGCCCTCGTCGGTGATCTCCGGGTGCCGGTCCTCGCCCGCCCCGACGAACTCGACGTAGTCCATCTCGGACAGCAGGTCAACGATCCGCTCGAAGGTGCGGCCCAGGGTGTCGGTGGCCTGGGTGATCTTGGCGCGCAGCTTCTCCGCGTCCTTCTCGCGCCGGGCCAGCTTATGCGCCATGCTGGCCAACTGTTCCCGGTCCGTGGCCGGCCAGGCATGGACCGGGTGCTGCCGGATGGCATCGCGCAGCTCGCCCACCTTCTTGTTGGGCCGGTGGCGCGGGGCCAGGCGCATCTTCTTCGGCCGCGGGTACTTCTTGCGCTGGAAAAGCTTTTGCACGTAGCCCGCGGACTTGCGCGGCGCCTTGGTCACCCGCCGGGGCAGCTTCATGTGGCCGACCACGATGGGCGGGTTGGCGATGCCGGCGGCATCGATGCGGCCCGACCAGCCGCCCTCTGTGGTCACCCACGGGCGCGGATCCTTGGTCTGGTTAGCCGGGGTGTTGACCACTGCCAGCAGCGGCTGCTTCTTGGTGGCCAGCGCGATGACGTCGCCGACCTGCAGCTTGGCCAGCACCGTGGCGACCTCCTTGGAGCGCTCCTCCTTGCCGCTGACCTGGGAGGAACGCTCCTCCGCGGTCAGCTCTTGGCGCAGCTGGATATAGTCCAGCAGCTCCTGGCGGGCGGTGGCGGCATCGCTAGCCGGCGGGGCCAGCGCAGTAATCAGCTCGTCGAGCTGCTCGCGCAGCTGGCGGGCGCGGTGCTCGGCCTTTTCGACCTGCCGGGTCTCCTCGACTACGGAGCCGTCGGCCTGGAACTGCGCGAAGGACTTCTCCATCAGTCGCAACGAATCCTCGAAGCCGAGCATGCCCAGCAGGTTGATGGCCATGTTGTAGCCGGGCTGGAAGGTGGAGACCAGCGGGTAGGTGCGCGTGGAGGCCAGACCTGCGACGTAGTGCGGGTCCATCGCCGGGGCCCACTGGACCACCGCATTGCCCAGCGTGTCGATGCCGCGGCGGCCGGCGCGGCCGGTCAGCTGCGTGTACTGGCCCGGGGTAAGATCCACGTGGGCCTCGCCGTTGAACTTGATGAGCTTTTCCAGCACGACCGTGCGGGCCGGCATGTTAATGCCCAGCGCCAGGGTCTCCGTGGCGAAGACCGCGCGCACCAGCCCGCGGACGAAGAGGTCTTCGACGATGTGACGGAAGGCCGGCAGCATCCCGGCGTGGTGGGCGGCGAAACCCCGGCTTAACGCCGTGCGCCAGGACTTAAAGTTCAGCACCTCCAGGTCTTCTTCCGGGATCCCCTCGACCCCGGCGTTGACCGTCTCGAGGATCTCCGCGGCCTCCTCCGGCGTGGTCAGGCTCATCCGGGAACGCAGGCACTGGTAGAGAGCGCCGTCGCAGCCAGCGCGGGAAAAGATGAAGGTAATGGCCGGTAGCATGTCCTTGCTCTGCAGGGCCTTGAGGACTTCCGGGCGGCCCAGCGGGCGGTAGCGATCCTGCGGACGGCGCGCGCCGCTGCGGCCGCCGACCGAGCGCGCCCGGAAGCCTTTACCCGACTGGTAGTCCGCGCGGCCCTCGTCCGTATCGCCTGCCTCCAGGCGGCGCACGCGGCGGATGAGCTCGCGGTTGACTTCTCCGTCGGTGCCGGGTTCGAAAAGCGAATAGACCTGGTGGCCGATCATCATCCACTGGTCCAGCGGCACCGGGCGGTGCTCGGAGACGATGATCTCCGTCTCGCCGCGCACGGCGCGCAGCCAGCGGCCGAACTCCTCCGAGTTCGACACTGTGGCGGACAGCCCGATGATAGCGACGTACTCGTCCAGGTTGAGAATCACCTCTTCCCAGACCGCGCCGCGGGAGGCGTCGGCCAGGAAGTGGATCTCGTCCATGACCACGTGGCTTAGGCGCTCCAGCGCGGGCGACTTCGCGTAGATCATGTTGCGCAGCACCTCGGTGGTCATCACGACGATCTCGGCGTCGCCGTTGATGGAGACGTCACCGGTGAGCAGGCCGACGGCGTCCTCGCCGTGCTGGTCGACCAGGTCGTGGTACTTCTGGTTGCTCAGCGCCTTAATCGGGGTGGTGTAAAAGCACTTAGTCCCCCGGGACAGCGCCAGGGAGACCGCGAATTCGCCGACGACGGTCTTGCCGGCGCCGGTCGGCGCGCAGACCAGCACGCCGCTTCCGCGCTCTACCGCCTGGCAGCCGAGTAGCTGGAACTCATCGAGCGAATAGGACAGGTTGTGCGAGAAGTATTCCAGGTGCGACTGCGTCATAGCCGCCCAGCTTACCCGGCGCTAGAGGACGTCGTCGAAGAAGCCGCTCTCCGGTTGCTGCGGGCGGGCCGGGCGGCTGTTCTGCTGCGGCTGCGGCTGGGCCTGCGCGCTCGCCGGACGCGCGGGTGCCGGGGCGTGCGGGTGGCTGCTCGGCGGGTTGACCGGGGTCGGTGCGGGAACCGGCTCGGCTAGGCCCACGGCACCCGGGCCGGAGCCCAGTGGCGAGGCCTGCTCGTCGTCCAGGTCCATCCAGTCGGGGCGCTCGCGGTTGCGGCGCTTGTCATTGATGCGGCAGAACTGGAAGGCCGACTCGATGAGGATCCACAGGGCGCCCGACAAGGCGATGAGCGAATAAGGATCGGCCGGGGTGATGAAGGCGGAGATGATCATCACGATGATGAACAGGATGCGGCGCTTGCCCTTGACGTGCTCGTACTCGAGCACCCCCACCAGGTTCAGCGCGATGATGATCAGCGGGACCTCAAAGGCGATGCCGAAGAGGATGAGCATGGTCAGCATCAGGCCGAAATACTCCTTACCGGTCAGCGCGGCGGTCTGGTACTCCGCGCCGACGGACATCAGGAACTCCAGGCCCTCGGAGAGGACGAAGTACGCCAGCGCCGCGCCGGCGACGAAGAGAACGCCGGCGACGCTAACGAACATGAAGGTGTAGCGCTTTTCCTTCTTGTGCAGGCCCGGCACGATGAACGCCCAGACCTGGTAGAGCCAGACGGGCGAAGAGATCACCGCGCCGGCCAAGGCACCGACCTTGATGCGCAGCATGAGCATCTCGAACGGGGTGGTGGCAAGCAGGCGGCAGGTGCCGTCGTTGGTGAAGTCGGCGCGCTTGTCCGCCGGCAGCGCACAATACGGCTCGCGCAGGATCTCGCCCAGCGTGGACCAGCCGAACGGGGCGTGCTGGTACCAGAAAAATCCGATGAGCGTGCCCACAACCAGGGCCAGCAGCGCATAGACAATGCGCCGGCGCAGCTCCTGGAGGTGCTCAATAAGCGTCATCTCCCCCGTCGGGTTCTTTTTGGCCCGGCGGGCCTCCTGCGCCTGCTTCAGGCGTGACCACGCGCCGCCGCGGGGCCGCTGACGGCGCGCCGGCGCACCGGCGCGAGCACTCGGTTGCGGCAGAGACCGCGAGCCTTCAGAACCCTTCGGGCTAGGTGACATCGCTTCTAGAACACTTCCTGGTTAACACGACACAAATTGAGCAGGTCCCGCGAACGGGGGCTTTAAGCCTTAGTGGTTATCGGGGCGCGGTGCCTGCTGGTTGTTCTGGTCGTAACGCGGCTGCATCTGCGGGCTGTTCCAGAAATCCTCGTCCGACTGCTGCTGGCTAGCCGGGGTCTGGCTGATCTGGCCCTGCTGTTGCTGGCGCTGCTGCTGCTCGTCCTGGTAGCGCTGGTCGTCGTTGCCCATCTCGTGGACCTCCGACTTGAAAATGCGCATGGAACGACCCATCGAGCGGGCCAGGTCCGGCAGCTTCTTCGCGCCGAAAAGCAGCACGATCAGCAGGATGATAATGGCAATTTGGGCGGGTCCGACCGTCATAGTATTTCTCTCTTTCTCCTCCACAGGCGCCGCGGAGCGGCTGTTTTGCCCCTAAGAGCCTAACGCATTCGCTGGTGGCTTGCTAAAGGTTGCCAGCGGATAGTTAGTCAGTATATCTGCGCAGGCCCGCCTCGCTGGCGTGCGCAATAGCATTCTTAACCGAATCTGGGCCAATCACCCGGAACCTGTCAGTATGCCCGATGGCAAAGCGGGCGAACCACTCCACCGATCCGATGGGCATAGAGGCTGCTACGTAGCCGTTTCCGAGGTCCTCACCCAGCCGGATGTCGTAGTCATCGGCCAACCAGGTGGCCTCCTTCTTAAGCTCTATATGGGCTCTGTCACTGTCGGCCAATCCGAAGGGATCGCGCGGGTCGAAGTCAAGCTGACGCAGATGGGGCTGGGCCTCGTCGTCCAGGACTGTGGCCCGGCGGATCCGGTCCATGCGGAAGCGCCGGTGCTCGCTCTTGTCTTCCTCCCAGGCCACCAGGTAGACCTGCGAGTCGAAGATGAAGATACGGGCCGGGTGGACGGTACGGGTGCGTTCCTCGTTTGAGCTGGCTGACCAGTAGCGCAACCGCAGTTGCCGCTTGGTCTCAATGGCGCGGGCGGCCGCCACCTGGGCGGCCGACTCGGCCTCCTCCGGCTGGGCGATGGAGTCGTAGATGGCCCGCGTCTTATCGTCCATGATCCCGCGGACTTTCTCCGCCGCGCTTTGGACCGCCGCCGTGTCGATGAGCCCCGGCATGGACTCTAGCGACTCCAGGGTCAGCAGCAGCGCGCCGGCCTCCGTGGGCGTGAGGCGCAGCGCCTGGTTGAGCCCCTGGTCGTCCACGATGGTCACGCCCTCGCGGTAACCGAAGCTGATGTCGATCAGATCTTCGGTGCGCTGCCCCACCCCGGAGCAAAACAGGCGGTTGAGCGCGCTGTTGAGCTCAGCCACGTCCATCCCGAGGTCCTGGGCGGCTTCCATGAGGGTGGCCTTCGGGTGGCTGCGGAAATACGGAATCAAGTTCAGGGACTGGACCAGGGCGTGCAGTTTCTGGGGTGCGTCGGCCATTAGTCGCGGGCCTCCTTGTCCTGTTTGTCCTGCTGGTCCTGGGAAGCGGTGGCGGCAGCCGCGCGTAGCAGCGCGACGATGTCGTCGCGCACGCTCGTCGGCTCGAGCACCTCCACGTCCGCGGCGTATCCGGCGGCCGTGCGCACGAGGAAGTCGCGCGAGATGTCTTCTAGCACCACGGTGCCGTCGGCCCCTGGCGTCCCGAGAGCTTCCAGCTCGCCGGCGCGGCCGGCGGGGATGCGCAGCACGGCGCGGTCCACGACGTCCCGGTTGAGGGAGGCTTCCACGACCTCCTGCAGGGACTGCGTAGGGTGGTCGTGCTCCGGGGCCTGGCGGGTCGCCCGGATCTCGGTGACCCGCAGCAGCCGGAAGGCACGCGGCGCGCCACGGTCGTTGTCCCAGCCCACCAGGTAGACGCGGTTGCGCAGAGTCACTAGCCCCCACGGGTCCATGGAGCGGGACTGGGCACTTTGCTGCGGGCCCGGCACATAGGTGAAATTAATCCGCAGCCCCTTGCGCACGGTGGTCAGAATGTCGCGGACGATGTTCGGATCCAGGCGGGTCAGGTCATTGTCCGCGGTGTAGACGGGCGCGCCGCTTAGGTCGCGGGAGGCCCCGGAGGCCGCGACCTTCGTCCACGCGGACGAGGAGAACGAACTCAGCCCGCCCGGCTGCCCCATCCCGGCAGCAACGCCCAGGACCATGGCCTCTTCCGGGGTGAACTCGACCTCAGCCAGCTGGTAGTCGGCCTGCTGCATGCGGTAGACCGACAGGCTGCGGTCCTCGCCTGGCTCTGCGCTGGCTTTGGACGCTGACTGCGTGACCGGAACGCCGGCGCGCTGCAGGCTGCGGATGTCCCGGCTGAGCTGTTTCTGGAAGGCCTCGTCGCCCAAGTCTTGGTAGCCCGCAACGTGGGAGCGGATCCAGGCGGCGGAGCGGTCCGGGCTGCCGCCGTTCGAGGCTGCGCCGTGGAGGGCGAAGCAGAGATTGGTCAAACGCTCGACGGCCTTGTCGCGGCGCGAGCCCTGCGAGACGGTAGCACCAGCCAAGTTCTCTCCGCTCTCCTTCCCCGCGGCACGCGCTCGCCTGTCGGTCTCGCCGGCTGGGCAGCGCCTGCCTAGTGTCCTTGATTTTCCTGCATGTAGTCTAGCAGCGGTTGCAGGCGGGCATCGTCCGCAACAAAGGGATCCAGGAACTGCTCGACGCGGGGCTCGGGCCGGTTGACCTTGAGCTTGGTCCAGTCCACCGTCACGTTGGCGCCGGTCTGACGCGCGGCGGCCAGGAACTTCCCGCGCAGCGCGGCCCGGGTAGTGGCCGGGGCCTGCTCTCGGGCGGCCGCGATGGCCTGGTCCGTGGTCCACCGCCGGACCAGCCCGCGGCGGCTCAGCACGCTGTAGAGACCCCGGCCGTCCCGGATGTCGTGGTAGGTCAGATCGACCTGCGCCAGCTTGGGGTGCGACCAATCGCAGTCCAGTTTCGCCCGAAAGCTGTCCAGGAGTTTCTTCTTGATCACCCAGTCGATTTCCTGATCGACTTGGCTGAAGTCCTGCGTCTCCACGGCCGTGACGGTCCGCTCCCACAGGTCGACGACCCGGCGCATCTCGCTGTTAGGGGTGCCCGCGTCGGGGCGCTCGTCCAGCCAGCGCGCTGCGGCGCTTGCCAGCTGGCGCTGCACCTCGATGGCCGGAATGGTGCTATCGTCCGCCAGGGTCAACGGGGTCTGGCCGGTCTGATCGCCGGCGATGGCTCGCATCTGGGCGATGGGCTCAGCGATAGCGAAGCTGGGTACCTCGAAGCCGGCCTCGAGCATCTCCAGCATCAGCAGGGCCGACCCCACCTTCAGCGCGAAGGTCGGCTCCGCCATGTTCGAGTCGCCCACGATGACGTGCATGCGGCGGAAGCGGGAGGAATCCCCGTGCGGCTCGTCGCGGGTGTTGATGATGGGCCGGGAGCGCGTCGTGGCCGAGGAAATGCCCTCCCAGACCTGGTCGGCGCGCTGGGAGAGCACGAACTGGGCCGGCGCCTGCCCCGCCGCCGGCTTGATGCGGCCGGCCCCGCAGACGAGCTGCCGGGTGATGAAAAACGGCAGCAGCGCGGTGCTGAGCTCTTTGAGCACGAGGTGGCGTGAGACCAAATAGTTCTCGTGGCAGCCGTAGGAGTTGCCAGCCGAGTCGACGTTGTTTTTAAACAGGTAGACCGCGCTGGCCTCGCCGCTGGCAACCAGCTCGTCCTCCGTGGCGCGCGCGAGTTGATCGACCACAAGGTCGCCGGCGCGCTCGTGGTTGAGCAGCTGGGTCAGGCTGTCGCACTCGGCTGTGGCCACCTCAGGGTGCGAGCCGACGTCCAAGTACAGGCGCGAGGAGTTGCGGGTAAAGATATTCGACGAGGAATACTTTTCCACCACCGGGCGGAAGAGCTTGCGCGCCAGCTCATCCGGGTCCAGCCCGCGCCGGTCCGCCGGGGACGAGGAAAACAGCCCGTATTCGGTCTCAATGCCCATGATCCGGCGCGCGAAAGGCCCGGGGGCTTGCTGCAGGCCCTTAGACGACAGCGGGTTCACCGTCTACTGACCGCCCTTCTGCACGTAGTGGCTGACGAATTCCTCGGCGTTGTTTTCCAGCAGGCCGTCGATCTCATCGAGTAGGTCGTCGGTACCGCTGGTGGAAATCTGCGCCTGGCCGGAGCCCACGGCGCCGTCTTCGGCGGCACCGTCCTGGCAGTCGCCGCCACCGGAGTGAATCTGTTGGTTCTGCTGTGACATGGTGTTGTCTTCTCCCTTCCCAGGCTCAGCGCCTGTTAGGTACGTCTGGCTAAAGCTTGGCTCGTGCTACTAGTTCTAACGGTACTCCGGGCTTATTCCCTCGGTCTTAAGCCGGGAGATGAGCTGGTCTAGATCCAGCTCGCCGTGGATTATCGCCTCGCGGGTCTCCGGCGCGGCCGTTAAAAGCTCGTCCAGCTCGAAAAGCGTGGTCAGATCGCCCCGGCGAAGCGCCACGTACTGCCAGTTCGCCGAAACCAGATCCGCGGCGTAGTGCTGCATGAAGGCACCGCGTAGGCCGGCCCGAGAGCCCGGCGGGGCAACTTCGGCGGCGCGCTCGATCTCTTCCTCGCTGACCAGCGTGCGCATCTGCCCGCGGCGCACCAGCGCGTGATAGAGAGACCGGGCCGGGTCGATATCGGCGTACTGCAGGTCGATAAGCGCCAGCTTAGGGTCGTCCGCCGCCACGCCGCGGTCGAGGTAGCCCTTGATGAGGCGGTACTTGGCCACCCAGTCCAGCAGGTGCGCGGCCTGCAGCGGATCGGTACTCAAAAGCTCGACGACCTCGTCGAAGCGGCGCAGGACGTCGCGCTCAGCGTCGGTGTCCGCGCTAACCCGCGATCGGTAAACGGCCAGGATTTCCAGCGCAGTCATCTGCCCGCCGTCACGCAGCGGCAGCTTCTCCTTGAGATCGAGATCCCGGCTGACGGTGCGCACGGCTTCGACCGGATCGGCCAGCCGCACGTCGCTGAAGTCCACGCCGGCCTCGATAGCGTCCATGACCAGGGAGGTCATCCCCAGCTTCAGCAGGTTGGAGGTCTGCGACAGGTTGGCGTCACCGATGATGACATGCAGGCGCCCGAACTGGTGGGCGTCGGCGTGCGGCTCGTCGCGAGTGTTGATGATGCCGCGGTTGAGCGTGGTCTCCAGGGAGATTTCCTGCTCGATATAGTCCGCGCGCTGCGAGATCTGGAAGCCGGGCTCCTCTCCCTCGGGGCCTAGGCCCACGCGCCCGGCGCCGGTGACCACCTGCCGGGTGACAAAGAACGGGATAAGCCCCTGGGCCAGGTAGTCGAAGTCGGTGCTGCGCGACCACTGGTAGTTTTCGTGGGAGCCGTAGGAGGCCCCCTTGCCGTCCACGTTGTTCTTGTAGAACTTCAGCGGCGGGCAGGGCTCGTGATCGCTTAGCACCGAGGTGTCCTGCGCCGTCAGCTGGGCCACGGCCGCGGCCGCCTTGCGCAGCACGACGTCGCCGGCGGCGTCGTAGAGCATGCCCTCCCAGGCGTTCCGGCACTCCGGCGAGGAGTACTCTGGGTGGGCGTGGTCGACGTAGAAGCGCGCGCCGGAGGCGGTGACCACGTTGGCCACGCCGATGGCGTGCGGGTCCACCACCGGGACAGTCTGGTAGCGCTTGAGATCGAAGCCGCGGCTGTCGCGCAGCGGGTGCTCCTCCGCGAAGTCCCAGCGCGTACGGGCGTCGGTGTGCAGCGCCGCGTAGGCGACCACCGCGTGGGTCGAGGAGACGATCGGCGAAAAGTCCGGCCGATCCGGCGTCACGATGGCGTATTCGGTCTCGGTTCCTAGAAGACGTGCCACGTGGGGCTCCTAAATCCAATCAATTCGACGTGCGTGATGGGCTGCCTGGTGGCGTTGCCGCCGACGATCTTGGCCCACTCCTGCGGGTTGGTGGAGGTCGGCACGTGCTCGCTTTCGGACTGCTCGGCCGCGATCGCCTGGGACAGGTGGCGCATGTCGATGGCCGCTTCCTTGCCCGTCGCCAGCGACTCCTTGATGGCCAGCTTCTTGGCGCGGGCGACGATGTTGGCAATCATCGCGCCGGAGACGAAGTCGCGGTAATGCAGGGTGGTCACCGAGTCGTCGGCGTGGTGCAGGTTCACGAACGGGCGCGGGGCGAAAAGCTCCGCGATGCTCGACGAGATCAGCGCCTCGCGGTCGCCCGAATGCGGGATGGACTCTGGGAAGTGGCGCTGCATGATTTCGCGCGCGCCCTGCTTGTTGGGGCGGCTCACGCGGATCTTAATGTCGAGGCGGCCCGGGCGCATGATCGCCGGATCGATGAGCTCCTCGCGGTTGGTCGCGCCAATGACGATGACGTTGCGTAGGTCTTCCACGCCGTCGAGCTCTGCCAGCAGCTGCGGGACCACCGTGGTTTCCATGTCGGAGGAGACGCCTGAGCCGCGGGTGCGGAAGATGGACTCCATCTCGTCGAAAAAGATGATGACTGGACGGTTGGTGGACTTGCTGGCCAGCTCGCGGGCGCGCTCGAAGATCAGGCGGATCTTGCGCTCGGTCTCGCCCACGAACTTGTTGAGCAGCTCTGGGCCCTTGACGTTGAGGAAGTAGCTCGGCTCGCCCGCCCCCATCTTTTGGGCGAGCGAATGGGCCACCGCCTTCGCGATGAGCGTCTTGCCACAGCCCGGCGGGCCGTAGAGCAGCACGCCCTTGGGCGGGTGCAGCCGGAAGGAGCGGTAGAGCTCCGAGTGCAGGAAGGGCAGCTCCACCGAGTCGCGGATCTGGGTGATCTGCGCGTCCAGGCCGCCGATGTCGGAAAACTCGACCTCGGGGACCTCCTCCAGGGATAGCTGGGAGACCTCCGCCTTGGCGATGACTTCCAGGCCAATGCCGGCCTTCGTATCCGCCAGCACGGTGTCGCCGGCGCGCAGGTTCTCGCGCAGCGACTCCGCCAGGGTGATGACCTCCTCGTCGGCTGGGCCGTTGGTGACTAGGGCGCGGTCGGTCCCCAGGCGCTCCAGCACGGTGGCCAGGTGCCCGGTGCGTTGGGCCGCCGCGCCCTCTACCACGACGATGCCGTCGCCGATGCGCACCTGCTGGCCCACCCGCAGCGAGCCCTGCTTCACCTCGGGGGAGATCTTCAGGCGCATGGTCCGGCCGTTGGTAAAGACCTCGGCCTCCTCGCGGCCGCCGGAAGGCGTCTGGCTATACCCCAGGAAGGTGCCGTAGGTCGAGGCCGGCTCGGCCAAGGCGTTGACATCGGCGGCGAGCTGACCGAGCTTGTCGCGCGAATCCTTCAGCAGCTCCGCGAGCTTCGCGTTGCGGTCGGCCAGCTGTGAAATCTGGCGACGCAACTCTTTCGTGTCATCCATGTCACTACCCTAACGTTCTTGGCGACGATCGGACTATCCGCCCCACCATTGTGCGGGGTTGCCTATCCCCCACGGCAATTTCTCCTATCGGCGGGCGCGGCGCTGCGGGCGCGGAGGCGTCACCCCGTCGGCCAGGCGGCGGGTCCAGATGAGGAAGGCGGTATGCGCGTTCATGCGGTGCTCCGGGCGCGTGGCCAGGCCCTCGACCTTCCACTCGCGGACCAGGGACTCCCAGGCGCGCGGCTCAGTAAAGCACTTGAGCTGGCGGATGCCCTCCATTACCTTCATCAGTTGTGGCACGGTGGCCACATACGTCATGAAGACCCCGCCCGGGATCAGCAGGTCGCGGACCTTCTCCAGGTGCTCCCAGGGCTCCAGCATGTCCAGGATGATCCGGTCGACCGGGCCGCCCAGGTCTTCGACCTGCACGTCCGCCAGATCGCCCAGGCGCGGGGTCCACCACTCCGGCGTCTGACCAAAATATTCCTTGACGTTGTCCACGGCGTATTCCAGGTGGTCGTCGCGCACCTCGTAGGAAAAGACCTTGCCCTCCGGGCCGACCGCGCGAAGCAGGGTCATCGACAGCGCGCCCGAGCCGGCGCCGGCCTCGAGCACGCGCGCGCCCATGAAGATATCTCCCTCGACCAGGATCTGGGCCGAGTCCTTGGGGTAGATAACGGCGGCGCCGCGGGGCATGGACAGCACGTGGTCCACCATCAGGTGGCGGAAAAGCAGGAAGTCCGAGCCCAAGCTGGAGGTGACCACCGAGCCCTCGTCGAGGCCTACGATCTGGCTGTGCTCGATGATGCCCTTGTGGGAGTGGAACTGACCGCCTTCGGCCAGGACGATGGTGTAGTGCCGGCGCTTGGCATCGGTGAGCTGGACTCGGTCGCCGTACTGGAAGGGGCCGGAATAGGCCATGTGCTTGTTGCTCCTTGCATCTCATTGGGCCAGAAAGGCTGGCCCGCCGGTTTTAACATTGGGGACCAGTCAACTCGGCCATTTTAGCCGACCAAGTATTCCAGCAGGGCGCCGAACAGGGCGGCTTGGTCAGAAACGCCGACCATCTCGCGCGCCGAGTGCATGGACAGCATGGGCACGCCGATGTCCACGGTCTCGATTCCTAAGCGGGTAGCGGTAATCGGCCCGATGGTGCTGCCGCAGGGCACGTCGTTGTTGGCCACGAAACGCTGGAAGGGCACTCCCGCGCGCCGGCAGGCGTTTTCCCAACGGGTAATGGATTCGGAGTCAGAGGCGTAGCGCTGCTTACCGTTGATCTTGGTCACCGGGCCGTGGCCGATGAGCGGCTGGTGGTGCGGATCGTGCTTCTGAGCGTAGTTGGGGTGCACCGAGTGCGCCGCATCCGCCGACACGCAGTGCGAGTGGGCGAAGACGCGGAAGAGATCGTCGCCGGTCGAGCCCAGGGCGACGGCGGTGCGCTGCAGGATGTCGGCCAGGATGGGACCGGCCGCGCCGTACCGCGAGTTGGAACCGATCTCCTCGTGGTCGAAGGCGGCCATAACCAACACGTCCGGGCCGTCGTAGTCCTGGGCTGCGGCCTTGAAGGCCTCCAGACTGGCGTGTACGGAGCTTAAATTATCCATCCGGCCCGCGGCGATAAACTCGTCTGCCGGTCCGAACAGTCCGGCCGGCTGCGCGGCGGCGGTAATTAGGTTGAACGCGGCGATGTCGGTGGCCTGCACGCCCAGCTGCTCGGCGACGTACTCGCCCAGCGAGGCGTACTTGCCGTTAGCGCTGAGCTGCCAGACTGGCTGCAGGTGGAACTGGCGGTCCGGGGTGAAATCGTCCTTGCGCACCATGTGGATTGCCAGGTTCGGGATCCGCAGGATGGGGCCGGTGTTGACCAGATGGGTGCTCTGATCCCGCAGGGTCACCTGGCCGGCCAGGGTCAGCTCCCGGTCAAACCAGGAGTGCAAGATCGGCCCGCCGTAGACCTCCACCCCGATCTGATCCCAGCCGGCCTGCTGGAAATCCGGCTCGGGCTTGACGGTGAACCCGGGCGAGTCCGTGTGGGAGCCGACAATCCGAAAGCCCCGCAGCTTCTCGCCCGCGCCCTCGGCCAGCCGCGGCGGGACGATATAGGCCATCACGGCGCCGCCGCGGACCACCACGTGGCCGCCCGGGCTCACGTCCCAGGCGTCTTCTTCACGTTGGCGTTGGAACCCGGCTGCCACCAGCTCGCGCTCCACGTTGCCCGCGGCGTGGTAGGAACTCGGGGAAGCGTCAATGAAGTCGAGGAATTCCTGCGTGCTAGTCATACCCTCTACCTTGCCACGACAGCGCGCGCGATAGGGTAAAAACACCATGACTCAATCTTCCCAACCCGCTACCCCGGCCCAGCCCCGCAAACCTCGGCCGTTGGCTCTTTCCCCCTCCCGCGCCTCCGATTACCAGCAGTGCCCCCTGCTCTACCGCTTCCGCGCGATCGACCGCCTCCCCGAGCCCAAGACCCTGGCGCAGGTCAAGGGCACCCTGGTCCACGCCGTCTTGGAGGAGATGCACGAGCTGCCAAGGCAGGAGCGCACCTACCCGGCCGCGGTCAAGATGATTAAGCCGGCGTGGGAGAAGATGCGCGCCGGGGATGACGAGTTGGACGAGCTGGTCCCCGAAGACCAGACCCTCGACTTCTTCGTCCAGGCACGCGCGCTGGTCAAGGGCTATTTCGAGATGGAAAACCCCCAGGGCTTCGACTGCCAAGAAGTCGAGATGTACGTCAACACGGTCCTGCCCAACGGCGTGCCCGTGCGCGGGTTCATCGACCGCGTCGACGTCGCCCCCACCGGGGAGGTCCGCGTGGTCGACTACAAGACCGGCAAGAAGCCGGCGCCTAGGTTTAGCCACTCGGCGCAGTTCCAGATGCGCTTCTACGCGCTGGTCTACTGGCGCCTGCTGGGCACCATCCCCACTCAGCTGCGCCTAATGTACCTCAAGGTCATCGACTCAATGTTCCTGGCCCCCAGCCGCGAGGAGCTCGAGTACTTTGAGCGCGATCTCGGCGAGCTGTGGGCGCGCATCGAGGGCGACGGCAAGGCCGGCACCTTCCACCCGAAGACCTCGAAGCTGTGCGGCTGGTGTTCCTTCCAGGACCTGTGCCCGGCCTTCGGCGGCACTCCCCCGGCCTACCCGGGCTGGCCCGGTTCTGCGGCCGATCCCGCCTCCAAAAACTAGCCAGACTGCCGCAGCGCCCACTATTCTGCCCCGGTCCGACCGCGGCACGACCTGCAGAAAAACCTACGTAACGCGTTAAACCCCACGGCCCGAAACGCGGAGGTTCGGGGGCCGTGGGGTCTAGCAGTCTTTAGAGCTATGTGGAGCCTAGAACAGGCCAGAGATGAGGCCGTCGGCGTCCACGTCGATGTTGTTGGCCGCCGGCTTCTTCGGCAGGCCCGGCATGGTCATGACGTTGCCGGTCAGCGCGACCACGAAACCGGCGCCGGTGCGCGGCAGAAGCTCGCGCACGTGCAGGGCGTGCCCCTCCGGGGCGCCCAAGGCCTGCGCGTCGTCCGAGAAGGAGTACTGGGTCTTCGAGATCACCACCGGGAGGGCGTCCCAGCCGTTGTCCTTCAAGTACTTCAGGTCCTTCAGCGCCTTGGAGCCGTACTCGACCTTGTCCGCACGGTAGATTTCCGTGGCGATCTTCTCGATGGAGGCCTCGATGCCCTCGCTCGGGTCGTACAGCGGCGCAGAGTTGCCACCCAGGTTGTCCAGGACGATCTGGCCCAGCTCGAGGGCGCCGTCGCCGCCCTTGGTGAAGACCTCGACCTCGGCCAGCTGCACGCCGACCTTCTCGGCCCAGTCGCGCATGAAGTCGCGCTCGGCCTGGGTATCCGAGGGGAAGAGGTTGAGCGCAACCACCGGGGTGACGCCGAACTTGCGTACGTTTTCGACGTGGCGTTGCAGGTTGACCACGCCCTTTTCGAGGGCCTCTACGTTTTCGTTGGTCAGCTCGTCCTTGGCCACGCCGCCGTTGTACTTCTGGGAACGGATGGTGGCCACCACCACGGCGGCATCCACATTCAGCTCGCCGAAGCGGGACTTGATGTCCACGAACTTCTCGCCGCCCAGGTCGGCGCCGAAGCCGGCCTCGCTGAGCACGACCTCGCCGTATTCCAGGGCGGTCTGCGTGGCCAGCAGGGTGTTGCAGCCGTGCGCGATGTTGGCGAACGGGCCGCCGTGCACGAACGCGGGGGTCCCGCCCAGAGTCTGGACCAGGTTCGGGTTAAGGGCATCGCGCATCAGGGCGGTCAGGGCGCCCTCGGCCTCCAGGTCCCGGGCGGTGACCGGGGCCTGGTCGTAGGTGTAGCCCACGGTGATGTCGCCCAAGCGCTTCTTGAGATCCTCCAGGCTGGTGGCCAGGCCGAGGATCGCCATGATCTCGGAGGCGGCCGTGATGGTGAACCCGGTCTCCGCCGGCACGCCGTGGGCCGGGCCACCCAGGCCGGTGACGACGCCGCGCAGGGCGCGGTCGTTGACGTCCAGGCAGCGCTGCCAGGTCACCCGCCGCGGGTCGATGTTCAGCTGGTTGCCCTGGTGGATGTGGTTGTCGATGATGGCGGCCAGCGTATTGGTCGCCGCGGCGATGGCGTGCAGGTCGCCGGTGAAGTGCAGGTTGATGTCCTCCATGGGGACGATCTGGGAGTAGCCGCCGCCGGCGGCGCCGCCCTTGATGCCCATGACCGGGCCCTGGGAGGGCTCGCGCAGAGCTACGATGGCCTTCTTGCCCAGCTTCGCGATGGCGTCGGTGAGACCGATCAGGACGGTGGACTTGCCCTCCCCGGCCGGCGTCGGGGACACGCCGGTGACCAGCACGAGCTTGCCGTGCTCGCGGGAGTGGTCCAGCTTGGTGATATCCACCTTGGCCTTGGTGGTGCCGTACGGGATGAGGGCGTCGGCCGGCAGGCCGGCCTTCTCCGCAATATCGGCGATGGGCTGCAACTGGTGGGACTGAGCGATTTCTACATCGGAAGGCTGAGTAGTCATAGCCCCTATCGTACCGACGCTCACGCCTCCTGTGGCCGGTTTAACTCAAAGACCCGGAAGCAAAGAAAACCACCCCGGTCCCGCGCTAAGGCGGGCCGAGGTGACGACGATGGGGATGGCCTCCTCTCCTCGGTGGCTTAGACCACCACTGCCCCGATGGCGTAGCACAGCACGATGGACAGCACGATGCTGACCACGCCGGGGACCAGGAACGGGTGATTGAAGACGGCCTTGCCGATCCGGGTCGAGCCGGTGTCGTCCATCTCCACCGCGGCGAGCAGCGTCGGGTAGGTCGGCAGGACGAACAGGGCGGAGACCGCCGGGAACGCGGCGAGCGCGGTCAGCGGGCTAACGCCTAGCGCCAGCGCGGCCGGCATGAGGGCCTTGGTGGTAGCGGCCTGGGAGTACAACAGGGCGGCGGCCAGGAAGAGCACGACGGCCAGCAGCCACGGGGTGGCCTGGATGACGTCACCGGCCAGGACCTGGATGTCCTCGATGTAGTGGTTAATCAGCGTGGTGCCCAGCCAAGCCACGCCCAGCACACAGACGCACGCGGACATGCCGGACTTGAAGACCTGGGTGTTCAGGACATCGCCGGCCGGGATCTTGGTGGCCATGACGATGGCAGTGGCGGCGGTGAGCATGACGGCCATGATGGCCTCGTTGCGCGGGAGCGTCGGATCCGCAATCAGGCCGACCTGGTCCGAGGTGATGGTGGCCCAGAGCATGACGATGATGATGGCGACCAGGAAGATGAGGACCGACAGCTTCGCGCCCGGTGCCGGGCTGAAGGAGGATGCCCCGATGGGCTCCTTGACGCGGCCGGCGGCCTTGCGCTCGAGGTAGACCGGGTCATCGTCGAGTTCCTTGCCCATCTTGTTAGCCAGCCAGGCCGCGGGGAAAATCGACAGGAAGGTCGCCGGGATGAGGACGGCCAGCACCTGCAGGTAGCCCACGCCGGCGGGCTCTAGCAGGGAGGCCATCAGCACGACGGCGGCGGAAATCGGCGAGGCACAGATGGCCATCTGGGAGGCGACCACCGCGATGGACAGCGGGCGCGACGGGCGCACGCCGCCCTCCTTGGCGACCTCCACGATGACGGGCATGGTCGAAAACGCGGTGTGGCCGGTGCCGGCGAGCACCGTCATCAGCCAGGTGACGACCGGGGCGAAATAGGTGATCTGGCGGGGGTTCTTGCGCAGCAGGCGCTCGGCCAAGTGGACGAGGTAGTCCATGCCGCCGGCGCGCTGCATGGCGGCGATGGCGGCGATGACGCACATGATGATACCGATGACGTCGAACGGGATGTCTTCGCGGGTGACGGGCACGCCGGTCAGGCCCAAGGCGAGCACGCCCAAGCCGCCGGCGAAACCAATGGCGATAGACCCCAGCCGGGCGCCCAGGAAGATTGCCGCAAGGACAATCAAGATATGGATAACAACCATGGAGGTCTCCAAACGTTGTAAAAAATTATCACTACGTTACTATTGTGCCCTGCCGACGTGATTCATCCCAATCGAAATGCCCGGTTGTGTTGATTGCCACACCCGCTTCGGTGGATTGGCGTCCGTTAGGGCATAAACAACCCCTCCCGGCCGCGGGACTGACTCGCCTTCTCAGGGAACCAGCCTCCGCAGCGGGAGGGGATGCCTAGCGCTGAGCTCTACTTTTTAGGAATTAGTTCTCGTCCATGTAGAGCTTGCCGCGGAACTCCGGGTGCATGAGGTTTTCCACGGACAGCACGCGGTCCAGGGTGGCCTCGTCCAGCAGGCCCTTTTCCAGGACCAGGTCGCGCACGCCCTTGCCGGTCTCCAGGGACTCCTTGGCGATGAGGTCGCCGTTGTGGTGCCCGATGAAGGGGTTCAGGTAGGTGACGATGCCGATGGAGCTTTCCACGTAGTGGCGGCAGACGTCCGGGTTGGCGGTGATGCCCTCGACGCACTTCTCGCGCAGGGTATCGACCGCGTTGCCCATGATGCGGATGGACTGGAACAGGGCCTCGCCGATGACCGGCTCCATGACGTTGAGCTGCAGCTGGCCGGCCTCGGCAGCCATGTTGACGGTGATGTCGTTGCCGAAGACCTTGAAGCAGACCTGGTTGACGACCTCCGGGATAACCGGGTTGACCTTGCCCGGCATGATGGAGGAACCGGCCTGGCGGGCCGGCAGGTTGATCTCGTTCAGGCCGGCTCGCGGGCCGGAGGACAGCAGGCGCAGGTCGTTGGAGATCTTGGACAGCTTCATGGCCGCGCGCTTGATGGCCGAGTGCAGCAGCACGTAGGCGCCGCAGTCGGAGGTGGCCTCGATGAGGTCGCGGGCGGTCTTCATCTCCAGGCCGGTAACCTCGGACAGCGCCGCGGTGACCTGGTGGCGGTAGCCGGCCGGGGTGTTCACGCCGGTGCCGATGGCGGTAGCACCCATGTTGATTTCCAGCAGGCGGGCCTGGGCGTCGCGCAGGACGGACTGCTCTTCCTGCAGGTTGTGGGCAAAGGCCTTGAACTCGTCACCCAGGGTCATCGGTACCGCGTCCTGCAGCTGGGTGCGGCCCATCTTCAGGATGTCCTGGAACTCGTTGGCCTTGACGCTAAACGCGTTCTGAAGGGCGTCCATGCGCTCGATCAGCTGGTTGATGGAGGCGTACAGGCCCAGGCGGAAGCCGGTCGGGTAAGCGTCGTTGGTGGACTGGGACATGTTGACATCATCGTTCGGGTTGATGATGTCGTATGCGCCCTTTTCCTCGCCGAGGTATTCCAGCGCCAGGTTGGCGATGACCTCGTTGGTGTTCATGTTGACCGAGGTGCCAGCGCCGCCCTGGAAGACGTCCAGCGGGAACTGGTCCATGCAGCGGCCCTCTTCCAGGATCTGGTCGCAGGCCCACATGATGGCCTCGGCCTTCTTCTTCGGCAGGGTGTGCAGGCGGCGGTTAGCCATGGCGGCGGCCTTCTTGACCTGGGCCATGCCGCGGATGAACTCCGGGATGGAGTTGATGGTCACGTACGAGATCTGGAAGTTGTCCATGGCGCGCATGGTGTGCACGCCGTAGTAGGCGGAGTTAGGAACTTCCATCTCACCGATGAGGTCCTGCTCGACGCGGGACTTCTTCGCCTTGGCAGCGGTCTGCTGCGACTGCTTGGTCTCCTGGGTGGACTTAGCAGAATCGGGGGCGTTTGCGGCAGCGGTGGTTTCCTTGTCCTGGACGTCCTCAGAAGGCTTCTTAGTATCCTTCTTGGCATTCTTTGCCATCTCGGCGACGCTCCTTTGCGTTAATTGGGGGTTGAATTTAAGTACTTCAAATACTTGACCCCCATGGTAGCTAGCAAAGGAATTTTAGAATCCTCGCGCCGAAGGTGTACCCCTAAATGCGGGCAATGCGTAGTTCGGAACCCAGAATCGCCTCCGCACCGAGGCCGGAAAGATCATCCATCAGCTGGTTCGCCTGCTTCTTCGGTACCAAAGCGCGCACCGCTACCCAGCCCTCGCGGGCCAGCGGGGAGACCGTCGGGCCGGTAAGCCCCGGGGTGATCTCCGAGGCAGCCGCCAGATTCTCCTCGGCGATGTTGTAGTCAATCATCAGGTAGCGGCGGGCGTTCAAGATGCCGCGCAGGCGGCCCAGGAGGATTTCTTCCTCGCGGCTCACGGTCGCACCCTGGCGCTTGATGACCACGGCCTCGGAGCTAATCAGCGGTTCGCCGAAGGGCTCCAGCCCCTGCTCGCGCAACGTGCGACCGGTGGAGACCACGTCGGCGATGACGTCGGCCACGCCCAGGCGAATGGAGACCTCCACTGCCCCATCCAGGCGGATGACCTCGGCGTCCAAGCCACGCTCGGCCAGATCCTTGCGAACCAGGTTCGGGTACGAGGTGGCAATGCGCTTGCCGCCCAGCTGGTCCACGCTCCAGCCCTCACCCTTGACCCCGGCATAGCGGAAGGTCGAACCACCAAATCCGAGATCGAGGATTTCCTGGACGTCGGCCTTGGCGTCGGCGGCCAGGTCGCGACCGGTCACGCCGATATCCAGCACGCCCTTGGCGACGTAGATGGCGATGTCTTTCGGCCGGAGGAAGAAGAACTCAACACCGTTGGCCTCGTCGACGACGTTGAGCGACTTGGAATTGCCGCGGGACTTGTACCCGGCTTCCGCGAAGATGGACATCGCGGCTTCGGACAGCGAGCCCTTATTGGGCACTGCAATAGTGATCATGCGTGTGTCTTTCTTCCCTGCTGGTATGTACTCGGGTGGGCTGGGAGCAGCGCCCGCGCTTAAGGAAGCGCAGCGGGTGCGCTAGAGGTACTTGTAGATGTCCTTGGGCTCGAGGCCACGGGCCAGCATCATCACTTGCGTCCAGTAAAGCAACTGTGAAATCTCCTCCGAGAGCTCCTCGTCGGACTCGTATTCGGCCGCCAACCAGACCTCGCCGGCTTCCTCGATGACCTTCTTGCCGATGTGGTGCACACCATGGTCCAGGGCGTCGACGGTGCCGGACCCCTCCTGCCGCTCGGTGGCCTTGGTTTTTAGCTCTGCAAATAAATCATCGAAGGTTTTCACGCCATCTATTGTTCCATAGAAATTAGCGCCGAGGCGCTCAGCGCGCGCCTACTACCCCCGATATGCGGTCATCTGGCGCCACCAGGCGTAGACATCCGCAACCCCAGCCGGGGCTACATGGCGGGTACCGTGCAGCTCGGATATCTGGACCACGCCGTCGGGCACGACCACGTGATCGTCTTCCGGCAGGCCGATGACCCGGCACCCCGCCTCGACCGCCGCGGTCATGCCGGCCGTGGAATCCTCAAAGACGAGGCAGTCCCCCGGGTCGGCGCCGACGCTGCGCGCGGCCTGGAGGTACATGTCCGGCGCGGGCTTTCCGGTGGGCACCTCGTCGCCGCAGATCGTGTCGAAGAAAAACTCCGGTCCAATGGCCGCGATGGCCCCGTCGGCGACGTAGCGCTCCGTGTTGGTGGTCACCAACATCGGAAGGCCGTCCGCGTGCAGCTCGCGCAGCAGGTCGCGGACGCCGGGAAAGACCTCCAGGTTTCCGGCGAAAAGTTCCCGGACCTTGGAAAGCATCAGCTTCCGGTACTTCGGGTAATCCTCCTCGGTCAGCGTCACCCCCGCCTTCGCCGCGCAGATTTCCAGCGTGGTGGCGAAGGTCGAGCCGACCGTGGCCAGCCGTTCCGTCGGCGTCAGGCGGTTGCCTAGGGTCTCCGAGAGGTAGAACGTCGCTTCCGCCCACAACGGCTCGGAATCAGTCAGCGTGCCATCCATATCCCAGAAGATGGCCTGGGGACGCTCCGGCGATCCGTGGTCGCTTAGGGTCTGGGCGGCGTCGCGCGGGTGGGACTCGCTAGGAAGCGGCATAAAATTCGTGACTACTTTCTTCTTGGGTCGGCACATTCGCGCCCAGGCGCGCGGGCGCACAGCTGCGCCAGTGATGGCGCCGGGGCGTGGCGGCGGGGACTAATCCAGCTCGGGGATCTGGGCCAGGGCCTCGTCGTCCGCACCGGTCGCGGCAGAAGCCGAATAGATAAGCTCGGCGAGCTCCTCCTTTTCCTCCGGCTCCAGCACCGCGTAGTCGTTGGCCTTGTTGAAGGCGGCCAACTCCACCTGCCGCTTGGCGATCACTGCGGCAAGGACGTCGCTGTTCGGATCATCCGGGACCGCGTCCAGGTCATCCAGCAGGCCTTCCAGGATCTCCTTGAGATCCGGCAGGACGGCTGGGTCGAAGGGCTGGTCCCAGAATTCTTTCTCGTCTTCCTTCAGGTAGTCGCCCGTGGCGAAAGACTTGAGGTTGGCAATGAACTCATCGACGGTGGGCTGGAAATCTGCGCGAATGCTCATGCGCTTAATTCTTACTCAATTCCGCTACGCTCGCACGCCGAGCAGGCTCCGGAGCGCGACCGTCACCAACTGCTGGGAGGCCGGGTCATCCTCGCCGCGCTCGCCGGCGGCCCACTCGTCGAGGGCTTCCAGAACACGCGGGGTATCCAAGTCGTTGGCCAAGGCGGCGCGGATGTCGTGGACTAGTTCCTCGGCCCGCTCGCGCGAGCCGGCGTGTTCTAGCGCCTCGCGCCAGGTAGCCAGGCGCTGCTGGGCGGCGGCCAGGACCTCGTCGGACCAGTCCCGGTCGCTGCGGTAGTGGCCGGCGTAGATGCCGATGCGGATGGCCGAGGGCTCCACGCCCTGCTCCACCAGCTTGTGCACGAAGACGAGGTTGCCCAAGGACTTGGACATCTTGGTCCCGTCCAGGCCGATCATGCCGGTGTGGACGTAAAAATCGGCCATGCGGTCTACCCCCAGGCCGGCCTCCGCGTGGGCGGCGGAGAACTCGTGGTGCGGGAACTTCAGGTCGCTACCGCCGCCTTGGATCTCGAAGGTCTTGCCCAGGCGGTTGGTCGCGATAGCCGAACACTCGACGTGCCAGCCCGGGCGGCCGGGCCCGAACGGGGATTCCCAGGCCGGCTCGCCGTCGCGGTGCGCGCGCCAGAGCAGCGCGTCCAGCGGGTTGCGCTTGCCGGCGCGGTCCGGATCCCCGCCGCGCTCGGCGAAGAATTTCTCCATCTCCTCGCGGCTGTAGTTGGACTCGTAGCCGAACTGCTCCGTGGCCTCGATGGAGGCGTAAACGTCCGGGTACTCCGGATCATCGACCACGTAGGCGGCGCCGCGGTCGAGCAGCTTCTGGACCAGCTCGATAATCTCGTCGACGGCTTCCATGGCGCCGACGTAGTCCCGCGGCGGGATGACCTCCAGCAGCTCCATGTCGGAGCGGAAGAGATCGATCTGGGAGGTGCCCAGCTCGCGCCAGTCCACGCCGTCGCGCTCCGCGCGCTCAAAGAGCGGGTCGTCGACGTCGGTGATGTTTTGCACGTAGTGGACGCCGTGGCCGTTATCCATCAACATGCGGTTGACCAGGTCAAAGGTCACGTAGGTCGCCGCGTGCCCGAGGTGCGTGGAGTCGTACGGGGTAATCCCACACACGTACACACCCGCCTGCGGGCCGTCGACCTTGACCTCGCGGACGGCGCGGTCCGCGGAATCAAAAAGCTGCAGGGGAACAGAAGCGCCCGGGACGGGCTGGATTTCGGGCTGGGGCCAAGTATGCATGCCCACCATCGTAACGCCGAGTCCCACCGACGCGCATAACGCCACCGCCGGGCCTGTACGACCCACGGGCGAACTTGATCCTCCCCCGAATCTTTATGGCGCCCTTAGGGATGCAGCACGCCGAAGGCCAGCAGGGCCATGACAAAGAGGCCGACCGGGATGCGGTAGGCGGCGAACCAGGAGAAGGAGTGGTTGGCCACGAACTTCAGCAGCCAGGCGATCGCGGCGTAGCCGACGACGAAGGCGATCGCCGTGCCGACCAGCAACTGGGTTCCGGTGGCGGATTGGCCGACGGTCGGGCCGAAGGCATCATCCAGCGAAAACAGGCCGGAGGCCAGCACCGCCGGGATGGCCAGCAGGAAGCTGAAGCGGGTGGCCACCTCGCGGTCAAGCCCCAAGAAGAGGCCGCCGGAGATGGTGCCGCCGGAGCGAGACACGCCCGGGATAAGTGCCAGGCACTGGCACAGGCCCATGATGATGGCGTCCTTCATGGTCAGCTCGTCGAAGCCGCGGGTCTTTTTACCCATCTTTTCGGCCAGGATGAACACAAAGGAGAACAGGACCAGCATGGCCGCGGTGATCCACAGGTTGCGCAGCGCGTCCCGGATGAGGTCCTTGCCGAAGAAGCCGATGATCCCGATCGGGATGGAGCCGACGATGACCATCCAGCCCATCTTCCAGTCCTGCCCGCGGGAGTCCTTGTCGACCCAGCCGCGGAACCAGCCGGCCAGGATCTGCCAAATGAGCTTGGCGAAATAGACCACGACGGCCAGCTCGGTGCCGAGCTGGATAACCGCGGTGAAGGATGCCCCGGCGTCCTGGCCCCAGAAGAGCTCGGAGACAATGCGCAAGTGTCCCGAGGAGCTGACGGGGAGGAACTCGGTGAGGCCCTGGACTATAGACAAGACGATGACTTGCAACCAGGACATGTCTGATTGTTCTACGCCTGCTTGGGCGAGGTACTGCACGTTATTCACTCGGAACAGCATACTGACGCCCCCGTACCCCACGCGAGGACCACCCCGGGCGAGTCCGACTTTCGAAGCAAGCTCACACCTTCCATTCAGTTCGGGATAATTCCCCTGTGCTGCCTCTGCCCGCTACCGCCTGCGGCCGGCCGGGCTGCGGCTGGTGGGGGCTGGTGGGACTGCTGGATTTCGGGGTCTGACTGCTAGGATGACTGTCTGTGACTTCTAAGACCGGTTTCGCAGTAATGACTGTCTCCGCAGTCTCCGCCCTAGCTCTCGCGGGGTGCCAACAGACCCCGCCGGAAGAGGAGGCGGACGACGGCGCCACGGTAGGCAATGCAACCCCGGCCGACTCCCTCGCCGCCACCGACCCCGACGGCGAGGTCGTCGAGCTGCCGCGGGAAATCGCGCAGGTAACCGACATGGCCGCCACCGGCGAGACCATCGCCGTGCGCAGCGCCGATCACCTGGCCGTGGGCGACGCCGCTGCCTTCCAGGACGGCTCCGCCGCGGTGGTGGAAATCCCGACCGATTGCGGCCAGCTGACGGCCGCCGACAACGAGTTCCTACTCGGCTGCGGCAAGGAGGTGCTTTCCTTCGACCCGGCACGTCCCGAGCAGCCGGAAAAGATCGCTGTCGACGAAGAATTCCCCGTCACCGCCGCCGCGCGGACCTCATCCGGGGAGCTTTTCGTGGCCTCCGATCAGGCCACCGACGTCGCCATCTACACCGACGGCGAGCGCAGCGACTCCTTCGCCGTCGAAGACGCGACCGACCAGCTACTGGCGGTCCCCAACCAGGACGGCACGGACAACGTGGTGCGCACCTTGCGGGCGGATTCGACCATCCAGTCGCTGGACTGGGAGCAGTCCCGCGCGGGCGGCCGTCTGCGCGTGGGCGTCGGACTGGGCCAAGCCTCGGTCGGCGACAACGGCACCATCGTGGTCTCCGATACCTTGGGCGAGCGGGTAGCCATCTACAACGCCGAGGACGTCATCCGCCTGCACCAGTACGGCAACACCGACGGGGTACCGTGGGCCACGGCCTGGGACGAGTCCCGGCAGCTGGCGTGGGTGACCACGACCGACAACAACCAGGCGCAGGCCTTCGAGATTTCCCACGGCGTTCCGGAGGAGCGCGCGAAGGTCTCTACCGTCGCTAACGCACAGAACATGGTCGCGCTCAGCGACGGGACCATCGCCATTGCTTCCGCCACCGGTGACGGACTGCAGATCATTAAAGATATCTAAGGAGTTTCTACAATGCCCAGCATTTTCCGCACCGTCCGGGGCAAGGTTTACGATGCCGCGCTCAAGGCTATGTTCCAGATCGACGCCGAGCGCATCCACCACCTGATGAGCTCGGCCCTCCACGGCTTCCACGTGGCCTGGCCGCTCAACCGCGGGCTCAACAAGGTCCTGCCCGTCAAGGACCCGGTCCTGCGGCAGACCGTCTTCGGTGTGGACTTCCCGCGCCCGCTCGGCCTGGCGGCCGGCTTCGACAAGAACGCCACCGCCGCGGACGCCTGGGGACCCATCGGTTTCGGTTACGCCGAGTTGGGCACCGTCACCGCCGCGGCCCAGCCGGGCAACCCGGCTCCCCGGCTTTACCGCCTGCCCAAGGACAAGGGCCTGCTCAACCGGATGGGCTTTAACAACCAGGGAGCGGAGGAAGTCGCCCGCAACCTGCGCGCCCGCCGCAGCGACGACGTCATCGGCATCAACATCGGCAAGACCAAAGTCACCCCGGTGGACCAGGCCGTGGACGACTACCGCCGTTCGGCCTCCGTCCTGGGCTCGCTGGCCGATTTCCTGGTGGTCAACGTCTCCTCCCCGAACACCCCGGGCCTGCGCGACCTGCAGGCAGTCGAGTCGCTGCGCCCCATCCTCACCGCCGTTGCCGAGGTCACCCCGGCCCCGGTCTTGGTGAAGATCGCCCCGGACCTGTCCGACGAGGACGTCCTCGCCGTCGCCGACCTGGCCCGCGAGGTCGGCCTGGCCGGAATTGTCGCCACCAACACCACCATCTCCCGCGAGGGGCTGCAGACCCCGGCCGCTAAGGTCGAGGCCATGGGAGCCGGCGGCATGTCCGGCGCGCCGGTGGCGCAGCGCTCCCTGGAGGTGTTGCGCCTGCTCCACGAGCACCTGGGCGGCGAGCTGCCCATCGTCTCGGTCGGCGGCATCTACACCCCGCAGCAGGCCTGGGAGCGCATCACGGCAGGCGCCAGCCTCCTGCAGGGCTACACCCCGCTCATCTACGGCGGCCCGGACTGGATCCGGGACATCCACCTAGGGATTGTCCAGCAGATCCGCGCCCACGGCCTCGGCAACATCAGCGAGGCGGTCGGCTCCGGGCTACCGTGGAAGAACTAAACACTGCCAAGAGCTAGCAGAAACTAAAAAGAGCTAGGGCTGCGCGTGCAGCCCTAGCTTTTATTTTTAGCTCTCTTCATCTTTGAAATAGCCCGTCGGCGCATCCCGGCACCGGTCAGCCCTCCCCTTAGGAGCGAGGAGCCAGGCTGCGGCGTAGCGCGAGGGCGCAGACCAGCGCCAGGCCGGCGTAAATGAGCAGCCACCACTGGCCCATCACGGCGAGCTGCGCCGTGGGCAGGAAGCGGCTGGCGATGATAATGAGCACCGCCCCGCCCAGAGCCACCACCTGGGCGATACTTGGGCGCTGATCCTTGCGGATGGTGGCGAAAGCGCCGATGATAAGCGCGGCTACCACCAGCGCCACGCGGGCTGGGGTCCACACGAAGGGGCTCATCCACCCTTCGGTGAGCACCGCGACGAAGGTCATGATGACGAGGACGAGTGCGACAGCAATGAAAGCTCCGCCCACTCGCAACTGCAGCGGGATCGTCACCCCGGGATTGTCGTTGTTGGCCATGCGCTAAGTGAGGACTACTTCTCCTCGTACCAGCCCCACAGGATGGCGCGGCCAATGGCGTGGAAGTGCAAGTTAAAGCCCAGGACCGTCGGGGTCGCGTCCGGGTCGATGTCCAGCTTCTCCCTGTCCACCGCGTGGACGGCGTAGAGGTAGCGGTGCGGGGCGTGGCCGGCCGGCGGCTGCGGGCCGTGGTAGGTGCGCTTGCCGGAGTCGTTGCGCAGGGAGATAACTCCCTCGATGCCCAAGTCTTCGGCGGCACCGGCGTTGGTGGGCAGTTCCGCGACGTCGGCCGGGATGTTGAAAGCGGCCCAGTGCCAGAAGCCGGCGGCCGTCGGAGCGTCCGGGTCGAAGCAGGTCACGGCAAGGGACTTGGTGCCCTCCGGCAGGTTGGACCACGCAAGCTGCGGCGAAACGCTCTCCGGGGCGCGGAAGCGCTCGGCAATCTCGTCACCGTCGACGAGGTCGGAGGACGACAGCGCAAACGACGGGAGATCCCGCAACGGGGCGTACGGGTCGGGGCCAGGGAACCGAGAATCGTTGTAAGAAGTCATACTCCCATTTGTACCGGAAAACACATTCCCTGTCTGTCAGTAACGCCCACCATATTCATCGCCCCACCGCAGACCGGAGTGTGGCCTCAATCCAAGAGTAGAACTACCTCGCCGGTCGCCCCGCGTCGCGCTCGCGAATGGCGCCGAGCCTCCCCTTGCCCACCCAGCGAGGGAAAGGAACTTCCAAACAATGGTTCCATAATCACGCGGGCGTTTACCGCCTTGTGCTGGCGATTTGTTTGCCCGCCGCCGGCAGGCTAGAGTTTTGGGAGTGCCGAAGCCGGTCACGGCTGAAAACACCCTGCCCGGGTGGCGGAATGGCAGACGCGCTAGCTTGAGGTGCTAGTGTCCTATTAACGGACGTGGGGGTTCAAGTCCCCCTCCGGGCACAACACTCCCCGCGTTCTTTCACCAAGAACGTGGGTTTTTCTTTTCTACCCAGAACGTGCGCGCACAGGTGCGAACAGGATTGACGTAGAACTGGAAAGAGAGTAAAGACAGAACAGAGGCATAAAAGCAAGGTGTCCGGCATGCACGATGAGAACTCCGCGCGAGGCTGGTTGCGCAGCTTTGGCGGGTTCCTGGCCCAAGTATTCCGCGACGCCGTGCGCACGTTGTGCGGGCTGGGCTGGCGGCGCTGGTCGGTCATTCTGCTGGCCGTGGCCGCTCTCGCGGTGGCGGCGCGCTATGTCGACGTGCCGGAGCTAACCGACCTGCGGGCCGGCGCCCAGCAGTACGGCGACTTCTTCGTCGTACTTTTCGCGCTGTCCTATATCGTCTTCACCCTCTTTCCCCTTCCCCGAACCATCTGGACCGTCGCGGCGGGCATCCTCTTCGGGCCGGTGTTGGGGCTTGGGCTGGCGCTGGTTTGTCTGACCGTCTCGGCCGCGCTCGCCTTCCTAGGCGTGCGCACCCTCTTCGGCGAGTGGATGCGCCCGCGGCTGTCCCACCCGGCGGTGGCCGGCCTGAACGCCCGCCTGGCCCGCCGCGGATGGCTGGCCATCTGCAGCCTGCGCCTGGTGGCGGGCGTTCCCTTCTCCTTGCTCAACTACACCGCCGCGCTGACAAGCATCCCGTTCTGGCAATTCGTCACCGCGACCTTGGTCGGCTCTGTCCCCACGACCGTCATCGGCGTCTTCTTCGGCGAGGCCCTCACGAGCGGGATCTCCCCCTGGATCCTCGCCGCGTTCCTGATTGCCGCAGCCGCCGGGCTGCTGGGCCTCTATGTTGAGTCCCGGCTACCCCAACCTACCGTCAGTCAAGCCCAGGACGTAGACTAGAAAGAAAGGTCAAGGCTTTTGCCTTGCCGAGATTCCCTATTGTCCGCTTACTGGAAGGAGCTGGATCCCTATGCTCGCCGTGCACGCTCGTTACCGCGGTTCCTCCATGCACCGCGCCGACCTCGTTAAGCGTTCCGCCCGGGCGCTAGCCACCCTCGACGGCGTGGACGACTTCACCATCCTCGGGGTCGAGGACATCTGCACCGTAGTGGACTCCCCCTCCTCTGTCTGCGAGGTCGTCATGGCGCTGCTGGCCGACGGCGACTGGGCCGTGGGGATCGGCCTGTGCCCCAGCGCCACCGATAAGGCCGTAGTGCGCGCGACGGCCTCCGGGGCCTTGGGGCGCTCCGCCCGCGCCGGCCAGGTGAGGGCCAAGACGGACGTGCGCGCCCGCAAGTGGGAGGCCGACGATATCGCCGCAGCCTTCGGCCTGCTGGGCTACGTGCTCCACAAGCGCACCGCCGAGGGGCGCGAGGCCACCTCTCTGGTGCGTTCCGGCTACAACCAGAACGAAGCGGCCGAGCAGCTGGGCATCTCTAAACAGGCCATGTCCCAGCGCCTGCAAGCCGCCGGCTGGGCAGCCGAGAGCGCCGGCTGGCAACTAGCCGTCCGCCTGTTGGAGCGAGGCAACCAGGCCTAGAGCAGGTCCTCCTTGCTCAGGTTCGGGGTGGTCACGAAATCCACCAGGCGCTCGACCGCGCCGATCAGGCTGGGCTCCAGATCCCGGAAGGAGTTCACCGCGCTGTAGACGCGGTGCCAGCCCTCCTTCGGATCGGACCAGCCCACCCGCTTGCAGATGCCCGTCTTCCAATCCTCGCCGTAGGGCACGTCCGGCCAGCTTTTCAGTCCGAGGCGCTCCGGTTTTACCGCGGCCCAGATATCGATGTAGGGGTGGCCGGTGACCAGGCAGTCCGGGCCGACTTCGCGGGTCAGCCGGCTCTCCTTGCTGCCTTCGACCAGGTGGTCGGCCAGCACGCCGATGCGGCGCCCGGGCTCGGGGCTGAATTCCGCGAGCCGCTCCTGCAGGTTGTCTAAGCCCTCGAGGTATTCGACGACCACGCCCTCAACGCGCAGGTCGTGGCCCCAGACCTTCTCCACGATGGCGGCGTCGTGGATACCTTCGACCCAGATTCGCGATGGCGCGGCGATCTTGGCCTCCAAGTTTTCTACCCTCCGGGAGCCGGAGTTAGAGCGGCGCGGGGCCTGCTTTTCCACGTGCCTCACCAGGGTCACGGGCTCGCCCTCAATGAGGAAACCGCCCTTGACCAGGTTAAAGACGCGCTCGTTGCCGTGGCGGTCGGCGAGCCGGACGACCTCACCGAAAACCGTCTTGTCCACGCCTTGGATCGCGCCGGTGAATTCTTGCTCGTCCCCGCGGACCTCCACCACGAGTCCGGGCTCGGCGGGCACTTCCGGGTAGCTCTTCGGCTGCTTGCGCGCGTGTCCGGCGAAAATATCGCCGCCGTAGGGGTCTCGGGAGTTGAAGCTCATGGCGGTACATTTTATCTACTACACTGTGCCGTCATGGATATGCGCGCCGAGGTATGGTCACCCCTGCAGAACACGGCCGTCTGGTTGGGGGCCTGGCTCTACCACCACGAGTCCACGGATGCGACGCTACAGGCACTAAAAGAACTGGGCGGGCCGGTCTACGTCCGCCACGGCGAGGCCGGGATCGAGCTGCTGCGGCTTATCCGCGACAACGCCGCCGGCGACGCCGAACTTTCGCCCAGTGCCCGGCCCGAGCCGGCGCTGCGGCTCATCCTCTCCGGGCCCGGGGACCCACCCGCCTTGCCCGCGGGTACGGCAGCCGCAGAGCACGTGGCGGCGAACGGCGCCGGCGGCATCGTCGTGCGCACCGTAGACCCCGAGCGCCACGTGGTCTTGGCCCCCGAGTTCCACGACGGGGCGACCTGGTGGTTCGATTACGAGGTCACCGGGCGGCTGCCCGAGCCGGCCTGGCTGAGCCCCGGGGAGGCCAACGCTGTGCTATCGGCTGCGACGGAGGAATCCGCGCAGCTTATCGAGGCCAGCGGGCAGCGCAAGATAAACGCCGCCGACGCCCGGCTGACCGTCGGCACGCTGGCGGACTTCTACGACACCCCCGGCCTGCCGTCGTGCGTGCCGGGACGCGCGGCCAAGCTTTTCGCCCGCGCCGATCGCGTCGCGGCCATTATCGAAACGGTCACGGATCGCCTGGGGGATCACAGCCTGGATCCGCAGCTGCTGCGCCTGTGGCGACACATCCGCCAGGCGCGCATGGCCGGGGTGGCCTACGCGCTCAGCGACTTCGCCCGCTAGCTGGATTTGCGCAGCGACCAGATGTCGCAGCAGCCCGGTGCGCAGGGCTCGCCGTTAACGGTGCATCCCTGGGTGGTGACCTCGCCGAGATCCTCACGGGGCGCGCCGGCGGTCATCTCCTCGATGAGGTCGACGATCATCTCGGTAAAGGCCAGGGTCGGCCCGGCGGTGCGGGTGCGCGACATTTCGACGCCCATCTCGCGGCAGGCCTCGGCCAGCTCCGAGTCCAGGTCCCAGATGACCTCCATGTGGTCGGAGATGAAGCCGACCGGGCAGACGACGATCGCGTCCACGCCCTCGTCGTTGTGGATGTCGGTGGCGTGGTCGACGATGTCGGGCTCCAGCCACGGCGTGGCCGGGTTGCCGGAGCGGGAGTTCCACACCAAGTCGTAGCGCCCGATCCCCGCCTGCTCGGCGATGAGTTTGGCCGCTTCCGCCACCTGGCGGGAGTAGAGGTTCTTGTCGCCTTCCGCGCCGCCGACGGCGTCGTGGGCGTTCGGCACGGAGTGGGCGGTGAACAGCACGCGGGTGCTATCCCACTTCTCCTGCGGGATCTCGGCGCAGGCCTCCTTGAGCGCGCGGGCCATCTCCCCGACGAACTTCGGGTGGGAGTAGAACTGCCGCAGCTTGGTGAACTCGATCTCGGGCAGGCCCTTGTCCGCCAGGTGCTCGCGCATGGCGACGATGTCCTCGTCGTACTGCCGGCAGGCCGAGTAGCCGCCCCACGCCGAGGTGGCGAAGACGAGCACGCGGCGCACGCCGTCGGCGGCCATCTCCTCCGCAGCCTCGTTGCCGAAGGGGTGCCAGTTGCGGTTGCCGAAGTACACCGGCAGGTCCATCCCGCGGCGGGCGAGCTCGCCCTTGACGTTGTCGATGATTTCGCGGTTGAGCCCGTTTAGGGGGCTGACACCATCGAAGTGGAAGTAGTGCTCGCCGACCTTGACCAGGCGCTCCCGGGGGATGCCGCGGCCGCGAGTGACGTTCTCCAGAAATGGGACGACCTCCTCGTTTCCTTCCGGGCCACCGAAAGAAAGAACGAGGAGGGCGTCATAGCCAGGATTAGTCTGTTGTGCGTCAGTCATAATCCTGACAGTACCAACTAAAGTTGGTGGCTTAATATTCGGCGACGCTAGATGAGACGTACGGCATACGGTGCCATACCCCCGTAGCGCACCGGAGATTTCTGCACGTTCTGGCCCGACTGCGGGGCCTCCAGCATCATGCCGTCGCCCAGGTAGATGGCGACGTGGTGCGAGGCGTTGGGGCCGTAGAAGATCAGGTCACCGCGCTCCATCTCGGAGGTCGGGATCTTCTCGCCGTGGTCGTACTGGTAGCCGGTGAAGTGCGGCAGGGAGATGCCGACGCCGGCGAAGGCGTAGATCACCAGGCCGGAGCAGTCAAAGCCGACCTTGTTGTAGTCGCCGAAGGAGTCGGCCACCCCGCCGTCGCGGATGCCCTGGGTCGGGCCGTTGGCGTCGCCGCCGCCCCAGGCGTAGGGCACGCCAATCTGGGATTCGGCTCGGGCGATGACGGCCTCGATCTGGGCCTCGCGGCCCATGTCGGAGACCGCGTCGCTGGCTTCTTCCGTCACCGAGTCAGAGGTCTCGAGGTCCTCCAGAACGCCGCCCAGCTGGCTGGTCAGATCCGCGTCTTGGTCACCCTGGCCCTCGCCCTGCAGGGCCGGCAAGCTACCGGTGGACTCGTCCGCGGTCGCCTCTTCCAGCTGCGTGTGCACCGGCTGGGAACCGGCGACGATGCCTTGGGCCACGGCCATGGCCGCGCTCGACAGCAGCGCCATGTCTTCCTCGGAAGAGCCGTTTTCGTTAGAGCTCAGCTGGTCGCCGGAGGCCGCCTCGCCCGCGCCGGAACGCTGGGCCGGCTCCAGACCTTGGACGGTCGGCTCGTTCTCCTTCGAGTCGCCGTGGCCCGCGCCGGAATTCTCCGCGCTGGTGGAGGTAGCCGAGGAATCGCTAGACTCGGTCGGCTCTGCGGACGCGGTCGAGTCGGTGGACTCAGCCGCGGTAGAGGACTCCGACGCGGAAGCGCTCTCCGCCGTCGGAGTCTGCGCCGAGGTGCTGTTCTGCGCGCCCGACTGGGCGGAGGAGGACTCCCCCCGCGGGGCGGCCGAAGAGGTAGCCGTGGCGGACTGGGAGCGGCCGCTGCCGGAAGCCTCCTTGTCGTCCTTGTCGGCCTTGGCTTCGCTGGTGGAGCCGTGGTTGCCGCGCGGCGAGTGGCCGCGGGCCTCATCCAATGCTTCCTGGGCGTCTTCTTCCTGGAGGGCCAGTTCGTTGCGCTCAGCGGAGATCTTTTCGACCTCGGCCAGGGAATCCTCCAGGGTCTTGCGCGCGTCTTCCTCGGCGGAGGTCGCGCGCTCCTCGCGCTGGTCGGCCAGTTCCTTGGCCAGGCGCAGCTGGGATTCCTTGTTCGCCTTCTGGGTGCGGACCTTTTCCAGGTCCTCAACAACGGCGCGTTGCTTGTCCGACTGGCCCGCCAGGTAGCTCTGGCGCTCCAGCTTCTCAGCGCGCGCGTCAGCGCCGGCGGCGTTGGTCACCGCGTCCGAGGTCCCGGAACGGCGGTAGACCGAGCGAGAAATCTCGTCGAGCTTCTCCTGGGCTTTTTCGACGTCCACCTGGGCGCCGTTGAGCTCATCCTTGGCGGCGGCCGCGCCATCGCGGGCCTGCTGGGCCTCGGTGCGCGCGTCCTGGAGATCGACCAGAGCTTGGTTGACGATTTCGCGGTAGCGGCCGATCTCGCCTTCCAGGCGCGAGATCTCGCCCTGGACGTCGGCGATGGCGCCGGCGACATCGGAGATCGAGCTGCTGCCCCGGCTCAGTTCACGGGTCAGCCGCTGGAGGTCATCCCCCGGCTCATCAGCGTTGGCAACGGTAGGGGTCAAGGTGGCGACGGTAGACAGCGTTGCCGTGCAGGCAACTGCGGAAAACGCCGCCCGGAAACGGGACTTGATAGAACGGCCGGATTTACTCCGCGCGTTCACATTGGATGTGGTGGCCACGAATATGCTCCTTGGCCAGCAACCTAGGCGTGTTGAGACAGACCTACCTCGCACAAAGGTATGCCGAAACCTCTCCTCCTCGACCGTCAACGCATACGCGCGCTCGCCCACTCACGCGATCCGCGCGGCCGGCGTGCGGACTCAGGCACAGACTTCCCCATCGGCATGAGTTCCTCGCACAGCAGCCCCTGGATTCTGGGCACGTGCCCGGTCGGATGACCTCCGGGATGGCCCCTGATGTGGGTGCGGCACTTATCGAAAACAGTAAAGGCTTAAGGCTTGTCTCCTCCTAGCCTGCCGGCAATACAAAGATTGGACATTAACTCCAACCCATGAGCCAAACAGCAAACGCGGCACAACCGTTGGACCCCGACCACAACTGCCCTTCGCCGGGTCTTGGCGTGCTTCCCCACATGCCCGTACCGCGTGCGCTTAGACGTTCCAGTCAAGCCTCAAACCGTGAACCATGTTCCACAATTCACCTCATGAGTTGCTATAGGAAACCATAGAGCACATACACCACATCCCGCATATATTTCCCACAAACCACAGGAGTTAAGTAAAGCCACAGCACTTAACATTCCGCCGTCACCAGCACCGTTACCAACTTGAGATTTTGTTTGTGATTTTCATCATGTTTCCCCTAGTTTCGCCCCGCTGCCCGCACCCCGGACTATTAGCTACCCGACAGATCGAAAAAGCGGTCAACCTTCTAGCGTTGACCGCTTTCCGTGCAACGGGCGCCCACCAACGCCCACCAGTGCCGTTTTATTCCCGGGCTTCCACGGCCAGAAGTGACCGTTCCGTTATGTTTCTATCTTCCGCCCAGGCGCCCGGCGTTCCCCGAGTGGGCGGTGGCGCCCGCGCCAATGCCTCCTGCCGCCTGCCGGAAGGCCCACACTCCGCCGACGAGGGCGACCACGAGAACCACGAGTGCTGCCACCGGGAGGTAAAAGGTCGGAGTCTGGTCGACACCGTCGTAGAAGGCGTCCAAGGCCGCGGCCTGGGTGAGCCCTGCCGGTACCCCGGACTGGGCGGACTCGATTTCTGCCCGGGACAGGGAATCACTCACCACTGAGATTGTCCCCGGCGACTGGACAATGACCGTGTCTAGGCCAGTGGCGTCCTGCAGCTCCTGGGCCACGTCGCGGTAATCGGCCGGCATGCCACCTGGCACGTCGACGACCGCAATGCCGTCGCCGTCACGTAGGGCGGCCTGCGCGTCAGCCTGGGCGGCCGGGTCCCCCGCTAAAACGGGGTTAGTAAAAGCAACGGAATCTTCGGAAAGTTGTTCCGCCAAGCCCGGAACATCTACCCCCTGCGGAATCATCGCCACGCCTCCTTATTGTCTCCCAATCGCGACCTCAGTCCCCCACAGCAGCGCGCTGAGCTGGGAATAGGCAAAAACCGTCCGGTTTGTTTACCGGGCCAGATTACGCACTCATCTATCCCCCACGGGCATCCGACTCGCCGCGCAGCGCCAAAATGCTGGAAACAGAACGCGCGTACTGTTATAGTTAACGCAGTCGACGGTTCAGCCATCTATGATGGATAAATGAACCATCGCGTTCACGTCGTCTCCGAAGTATATATCCCATGGCTATTAACTTCGCCCCCGTTTCCCGCTCGCGCGGGGTAGCCGGGGCGAGTATGCGGAACTAATACCTGAGCGACGATGGCGAACATCTTAGTTCTCAAACAAGGAATGGAGCTCCCTGTGACTGAAAGCTTGAACTCTTTCGGCGCCAAGAAGACTCTTGGCGTCAACGGCAAGTCCTACGATTACTTTGACATCAACGCTGTCGAGGGCATGTCCAAGCTGCCCTACTCGTTGAAGGTCCTCGGCGAGAACCTGCTGCGCCACGAAGACGGCAAGAACGTGACCAAGGAGCACATCGATGCCCTGGCTAACTGGGACCCGAAGGCTGAGCCGGACACCGAGATCCAGTTCACCCCGGCCCGCGTTCTGATGCAGGACTTCACCGGCGTCCCCTGCGTGGTCGACTTGGCCACCATGCGTGAGGCCGTGTCCGCTCTGGGCGGCACCCCGGATCAGGTCAACCCGCTGAACCCGGCCGAGATGGTCATCGACCACTCCGTTATTACCGAAGCCTTCGGTTCCTCCGACGCTCTCGAGAAGAACGTCGAGATCGAGTACCAGCGCAACGAGGAGCGCTACCAGTTCCTCCGCTGGGGCTCCGAGAACTTCTCCAACTTCCGCGTGGTGCCCCCGGGAACCGGTATCGTCCACCAGGTCAACATCGAGTACCTGTCCCGCGTCGTCTTCGACAACGAGGGCCTGGCCTACCCGGACACCTGTATCGGTACCGACTCCCACACCACCATGGAAAACGGCCTGGGCATCCTGGGCTGGGGCGTCGGCGGCATCGAGGCCGAGGCTGCCATGCTGGGCCAGCCGGTCTCCATGCTCATCCCGAAGGTCGTCGGCTTCAAGCTGACCGGTGAGATCCCGGTCGGCGTGACCGCTACCGACGTCGTTCTGACCATCACCGAGATGCTGCGTCAGCAGGGCGTTGTCGGCAAGTTCGTCGAGTTCTACGGCAACGGCGTCAAGTCCGTCCCGCTGGCCAACCGCGCCACCATCGGCAACATGTCCCCGGAGTTCGGCTCCACCGCGGCCATCTTCCCGATCGACGAAGAGACCATCAAGTACCTCGAGCTCACCGGCCGCCCGGAAGAGCAGATCGATCGCGTCCGCGAGTACGCCAAGGCGCAGGGCATGTGGCTGGAGCAGGACGCTCCGGAGGCCGAGTACTCCGAGTACCTCGAGCTCGACCTGGGCACCGTGGTTCCGTCCATCGCCGGCCCGAAGCGCCCGCAGGACCGCATCCTGCTGTCCGAGGCCAAGGAGCAGTTCCGTAAGGATCTGGGCAACTACACCACCGACGAGGTCATCGTCGACGAGACCACCGTAGAGGCCAAGCGCATGACCGACGAGGGCGGCGCTCCGGAAGACGACGTCGACGTCACCGGAGGCCTGAACCAGTCCCGCGCCGGCAACAACGAGTCCGCCGCCAAGGGCTCCTCCGGACGTCAGTCCCGCCCGGTCGTGGTCAACTCCCCGAACGGTGGCGAGTACACCCTGGACCACGGCATGGTGGCTATCGCCTCCATCACCTCCTGCACCAACACCTCGAACCCGTCCGTCATGGTCGGTGCCGGCCTGATTGCCCGTAACGCGGCCAAGAAGGGCCTGCACTCCAAGCCGTGGGTCAAGACCATTTGCGCCCCGGGCTCCCAGGTTGTCGACGGCTACTTCCAGCGCGCCGACCTGTGGAAGGACCTTGAGGCTCTGGGCTTCTACCTCTCCGGCTTCGGCTGCACCACCTGCATCGGCAACTCCGGCCCGCTGCCGGACGAGATCTCCGACGCCATCAACGAGCATGACCTGGCTGCCACCGCAGTCCTGTCCGGTAACCGTAACTTCGAGGGCCGCATTTCCCCGGACGTCAAGATGAACTACCTGGCGTCCCCGATCATGGTCATCGCCTACGCTATCGCCGGCACCATGGACTTCGACTTCGAGAACCAGGCCCTGGGCCAGGACCAGGACGGCAACGACGTCTTCCTGAAGGACATCTGGCCGTCCACCGAGGAGATTGAGGAGACGATCCAGTCCGCTATCTCCCGCGAGATGTACGAGGCCGACTACGCCGACGTCTTCAAGGGCGACGACGCATGGCGCAACCTGGACGTCCCGGAAGGCGAGACCTTCGAATGGGACGAGAACTCCACCTACGTCCGCAAGGCACCGTACTTCGAAGGCATGGAGCTCGAGCCGGCCGACGTCGAGGACATCAAGGGCGCTCGCGTCCTGGTGAAGCTGGGCGACTCGGTCACCACCGACCACATCTCTCCCGCTTCTGCCATCAAGCCGGGCACCCCGGCCGCGCAGTACCTGGACGAGCACGGTGTGGCCCGCAAGGACTACAACTCCCTGGGCTCCCGTCGTGGTAACCACGAGGTCATGGTCCGCGGTACCTTCGCCAACATCCGCTTGGCTAACCAGCTGGTGGACGTCACCGGCGGCTACACCCGCGACTTCACCCAGTCGGGTGGCCCGCAGGCGTTCATCTACGACGCCGCTCAGAACTACAAGGAGCAGGGCACCCCGCTGGTCGTGCTGGCCGGCAAGGAGTACGGCACCGGTTCCTCGCGTGACTGGGCTGCTAAGGGCACCAACCTGCTGGGCGTCAAGGCTGTTATCACCGAGTCCTACGAGCGCATCCACCGCTCCAACCTCATCGGTATGGGCGTGGCTCCGCTGCAGTTCAAGGACGGCGACTCCCACGAGTCCCTCGGCCTGGACGGCACCGAGACCTTCGACATCGTTGGTCTGAGCGAGTTCAACAACGATGGTCACCCGAAGGAAGTTCACGTCACCGCCACCAAGGAGGACGGCTCCACCGTCGAGTTCGACACCGACGTGCGCATCGACACCCCTGGTGAGGCTGACTACTACCGCCACGGCGGCATCCTGCAGTTCGTGCTGCGCCAGATGGTCAAGTCCTAAGACGGCTAGGCCACTAGCCGCACCTTGGAGTCAAAGGGGGCTGCACTTCCGCGATAAGCCCGCGGGAGCCTCGCGGCCCCCTTTGCCGTCCCCTCTCCTTGTCCACCGGTAGCCGGTGTTAGCGCTTCACGCGTGCATTTTCCTGTCCACGTCCACCCCACAGAGCAAGAGGTCACAACATGCCCATCGTCAGCGATAGCGAACTCAATCGGCGCCGCCACGACATCTTGATAGGCGCTCGGCGTTGCTTCGCTGAGCATGGTTACGAAGGCGCCACCGTGCGCCTGCTGGAGGAAGCGACCGGCAAGTCCCGCGGCGCTATCTTCCACCACTTCGGTGATAAGGAGTCGCTGTTTTTGGCCCTGGCCCGCGAGGATGCCGCCCGCCAGGCGGAGGTCGTCGCCCGCGAAGGTTTGGTTGAGGTCATGCGGAACATGCTCAACCAGCCGGAGCGTTACGACTGGCTGGCCACCCGCTTGGAGATCATCTCGCTGCTGCGCACGGATGCCTCCTTCCGGGCCCGCTGGAAGGATCACCAGTCCATCCTGGATGACGCGGTGCGCCAGCGCCTCTACTCCAATGCGGAGAAGGGCCGGCTGCGCGACGACGTCCCCGTCGAGACCCTCGTCATTTACCTGGAGACCTTCATGGATGGTTTCATCAACCGCCTGGCCATGGGTGATATCCAACGGCTCAGCAGAGTCCTCGATATCGTCGAGCACTCCATCCGTAAAGACGGCGTCGACTAGCTGAGCTCTCCCCCCCCCCCCCAGCCCACCCGAGCCACAGTTCGTGTACGGCCAGCCCCGCAGGCAGGTCGTGCACGAATTTTTCGTTATGACAGGTCAGCACCACCGCCGAACCATTGGCGGCCGCCCGCGTGATAAGCCCGCTGACCAGCTTTCGGTACTCGGGCGCGAGGTAGGTATCGGGCTCGTTAAAGATAGCCACGCGTACTACTCACCGGGCCGCGAGGAGGACTTGGACCACCCGCAGCTGAGAAACCGGCAGGTCGAGCGGGTGCGCCTGCGGGTCCCAGCATCACCCCCACGGTCGGGGCTGCCACCTGGTCGAAAGGCGACTGCAGGCAGGCCGCGACCGAGTCGCACACCGGCGCGTACCCGTCCAGGCCGGCCAGCGCCCGCACCAGCGTGGTCTTCCCGCTACCGTTATCCCCGCGCACCCACAGGACCTGGCCGGGCACGAGGTCGAAGTCCACCGGTCCGACCCGGAAACCCGAGCCGCTGGCCCGCCGGAATTGCCACCAGCGCCGCCGGCCCGCCCCGCGCCGCACAACTAGGTCCCGCACCACCAAGCTTTCTCCGTCCGGAGACGACGCCGGACCTGGTCTTGGCACCTGCTCTGCCTGCGTCTGTGGCTCCCCGTGCTCGGCTATTCCAACCGCTGGCAGCTCGAGGACCTGCACCGCAGCTGCCAGGTCGGGCGCATCTGCCGCCGGGTCGATGCTGAGAGCCTCGCCGCCCAGGTCTTCTTCCGCGGCGTGGCTAACCGTCACCACCCGGCTGCCTCCCATGGCGTGGAGGAGCTCGACGATGCCGGCCCGCGACGCCCGGTCCAGTCCCGCCAGCGGTTGGGTCAGCACGACTGCTGCCGGGGAGACGATGGTCAGCGCGGCGATGGCCCAGCGGCGGGTCTGGCCGCCGGATAGGCGCAGCGGATGGCGCTCCGCGTGATCGCTAAGCCCCACCTGCGCGAGTGCTTGCGTGCAGCGGCGCTCCATTCGCTCCCGCGTCCAGCCGGCGTGCTCCAGCGGGATGGCCAGTTCCTCAATGACCGTGGAGCGCAGACCGGAGATATGCACCTGCGGGTCCGCTCCTAACACCGCCCGGGTCTCCAGCGCGGCGGAGACCGTCTCGGCGACGTCCTCGGCCTGGTGGGTAGCGGGCACCACCACCTGCACAAGCGGCGCGGAGGACTCCCGAACGTGGGCGACTACCTGGGCTAAATCCATAGCGACCACCCCACGACGGCCAGGCCCATGCACGCGACTACCCAGCGGAAGGCCCGTCTCTCGCGGCTGTCCGGCACCGAGCGGAGCACCGTGCGCGGGCCGGGCTGCTCGAAGCCCACGGCGGCCAGCGCCTTGGCTTGCGCGGTGGCTTGGTACAAAAGCAGGGAGACCACCGGGCCGATATACCGGACCGCCAGGTTCCGCCACCCGGATCTGCGGCCTTCCAGGAGGTTGGCGTCCCGCACCACGCCGACGACCCGCGTGCCCCGGGGCAGCAGCTGTAGCGAAGCGCCCACGATATAAGCCACCTTGTGGCCGGCCTGGGAGGCCTGGATAGCCTTCGCCACCTCCGGCACGGTGACACGCAACCGCGGCCAGCACCACCGCGACAAGCGCGAGCTGCAGAACCACCGCGGAGACCACCGGGTGGTTCAGCGTGATGACCAGCAACCACGCCACCGCGGCGCCGGTGGCTGGGGTAGCCGGGTGCAGCCTGCCGCGTAGAACCCCGGCCGCCGCGCCCTCGCCGCCACTCATACCCGCGGTCGGGACCGCGTCCGTACCCATGCCCACTCTGGAACGTCTCCCCGGCGGCTAGGACTGCGTCTCGGCGTCCGGGCGTGGCTGCCGCTTGAGGACTCGTTGCGGCAGCGCTTTGACCGTCAGGGCGACGAAAAAAGGACGACGATCTTGTCGAGCGGGTCGGAGACCATCGACTGCATGGTCACCGAGACCAAGAGGGAATTGCCGAACTCGCGGAAGACCGAGACCAGGGCCCCGGTGCCCAGCCCGGCCGTGCCGCCGTAGACGAAGGCCGCCACCGGAGCGGCGAGCATGCCGCTGATGATGCCGATGATGACGCCGCTGACCACGATCCGCCAGATGCTCTGGAGGGCGCCGCGCTGGATGGCCCCCGGCCATCCAACCCGTGGCCGCCGACACCGCCGCAAATGGCAAGGCGGCCGGGTTGGTAAATCTCCAGATCACGGACGACAACGTGCCGGTGGCCAGGCCTGCCACAGCTCTCGCCACGGGAGCCGCGGCGCGCCCCCGTCGGATAGCCGCGCGTCGAAGTGCCCCAGGCCGCTGGGCCCGTGGGTCTCCGGGGTGGTGACCAGCTCTCGGTCGGCGGGGCCGGCCTCCCCCACGCCCACGGGAACCTCGGGCATCCCGCACGCGTCCAACAGCCAACGGGCGTTGAGCGCCGTCTGCTCGGCGCTGGCGTTGCCGCCCGTGGTGCTAATCCCGACCAGCTCGATTTCTCCGGCGAGGTGCCGCCCGGCCAGGTACAGGATCGCCACGGCATCATCGATGCCGGGGTAGCAGTCCAGCAGGACCCTGCGCAGCCCCTGCCCCGCCGTTGTGATCACTCGCTCGTCCACCATCCCGTCTCCCACCCCACCTCGGGTTTGTGCTCCCCGTCTACAGTCTCCCGAGTCTGCACGGCCCGCAAAGTCTCCAAATTCTCCAATGCTTTAGGAAATCTCCACGGTGTACGAAGTCTGTCGGTCCGACAGGATCTGTGGAGCCGACGGGCTTTCTCCCGTTCTAGGCGATCTCGCTGAGTGCGCCTTCGCCGTCGACGAAGGAGACCGGGCTGTGCGGGGTCTGCTCGCGAGTGACGACTTCCGCGATGACCGCGGCCACCAGTTCGCGGGAGGTGTGCTCATCGGTGGAGGTGGCAGGCTGATCGGCGACGAGCTCGATGCCAGCGGCCGGTTCGTCGGTAAGCACTGCCGGACCCAGGATGACGTAGTCCAGGTCGGTGGAGTTCAGGTAGTCGTCCACGACCTTCTTGGCCAGTGAGTAGGTGTAGAGGTCGTGGTCCGGATCAAATTGGGCGTGCGTCGCTCCCTTGTAGGAGACCATGACGTAGCGCGGGACCTTCGCACCCCAGTCGCGCAGCTGCTCCAGACCGTGGATGCTGGCCAGCGCGGCGTCCTGGTCGACGTCGATGGTCACCTGCTGGCCGCCGCGGCCGCCGTTACCGGCGGACCAGACCACCGCGTCGAACTGGGTCTCCAGCTGGGCCCAGTCCTCCACGGTCAGTTGGGTGACGTCCGCCAGATACGGCGTCGCCCCCAGCTTTTCGATGTCGGCCTGCTGCTCCGAGTTGCGGATGAGCGAGGTGACGTCGGCGCCGGCCTCGCGCAGCTTCGGAGCGGCGAGCTGGGCGACCTTGCCGTGTCCGCCGATGATGAGGACCTGGGGTTTGTGGCTGATCGTCATAGGCCCCACCGTACCAAAGTGAGGCGAATTACCTTGCCGATTGTGCCCATTGCCCCGCCACCTGTGGAGTGACAGATACAATAGGGGCATGTTTGCGATTATGACCGTGACCGGTGTGGATTCCACCGGTATTGTTGCCTCCGTGTCGACCCAGCTTGCCGAGCTCGATGTGAATATTGTTGACATCTCCCAGACGTTGATGTCGGGCTTTTTCACGATGATCCTGCGGGTCGAATTCGATGATTCTGCCACCTCCATTGCCGAAATCCAGTCGAAGATGGACCCAGTCGCGAAGGCGAAGAAGCAGTCCGTTCGCATCCAGTCCGAAGAACTGTTCACCACCATGAACGAGGTCTAAGGAGAGTCTGGATTCATGGTTAACACGTTCAACACTCACCGGGTCCTCGAGACCATCGAGATGATCGACAAGTACCGCCTTGACATCCGGACGGTCACGATGGGCATCTCCTTGCTCGGCTGCACCCGCCCCACGATGTCCGCCACCGCCGAGGCGGTCTACGACCTAGTCACCCAGCGCGCCGAGCGCCTGGTCGAGGTCGCCCGCGGTATCGAGACCGAGCTGGGCATCCCGATTGTCAACAAGCGTATCTCCGTCACCCCAGTCTCCCTCGTGGTCGCCGGCGTCGACGGCAATCCCGTCGAGGTCGCCGAGGCCCTCGACCGCGCCGCCAAGGAAGTCGGCGTCAACTTCGTGGGCGGCTATTCCGCCCTCGTGGAAAAGGGCGCCACCTCCGCGGAGAAAAAGCTCATCGACTCCATCCCGGAGGCCCTGTCCACCACCGAGCTCGTCTGCTCCTCGGTCAACATCGCCTCCTCCCGAGCCGGTATTAACATGAACGCCGCCAAACGCATGGGTGAGGTCATCAAGGAGTCCGCGGAACTGACCCGCGACAACTCCGCCATCGCTTGCGCCAAGCTGGTGGTCTTCGCCAACTCCGTAGGCGATAACCCATTCATGGCGGGTGCTTTCCACGGCATCGAGGAGCCCGACTGCGTGGTCTCCGTGGGCGTTTCCGGCCCCGGCGTGGTCGACCGTGCCCTGGGTTCGCTGGAAGGCGCGACCCTCAACGAGGTCGCCGAAGAGGTCAAGAAGGCCGCGTTCAAGATCACCCGCGCCGGCCAGCTGGTGGGCAACCTCGCCGCGGAGCGCCTCGGCGTCCCCTTCGGCATCGTGGACTTGTCCCTGGCGCCTACCGCCGAGCTGGGCGACTCCGTCGCCCACATCCTTGAGCACATGGGTCTGGACCAGGCCGGCACCCACGGCACCACCGCTGCCTTGGCGCTGCTTAACGATGCCGTCAAGAAGGGCGGCATGATGGCCTGCTCCCGTGTCGGAGGCCTGTCGGGTTCCTTCATCCCGGTCTCCGAGGACAAGGGCATGATCGACGCGGTCAAGTCCGGGGCCATCTCCATGGACAAGCTGGAGGCGATGACCTCCATCTGCTCCGTGGGCTTCGACATGATCGCCCTGCCGGGCGATACCTCTGCCACCACCATCGCCGGCATGATCGCCGACGAGGCGGCCATCGGAATGATGAACCATAAGACCACCGCGGTGCGCGTCATCCCCGTCCCCGGCGCCCAGATCGGCGACGAGGTCAACTTCGGCGGTCTGCTGGGCTACGCCCCCGTCATCCCGGTCAACACCGTGGGCAACTCCCAGTTCATCAACCGTGGCGGCTTCATCCCCGCCCCGGTTCACGGCTTCCGCAACTAGGAGCCATTCCCCTGGTCCGCCTGGTCCCTGGGGTCAGCCGCTTTATAGGCGCCCACCCCAATCAGGCAGACCACCCCGCCCAACCCGGCCAGTCCACAGGCGATCGGGGACCGCGGGGTTTCTAGTAGGAAAAGCACGAAGCGCCACGACCTGCGCGGGGATAGAGAGGACCGCTCCGCGAACAAAGAAAAGTGGCAGCCGGGCCGAAACCAGGGCTGCCACTAAGTGCGCTTCGTTCTAACGACGTCGGATGCCGCCGAGGAGGAAGCCGGCGGCACCGAAGGTGCCGATGACGGCGGTGATGATGGCCCAGAGCCACTTCGGTCCACGGATTTTGCGGCTGGGCAGGTGGTAGAGGTAGTGCCACGCAGTCGCCTTGAGGACGCCGTCCAGGATGAGGGCGCCGATAACGCCCTTTTGCTCGGCTGAAGAAAGCTGCGACCAGCGCTTGTTCAGATCGCGTTGGCACTTATCCCACGAACAGGCCATGGTTGACTCCTTTTCCTGCATCACGGTAGGCGCAAAGTAGTGAAATGTTTTCCCCAATTTTAGTGTTTGCTTCGGGAGAATTCGGGGCTTTAGATGTTGCGTTAGCCACCTCCGACTAGGGGGAAGCAAGCACTCAGGCCAACTTCTGGTCATCCTGACTGGAGTGCCCTAGGTTTTTAGGTCCAGGTGACTTGAGTGTTGTCCATTGATGCCCTGCCTGTGGGTGGGGAGAATGGATGAATGGTGAAGAAGTTCAGTAAACACACTCCCAAACAGATTGTTCGCAAGCTGGATAAGGCTCGAGAACTCAGAGAATCAGGATCGACCACGGCTCAAATCCTCACCGCGCTGGGGATCAACGAAGCCACGCTGAACAGGTGGCAGGCAACCTATGGGGCGATGGCCAAGAGCGAAGCTAAAGAGCTCCAGCAATTGCGCGAGGAAACACGCGCCTCAAACGTCTCCTTGGGCAGGCAGAGCTGGAAAAGGCGGCATGGAAAGAATTATCGGAGGCAAACTTCTAAGCCCAGCTCGCCGTCATGATGCCGTCTGGCATCTCGATGGGCTGGGCTACTGCCAAAGGCGTGCCTGCCAGATCGTTGGACTCTCTCGTAGTACTTATCGGCGCACTAGGATCCGTCAGGGCACGCCGGATAAGTACGCGGACCTAAGGGCGTGGATGCACGAGTTCCCGCGTGATCACCGCCGGTGGGAACACCGGCGCGCCTGGAGGACCGCCCTCACCGAGGGGTATGGGATATGCCGGGAAACCTTCCGGAGGATTTGGCGCGAAGAAGGCCTGCGCGTCCTACCCAGGCAGAAGCGCACACGCGTCGATGGTCACGGCCAGCGCGAGGTTCCTGCCGGCCAGTACCCGAACGACGTGTGGGCGCTGGATTTCCAGTTCGATTCAACATGGCACGGCAAGACGATCAAGATCTGCAACATCAACGATGAATACACTCGCGAGCACGTCGCCTTCACGGTCGACAAGAAGATCGACGCGGACTCGGTGATCGAGCTGCTCGACCTCGCTTGTTGTGACCAAGGCGGGCGCCCGCGGGTGATCCGGATGGATAACGCCCCCGAGTTCATCGCTCATGCGCTCAACGAATGGGCTGGGGAGGATGAAACGATTCAGGCGTTTATCCCGCCAGGACAGCCCTGGCATAACGGGTATGTCGAGTCTTTCCACAACCGAATGCGTGACGAACTCTTAGAAGACAACAGCATCGAGAATCTCGAACACGCACGGATGCTCGTGGGACAGTGGTCGCAGCGGTACAATGACTTCCACCCGCATTCCTCCCTGGGCTACCTCAGCCGCGGAAGTATGCGGAACAATGGAAACATGAAAACACGGTCAACGCTTAAACCAACTGGACCGAATTCTTAGGCCACCCCACCTTGCTAAAGAATGTGGAGTGTCGCATTCACGGATAAAGAAAATACGGCACGAATCTGGATTGAGCGCCCCTCTAGGTCGTCCCAAAAAGGACAAAGCGTAAAAATTTTTCTGAAAGAATTTATGGGCCCTGAGGTGCTGTTTTGCTACGAACGTTGAAGCCTCCCCACCCCATATGGGTGTGTACGAAAGTACCTTTTGTGAAGACTCTGGAAGTAGTACACCTCTACTGCATATATTGAAGGCGAGCAAGACGAAAGTCGCTGGCTCAATATTCAACACTCTATGCTCAAGCACTGCCCATAGGAGATTCGAAATGCATACTTCCTACTCATGGCTGAAAAGAACCTGCGTAAAACGCACTATGGTAGCTTGCGTAGCGCTTAGTCTGATTGGTGGCAACACGTACGCTACAGCAGCTGAAATAGATTTCGCTGATTCCACTTCTACCAAAGAAACTTCAGAAACTGCCTCTGCACAGGAAGAACAGCTGGGCGAAGACCTAGAAGTGTTGTTTACGGAATATATACCTCAAAAAAATGGTGTCTTCACTGTCAATGAACAAGCCGTAATAAGAGATGGATATGCAGATAGCCTGAGCGATTTTCATGCAGTAGCTCAAGCATTCAATAGCCCCAATCCTGGGCGTCCCCAAACTGATTCAGAAGCTCCAGGTATGGCACAAACTTACGATGCAAATTCATACGCAAAGTGCTTAGTGTGGAGTGCGCTAGGGATTCCAGCGACAGCTTTCACTAGTGGTACATGGGAGGCCATTGTAACCGGTATTAAGGCCTACAATTGGAAACTAACTGCTTCCACCATCGCACGAGCCCTTGGTCCTGCATTCGTAAACGGGGCTGGAAAAGCCATCGGTGGTCCAGCTGTAATCGCAGCTGCTTTGGTTGCTTCCGCAGGATTGTGCGCTTTTCAACAGTAATGGTTTCCAGGAATAAGTATCTGGTTCGCCTAATCGTCGCCAGCATTCTTTTCTTTGTTATTGTTACCACTATCTTCGCTTTCTTTTTTTCTCTGGGACGGGGGCACACGCTAAATTTCGACGACGCAATTCCTTGGCTCGGCGGAGCTTCGGTCTCTGGACTGCTGACTGTAATCTGGATCAAAAGAAAAGCGAAAGTCTTTCGAGAACGCGACAATCTCTGGGGGCCACCAAAAAGTAGAAACACCTAATTTATCAAAATAATAGTGTTCATCCTTATGACGAGGGGTCAGAGCTTTTCTTTAAAGCTCTGACCCCTCGCTTTCTGGGGTTTCATTAATCCAGTTGTCCTGGTCGTAGTCGCTATCGGCGGCAGCTTGCTGGTGGATACGAGCTTCCATCGCATCATCTACCGTTGTGCTAATGCCTAGTGAGTCGAGGAAGTCCATGGGCTGTGTCAGCCTGTGCGTACTGCGGCGCTGGTCGTTCAGGTCGTCTAGCTCGCTTTCTAGTGAACGAATCGGGGTGGTAAAGCTATCTCGGTAGTCCACGGCCTGACCGTAATGCTTAGCAACTTTGTCGCGCAGGCTGATTGCTTGGTTGCGTCCGCTAGCGTGGTGTATCTGTAGCCCGCGGTTGGCCTTGTGCCGGTGCACAATGAGGCGACCATCGCGG
>NZ_JASTTF010000012.1:0-79137 GCF_055700955.1 Corynebacterium sp. 1103A
CATGGCAGTTGCCATATGGTGCTGGATGTCCCTAATGGTCATCCCACCGGCGTACAAGCTGACGATCATGTCATCAACGTCAGTCAAACGCCTCGAGCCTTTAGGGACCATGGTCGGCAAGAATGTGCCCGCCCGATCTCTCGGCACATCAACGGTGACTGGCCCGTAGTTAGAATCCACGGTCTTTGGATACGACCCGTTGCGGTGATTGCCTGTCCCAGCAGCAGCTTTGCCGCTCCTGTCGCCAGACTCATAGCCCAAATGGGCATCCATCTCAGCGTTGAGTCCCCTAGTAATCGAGGCCTGCAACATGCCCCGAACCAGGTCATTGGCATCCGTTGTCGACGTGCCTAGGACATCAATCAGTTTCGCGATTTCAGGGTTAGCAAGAAGCTTCTTTTCAATCGCATCAATCTCGGCCTTATCAGCCGGATCTCGTCTCGCCACAGTAGTCATTCTGGTCCATCTCCTTATGTGGGTTAGGTACCCACACACAAACCATCAGACACTCTCCAGAGAGGTTGTAATCGAAGACTAATCTAGCGATACTGAGGGTTTGATGCATGAGCATTCCACGTCAGATTCCACCGTAGCGGACCCCAATTAAACGCATAATAGAATAACCCACTCCATCACTTAGCACCTAATTAATCCCCGTTGTTTCCTGTATTTTCAATGCAAGGTTCCCAGGAGCGTGTACAACTCATGGAAGCGCTAGTGCTATCGATTCTGTCTTATTGGCAAGATAAGAACGGAGTGGTTACTTGGTGGTGGAATCTTCAGATTAGGAAACGACACCCTAGAGCTATGGGCTGGATTGCTATTAACATACGATCGAGAACGACTGGGTGTAAATAGATTTCTTGAAGAACTCGAGTGGACTATCAACCAAGCGAAGACTAACCAATATCCGGTTTACTGTGGCACTCCGGCGACGCGGATATCGGCCAGGGTGGCCTTCTTATTCTTCGGCAGTTCGCTGATCCAGACCAGCAGGCCGTCGTAGAACTCCGGGTTCTCCTTCAGATCCAGCGAGGTGCGCGAGCCCTGCAGCGGTTCGCTGGCCAGCTGCGGCAGCTCGTCGAGCTGCGGGTTCGTGGGGTCGAAGGTCTCCGACTCCACCGCGTAGATTTCCACCTTCGCCTGGGAGCTCCCCGACTGATCGATAATGACGTCGCGCAGCTGCACCGGATCCTCAAGGCCCAAGACCACGCCGGTCTCCGTCTTCTCGGTGGACCAGCGGGTGGACTTGTCGCCGTCGATGAGGTCTTTGGCGTCCTTGTTCGTCGGCACGGTGTGGGCCGACTGGGCATCGAGGAGCAGCGGCGGGCCGGAAAGCAGGGTCGGCTCGGCTTGCTCGACCGCCTCCGTGTTGATCGGCGCGTTCTCGGTGTTGTTGCCCAGGATCGACATCACCCAGGTAGTCAGGGCCGCCATGAGCACCACGAAAATGGTGGCGAGTACGCCGATGAGCAGCACGCCGGAGCCCGAGTAGCCGCGCCCGCCGAAGCCGGCGGTCGGTTCCGGGGTCTCCTCCGGGGTATCGTCCGGCAGCTGGCTGACCGGCAGGGCCTCGTCGCCTTCCGGATCGTCCGGGGCGAAGTCGTAGAGGCGGTGGGCAATTCCGGCCAGGGTCTTGCCCTGCGCGGCGGCCAGCGCCTCCTCCTTGTCTTCCTTGTCGTCCGCGCCCGCGGCGTCCAGTTCCCGGTAGGCCTGCTCCACCTCTTCCGCTACCTCCTCGCCGGAGAGCTCGGCATCGGCGGCGATATCGCGCAGCACCTTCGGCGTGGGCGAGGTCGACTCGACCAGCATGTCGAGTGCGGAGCTCAGGCTCTCACGGTCGGTGGACTCCGCGGCGTCGCTCAGCACCGCCGGGAAGGCCAGCACGGCCACGCCGTCGGTGGAGATCCGGATGCGGTCGCGGTGATCCAGGCCCATCAGCACGCCGGCCTCGTGGGCGGTGGCGGTGTCCTCGACCATGTAGCCCATCGCGTGGGCGACCGCGTGCGGGTCCAGCCCGTCGGAGGCGGCAACCGTCTTCAGCTCGGTGCCGGCGACCCAGTCGGCCACCACCAGGCAGCCGGAGCGATAGGATAGCACCTCGATGTTTGGCGCCACCGAGGTCAGGCCAAGCTCGCCCAGCTTGCGGGTGTTGCGGGCCACCGCGGCGGAGCGGCGCGCGGCCTGGCCCGGGTTTGCCGGCGCGAACGGCGCCTGGTTGGTGGTGTCCACGAAGGTCAGCGCCACCGTCCGGCCGGTGGACTGCTCGCGCGCCTGCCAGAAGCGGGCGCCGGCCACGGATCCGTGGTCCTTGAGCAGGCGGAAGCGGCCGTCGGAGACGGGCGCGCCCGGGACCAGCCGGGGGCCGCGGACAATGCCGGCCGACATGGGTGGCGGGACCGGCGAGGAGTTGAAGGAGTCCTGCGTGAACACGGACTGGATTTCCTGCAGCTCCGGCTCCTCGACCTCGATGGCCTGGGAGTTGTCGACCTTGATAAGGCGGGCCATGCCCGGGATGCGGTGCAGGGCCCGGCCCAGGTTCTGGACTTCGGGCAGGCCGGAGCGGGACAGCACCAGGCCGGTGATGACGACGAAGAGGAACCCGAAGACGATTACGCGCAGCAGGTAGAAGATGGACGGCATGGGATCCGGCAGCACCAGGCCCACCAGCCAGTTCGCGGCCATCGTGATGGCCACGCCCACTACGCCGGAAATCGTGGCCCACACGATCGTGCGGCTGAGCTCCTTGCCTCCCAGGGATCCCAGCTTGCGCTTGAGCAGGAACGCGCCGATGACCGCGCCAGAGATGAAGCCGAAGCCGTTGGCGGTACCCAGCAGGATGACCACGTGCTCCGGGGTGCTGGCCACCAGTGGCGCCAGCAGGGTCAGCACCACCTTGGTGAAGGTGATGCCGGCGATGATAAACGTCGGGGTCCAGGCTTCCTCGCGGGCGTAGAAGACGCGCAGGTGCAGCAGCACCAGCGCATAAGGGATCAGCGTGAAGGCGGAGAAGCTGATGGTCAGGCCGAGCTGCTCGGCGCTGTCGGCGCCGTAGGAACCGTATTGGAAAAGAGCGCGTGCGATTGGCGTGCCGAAGACCGTCATGAAGATGACGATCGGGATCAGCGCGATGAAGGTCAGCTTGGAGCTCAGGGTCAGGTCCCGGACCACGCCGTCGACGTCGCCGTCGGCCGCGTTGCGCGACAGCCGCGGCATGATGGCGGTCAGCAGCGTGACGCCGATGATGCCGTAGGGCACCTGCAGCAGCAGCCAGGCGTTCTGATAGACCAGCGGCGAACCGGCGTCGGCGTGCGCGGCCACCCGGGAGGTGACTACGTAGCCGGCCTGGGAAATGGCCACGTAAGCGATGATGGCCACCGCCATGCTGCCGAACTGCTTGATGCGGTCGTCCAGGCCCCACATTGGACGCATGTTGATGCCGGCCTTTTTCAGGTACGGCAGCAGGATCAGCGCCTGGACCACCACGCCCGTGGTGGTGCCCAAGCCCAGCAGGATGACGTGCGGGTCGGTCACCGGGCTGGGCGCGTCCGGGTGCAGGCTGCCCGGCAGGAAGCGGTACATCAACAGCACCGAGATAGAGATGATGTTGTTGATCACCGGCGCCCACGCGCCCGGGCCGAAGATGTTCTTCGTGTTGAGCACCGCCTGGGACAGCGCGAAGAGCCCGTAGAAGAAAATCTGCGGCAGCAGGAAGTAGGCAAAGGAGATCGCCTGGATCGAGTTCGCCTTGGAATCTTCGGGCAGCATCAACTCCGTCAGCAGCGGAGCAAACAGCACCGAGAGCAGCGTGACCACGCCGAGAAGGCTAAAGGCCAGCGTGAACAGCCGGCGGATGAAGACCTCGCCGCGGTCGGAGTCCTCCTTCTCCGCGCGCACCAGCACCGGCACCACCAGCGAGGTCAGCACCGCGCCTAGCACGATCTCGGTGACGAGGTTGGGGATCTGGTTGGCGGAGCTGAACGCCGTGCCGACGGCCGCGCCCAGGGTGGCGCCGATGAGCATCTGGCGGAGGAAGCCGGTGATACGCGACAGCAGCGTGGCGATGGCCATCGTGCCGGTCGCGCGCACGACGTCGCGATCGCTGGTGGACTGATCGGCATTCTTGCCGCGCAGGTCCGACTTGTCCTTCACCGGCTCCGCGGCCGGCACGTTCACCGACTCGCGGCGGGTGGGCACGGGAGCCGGCGGCGACGCCGAAACGATCCGCCCACGGAGGCCGGCGGGTTTCGGTTCTTCGTGCCTGGGTTCTGATTCAGCCTCGCGGCCCTGCTGGTTGGTCATAGAAAAACTTAAGCTCTTTTTACGTCTCTGATTTCTTCTTGCGCCCGACCTTAAAAAGAAGGGCCAAACCTACTGCGAGTGCAGCGGCGATGCCGATGCCATAGACACTGAGGATACCGGCTCGGGTCTGCACGGCGATACTTATCGGCTGCGAGATCATGTCGGATTCCGGGGTGGCCAGCCACAGCTCCATACGGATGCGGTCGGTCTGCTCGGGCAGATCGGCGGTCATGTTCACCGTAATAGAGCCGGTGGCGGGGATCCGAACCCGCTCCGGCGTGTTTAACCGGGCGTTATCCGGGCCCTGGTACTCCAGCGTGGCTTCCACCGGCAGCGGTAGGCCGTTTTCCGCCACGATGAGCAGCGGCGAGGACTCCGAGACTCGCGTGTAGACGTTGCCGGGCGGCAACAGCGTCACCGAGGAGCGCAGCTCCTGCAGCGTGTTCGAGTTGGCGTCCAGGCGCCGGGTGGAAGCCTCTTCCGATTCCTTAGCGGTCGGCAGGGTGGTCCGCCGGGTGGCCGAAAGCGCCGTGAGTAGATCGTGGCGCAACGGCTGGGTAAAGCCGTAGCGGGTCAGCGCGATATGCGGATCGTTGACCATGATCTTGGTCAGCTCGTCGGCGTACTTCGCCTGCTGCTTGACGCGCCCGGTCTGGGTGGCATCGAAAGCAGCCGGGTCCACGTAGGGGCTGCCGGCCGACAAACCTTGCTCCGCCGCCTCGCTGGTTTCCAGCGGCAGCGCGGAAATTGGTTTGGCGCGCGCGGTGTGATCCCCCAGTACGGCCTCGCCCGCGGCGAGCACCTGGTCGGCGGTGGCCGGCTCCAGGGTGGCGGGCAGCACGGCCAGGGTGTCGTCCTCCTGGGCCCCTAGCCGGAGGGCCGCGGCAGCGCTCAAGTCCCGCGCGAGGACGGAGTCCACCCGGTAGTCGTAGCGCAGCTCCGGGTTGGAATAGGCCGTGGTCTGCGGCTGCGTCCCGGTCTGGGCCAGCAGGCTCCCCAGAGATGCGTCAAAGGAAAGCGCCTGGCCTTCCCAGATGCTGTTGTCGGCCACGACGGCGGGCCGGCCGAGGTCTTCCGTGACGTAGCCCTTGCTGCCCACCAGGGCGTTGCTGGCCAGCGGGCGGCCGGCCAGGCGCTCGATAATCTCGGCGCCGTGCGCGAAGGCCTCGTGGTCGAGCCAGGCGTTGTCTACATTGCGCACGGCGGAAGGATCCGCGTCCGCCCAGGGCATGGCCATAACGCAGTCGAGTTGCTTGATCTTAGCCAGCCACTCGCCGGCGGCCCTACTGCCCTGCCCGGTCTTGCCGCGGTAGTCCGCGTCATCGTTAAACCACGAATCGCGCAGGCGCTTGGTCTGGTGCGCCACTGAGGGCCGGGAATCATGGACGGTGTAGCCGTCTTCCATGCGCTCGACCACGCTGAGTAGCGCCGGGTCCAACGCCGCGCAGGCCGCGCCCTGCAGGTCGTGGGACAGGTAGCTATCTACCAGGCGATCCAGCCGTCCCCCGGGCGAGAGGGACTGGGCCAAGTGATCGGACTCCAAAATCAGCGACTGCCCGCCGGTATCCCCCGGCACGATGTCCACCGTGTCAGTAATCGGATAAATAACGGACAGGTCGTGGGGCTCGGAGTTCTCTGTCTCTTCCATGTTTTCTGCGTCTTCGGCCGCGGGGCTCGCGGCTTCGCCTTGTTCCTTTTCGTCAGGTTTAGGGGCGAGGTCGAGCAGGGTGCGGTCCTCCGACAGGCTGACCGGTTCCCCATCGCGGGTGCCGGTCAGCGTGTAGAGCAACGGGTAGATACCGGCTTCGGTCATGGCCAAAGAGCCTTCGCCCTCCAGCCCAGTCGGGATCGTCAGGCTGACCTCCCGGGTCTCCCCGGGTCCCAGGGGCCCGGGGTTGGCGCTGGGGCCGAAATACGGGAAGGAGCCTTGGGCCAGCTGCGTGCGGGCCTCGGCGGTGGTGGCCACCGCATCTCCGCGCCGGGTGGTGACCTGCAGATCCTCCACGGCCTGATCAGTCGGGTTGTGGATCCGGAAGCGCACGGTCAGCGCGTCACCCACCTGGACCGGGTTGGCCTCGATGAGCTCGAGGTCCAGCTGGTCCGGCTGGCGCGCCTGGCCCCAGGCGGCGAATTCAGTGTCCTGCGCGGTCGCGTCGGGGGCGGCCGCCTGGCCGCCGGTGCTGATTCCGAGCGCTACGGCCAGGCAGGCGGTCGTACCGGCGGTCAAGCGGCGGAGTCGGCGTCCCATCACCGCGGCGTGGCCTTCCCGGCAGCTGCCTCCTGACGGGCCATGTCCGGCAGGACGTCGTGGGCAATGCGGGCCAGCTTGCGCTCGTCCGCGTAGGCCAAATGCTCGATGAGCTCGGAGACGGGAATCCAGGCCACCTCGGTGACCTCCGGGTCCTCGTCGTTGAGGATGCCGTCGACGAAGCGCAGCAGGTGGTGGTGCACCGTCTTGTGGATACGCACCCCGTCGGAGACGAACCAGTAATCAATAGTGCCCAGATCGGCGAAAACCTCGCCGCGCACGCCGGTTTCCTCCCAGACTTCGCGCTCAGCGGTGGTGCGCCGCGGCTCCCCGGGCTCTACGTGGCCCTTCGGCATGGACCACAGCAGGCGGCCCCGGCGGTCGAGCCGGCCGATTAGCGCCACGTAGATGCGGGTGAGATCCACCTCGCCGCCGTTGTGGACGGCTTCGGCGAGGCCGGAGACCACCAGGCCGCCCGCCGAGGTCTCGTCCCGGGTGGTCATGTGGCTGGCCGTCGCCTGGCGCCAGGAGTTGTTGCCGCCGCGCCCGCCGCGGGACTTGGAATGGGTGCGGGTATTCTTGCCGCCCTTGCGGGCGTTGTTCGCGCGCCCGCCGCGCCGCGACTTGGCCCCGCCGCGCCGGCGCGAGCGACCGCGGCCCCCGCGACGCGAGGAGCCGGAACCGTTCCCGCCTGCCGTGGCAGCCGCAGGCTCGCCGCCGGGCGCGGCGTTGGTGTTGCTGGCCTTCGGGCTGGCCTCGTTGTGGTTAGTCATCCTAGTTAATCGTAGTAGACTAACGTGCGTGAATTTTCAGGACACTCAGCTAATCGGCGTTATGGCGCGGGCAGAATCCGCGATTGCCCAACTCAGTGACCTGTTGAGCGGGCTGGTAGAGCGCTTCGCAGCGCGCGGCTTCCCGCTCTACCTGGTAGGTGGTTCCGTCCGGGACGCCCTTCTGGGGCGCCTGGGCAATGACCTTGACTTCACCACCCCGGCCCGCCCCGACGTCGTCCAGGAGATCTTGGAAGACTACGCCGAGAAGGTCTGGGACACCGGCATCGCCTTCGGCACCGTCTCCGCGGTCTACCGCGGACAGCAGATCGAGATCACCACCTTCCGCGCGGATTCCTACGACGGCGACTCCCGCAACCCGGAGGTCGTCTACGGCGACACCCTGGCCGGGGACCTGGTCCGCCGCGATTTCAAGATCAACGCCATGGCGGTTGAGCTCAAGGCCGACGGCGGCCGCGAATTCCACGATCCGCTGGGCGGTTTGGAGGATCTCGTTGCCGGGATCATCGACACCCCGGACGCGCCGGAGATTTCCTTCCACGACGATCCGCTGCGCATGCTGCGCGCCGCCCGCTTCGCCTCCCAGCTGGAGTTCCACGTCGCCGACCGGGTCTTCGGCGCTATGCAGGACATGGCCGGCGAGATCCGGCGCATCACCGTCGAGCGCATCCGCGTTGAGCTGGACAAGCTGGTCGGTGGTACTGCGCCGTGGGTGAGTATCGACCTGCTGGTTGATACCGGGATCGCCGAGATTGTTATCCCGGAGATCCCCGCCATGCGTATGGCCCCGGACGAGCATGCCCAGCACAAGGACGTCTACGCCCATTCCCTACAGGTCATGCGGCAGGCGATGGATCAGGAAGAAGACGGACCCGACCTGGTCCTGCGCTGGGCGGCGCTGCTGCACGACTGCGGCAAGCCGGATACCCGGGACACCACCGGCGGCAAGGTGACCTTCCACCACCACGAGGTGGTCGGCGCGAAACTCGTGCGCAAGCGCCTGCGCGCCCTGAAATTCCCGAAGGGCATGACCCAGGACATCGCGCAGCTGGTCTACCTGCACATGCGCTTCCACGGCTTCGGCGAGGGGCAGTGGACGGATTCCGCCGTGCGCCGCTACGTCACCGACGCCGGCGCGCTGCTGCCGCGCCTGCACAAGCTGGTGCGCGCGGACTGCACCACGCGCAACGAGCGCAAGGCGCGCCGCCTGCAGCGCACCTACGATCACCTGGAGGAACGCATCCAGGAGATCCAGGAAAAGGAAGACCTGGCCCGCGTGCGCCCGGATCTGGACGGCAATGAGATCATGTCGATCCTGGGGCTGAAGCCGGGGCCGGAGGTGGGCCGCGCCTGGTCGTTTTTGAAGGAACTGCGCCTGGAGCAGGGCCCGCTGCCCCGCGAGGAAGCGATTGCAAAGCTACGTGCTTGGTGGGAGTCTGGTAGTTAATGTACGCGGACCGACTATTTAATGCCCTCGAACGCAACGACCCGGAGCCCGGCCAACTGCTGGTAGCAGCCCCGGGCATGTTCTCTGCCGAGTTTGCCCGCTCGGTCATCCTGCTCATCCAGCACGACGACTACCTGACCTTCGGCGTGAACCTGACGACCCGCAGCGAGCTGGCGGTCTTCAACGTGCTGCCGGAATACCTGCCGGTGGTCGCCAAGCCGCAGGCCCTCTACATCGGCGGCCCGCTCAACCAGCAGTCCGTGGTGGGCCTGGGCATGACCAAGCAGGGCGTGCGCTTCGAGGAACACCCGCAGCTAAGCCGCCTGGCCCCGCGGCTGGCGCACGTAGACATGCGCGCCGACCCGGAGTTTCTGGCGCAGACCCTCGACGGGATGCGGCTGTTTGCCGGCTACGCCGAGTGGGCCCCGGGCCAGTTACAGCAGGAGATCGACCGCGGCGACTGGTTCGTCGCCCCGGCGCTGGCCCAAGACGTGTTAACGCCCGGCCCGGCCGATCTGTGGGCGGACGTGATGAAGCGCCAGCCCATGCCGCTGCCGCTGTATTTCACCTTCCCCGCCGACTTGGACGACAACTAGAATATTTCTCTGTTTTCTGGGGCGGCGATGGGCCTGCCGCCGCTACGATAGGCGCATGCACGCTGATGTTCGCCAGGGGTTGAAGGACACCTGGACCGTAGCTTTGGGCCTGGTTCCTCTGGGCCTGGCCTTCGGTGTCCTGATCATCCAAACCGGTTTCGACTGGTGGTGGGCGCCTATCTTTTCAATTGTCATCTATGCCGGCTCCATGGAGTTTTTGGCCATCAGCATGGTTACCTCCGGGGTGGGCCCGGTCTCCGCGGCGCTGACCGGCTTCATGGTTAACTTCCGCCACATCTTCTACGGGTTGAGCTTCCCCCGGCACCGCATCTCCTCGGTGGGCGGGAAGGTCTATTCCACCTACGCGCTGACGGATGAGACCTACGCGATCGTCTCGGCACTGCCCCACGACTCCGCCCTGACCGGGCGGAGGATACTTACCATCCATCTTTTCGCCCAGTTCCTCTGGGTGGGCGGCGGCGTGGTGGGCGCGCTGGCGGGCCAGGCCATACCGGACAACGTGCAGGGGATGGAATTCGCGCTGGTGGCCTTGTTCGTGGTGCTGGCGCTGGATTCCTTCCGCAACAACCCGGACTTTTCCCTGCCGGTGGTTGCCGCCCTGCTGGGAGTCCTGGCCGTGGTCATCACGCCCAACCAGGTGCTCATGGTGGCTTTGATGGCCTATTTCCTGTTCTTGCTGGCCCGGGTGTATTCTCCGCGCTTTGATGGGGTCATCGAGTGGCGTCGCCGCGGCGCCGACGGGCCGGGAGGTGAACGCTAATGCCGGCCGGCGTGAGCTTATCCATGATCCTGGCCGTGCTCGTCCCGGTCTGCGTTGTGACGATCCTCCTGCGGCAGATCCCGTTTAGCTTCGTTCGGGCGCTGCGCGGCAGCGACCTGGTCGGCGTGCTGGGCCGGACCATGCCGGTCGGCGTGATGGTGGTGCTGGTGGTCTACACCATCGTCGGGCAGTCTGCGGCCCCGGGCGGCATCCTGGCCGCCCTGCTGAGCGCGGCCGTGACCGCAGGCCTGCACCTGTGGCGGCGCGAGTCCGGCCTGTCCATCCTGGGCGGCACCGCCGTTTACATGGTGCTGGTGAATTTCGTCTTCTAGAGCCCCGGATGGCACAGCTGGGCCTCGACCCAGAGGGACTCGAAGTCCGCCGAGTTAAGGTATTCGGCGTCGATATCTGGGTAGGACGCGTACCTGTCCGGGTGCGGCACGGTGCTGTTCGGCTTATCGATGCTGCCCACGCGTTTATCGCCCCTGACCGCGCCGGCGATCTGCCCGTCCGGGGTCTGCGCGATCAGACGGTGGATGCGGCAGCTGCGGGCGTCGAGTTGCTGCATCTCGGCCACGTGGATGGCGGTTCCGGCGCCGGGGATGCTCAGCGTGGTCTTGACGTAGAGCAGCGCTTTTTCGCTGCCGGTGGTCTCTGCGGAAGTCATGGCACTCAAGTCTAATGCCTAGCCCGTCCGATGTTTAACGTGCCTCGGCCGCAGGCTCTTGGCGGGCGTAGCGGGCGGCCAACCACGAGCAGACCATCAGCTGGACCTGGTGGTAGATCATCAACGGCAGGATGAGCAGCCCCAGCTGCCCGCCTCCGGTGGCGAAGATGACTGAGGCCATCGGCAGGCCGGTGGCCAGTGATTTCTTCGAACCGCAGAATTCGATGGCGATGACGTCGGGGCGCGCGAAACCAAGCCGGGCACTCACCCAGCGGGTCAGCCACAACACGGCGCTGACCAGCGCTACGGCGAAGGCGATGAGGAAGAACAGCTGGCCTATCCCGATATCGGACCAGATCTTTCCGACCACGCCGGAGGAAAAGGCGGAGTAGACCACCATCGCGATGGAGCCGCGGTCCACGACCTTGGTGGCCTTGTGGGCTGCGAAGTTCTTCACCCAGCGGCGGGTCAGCTGCCCCAGGACGAAGGGCAGGAGCAACAAGAGGGAAATTTCCAGAAAGACCGAGGAGTCGATGTGGATGCCGTGGCCGGCGCCCATGCACAGCATCACCAGCAGCGGGGTGAGGATGACTCCGGCGAGGTTAGACAACGAGGCAGAGACGATGGCGCCCGCGACGTTTCCGTGCGCAATGGAGGTGAAGGCGACAGAGGATTGCACCGTGGACGGGACCAGCATCAAGTAGAGAATGCCCAGGTAGAGCTCGTCGCCCACCACGAAGGACAACGGCCGCAGGGCCATGCCGATGAGTGGGTAGACTACGAAGGTGGCCGCCAGAATGGTCAGGTGGAGCTTCCAGTGCTTCAGGCCCGCGAGCGCCTCCCGGGTGGACAGCCGCGCGCCGTAGAGGAAGAAGAGTAGCACGATCGCGATGTTGGTGAGAGCCGCGAAGACCTCGGCGAATTGTCCCCGGGCGGGCAAGACGATCGCGATAAGGACCGCCGTGACGATCAGAACGATGAGCGGATCTAGTCGGCGCAGTGCGTTGAGCATGTACCGCAGTTTACGCCCCGCCTTCCCCTCGTCGGCGGGGTTTCACGTGAAACTTTAGACGGTCTTCACTGTGGTGCCGTCGTCCTCCACGGAGATCTCTTCGAGCGGATCGCGGCCGGGCCCGGAGACGACCGAGCCGTCGGTGATGTCGTACTCGGTGTAGTGAGAGGTGCAGATGACATGCGAGCCCTCCACCTCGGTGATGGGGTTGCCCTGGTGAGGGCAGGTCTGCGAGTAGGCCTTGAAGTGCCCCTCCTCCGGCTGGGCGAAAATCACGTTGTCGACGATGACGGCGGAGCCGACCGGAATCTCGGTGGCGGCGAGTTCCGCCGAGGCCTCCTTGCCGCAGGCGGCGAGGTAAGCGCCAGCGAAGGTGGTGGCGGTCCCGAGCAGGAACATGCGACGTGAACACTTCATAGTCATGACCCCTACTCTATCCCTCGGCTGGCGGGAAGACTATTTACGGCAGGCTATCCTTCCATCGCCGCGGGCATGCCCGGAGAACCACCCAGGCGGCAGAAAATACAAAAAGGCCCACCACTATGGTTTTGTCACAGTGACAATAGTGGTGGGTGTTACGCCCTACCCGCGGTGGGGCCGTAGGCCGGGGATCGGCTACTGATCCGCGCGGTTGGCTGCTTGGCGGACGGCGTCGAGATCGATCTGCGCGGGCGTGGCTTCCGCCGGGCTGTCGCTGCCGCAGCCGCCGGTGCCGCAGTTGCAGCTGTCGCCACACCCCTCGTCGGCGTTGTTGGCCTGATCCCACAGGAACGCCGAACGCGCGCCCAGGTTGGCGCCCACCGACAGGGTAATGACGGCGATGATGGCGGTTGCCACCGGGATGAGCCACATCCAGCCGGTCGCGGTCAGTGCGACGACCCCGCCGAAGGCGAGCGCTACTCCCCCGAGGAACCATACGGGGCCGGCGACGGCGTGCGCGGCATCCCAGGCCTCGCGGGACTTACGGACCTCTTCGACGCGCAGGCCCGCAACCGAGTTACCCGGCAACTTGCGAGCGGTGGCGAGGGCTCCGACCACGATCAAAACCGCGGCGAGGATGAGGATGATAATACCGAGAACGACCATGCCTCATATCCTAACCCGCTAGGCCGGGCGGGCAGCAATTGTCGGCGGGTGCACTTAGCTATCCCCCCTTCCGACGGGTCATACCCGTTGGGTACACTCTAATTCAGGTCGATCGATAGAAAATATTTTGTGATTGGCCCGCTGTCTTTGAAAGTTTCATCCTGCGCACCGACGAACCGGCGGTGCGCAGGATATAAAAATAGTTAGTGACATCATGAAATTGAAAACACTGAGCCAGAACCTGTTGTTCCGGATCGCCGTGGCCATCGTGCTGGGCATCGGCTTAAGCTTTATTGCGCCGGAATGGCTGGGCCGGGTCTTTGCCACCTTCAACGGGCTGTTCGGCAATTTCCTTAACTTCTTCATCCCCGTCCTGATCTTCGCGCTTATCGCCCCCGCCATTGCCGCCCTTGGCCGCGGTGCGGGCAAGTGGCTCGGGGTCACCGCCGGCATCGCCTGGGGCTCGACCATCATCGCGGGCCTTCTGGCCTATGGTGTCTCCCTGCTGGTCTACCCGTGGATGCTGGCCGGCCAGTCCATCGACACCAACGTCTCCGATATTGATGCGGGCGCGCTGGAACCCTATTTCGAGGTAGAGATGCCCGCGCCCATCGAGGTCATGACCGCCCTCTTGCTGTCCTTCTGCATCGGCGTGGCCATGACCCAGGTCAAATCTGACAACCTCTACAACGTCACCAAAGAGCTTGAGAACGTAGTGGTCAAGGTCATCTGGGGCTTTGTCATCCCGCTGCTACCGTTCTATATCTTCGGCATGTTCCTGGATTTGGGCATGAACGGCAACCTCGTCGACGTGCTCGTCGCCTTCGGCAAGGTCCTCTTGCTGTCTGTGGCTATGACGCTGGTCTACCTGGTCATCCAGTACCTCATCGCCGGCGCGATTACCGGCAAGAACCCCTTCAAAGCGCTGAAGAACATGCTGCCGGCCTATGCCATCGCGCTGGGTACCTCCTCCTCGGCCGCCACCATCCCGGTGACCCTGGAAAACGCGCTGAAGAACAACATCTCCAAGCCGGTCGCCAGCTTCGTGGTCCCCCTGTGCGCGACCATCCACATCGCGGGTTCGATGATCAAGTTGATGCTCTACGCCTTCGCCATCATCTACCTGACCGGCATGGACGTCAGCTTCGGCGCGGCTATGGGATTCATGGTCCTGCTGTCTATCACCATGATTGCCGCCCCAGGCGTGCCCGGCGGCGCGGTCATGGTCGCCGTCGGCCTGCTGAGCCAGAACATGGGCTTCGACGACAACCTCGTCGCCCTGATGATCGCGGCTTACATCGCCGTCGACTCCGTGGGCACCGCGGCGAACGTCACCGGCGACGGCGCCATCGCGATGATCGTGGACAAGTTCGCCCGCGGCAAGGTCAACGCGGAGGGCGAGCCCGCTAACGTCGAGGCCGCGCGTGTGGTTTCCCAGGACGAGTGGACGTAGCCGGAGGCCCTGAGCCCAGTTGGGCAACACTGGTATCCTGGGTACATGACCCGTCATCGAATATACTTATTGCGTTGGGTTTCGCTAGTCCTGCTGGTCCTCGGCCTAGGCGTGAGCGCACTAGGCGGCGTGGACCAGCCGGAATCCGCCACGGCCACCGCGCCGACCGGCATGGATTCCACCACGGTTGCCGAGTTACAGGAGAAGTACTCAGCCCAGAACTCCGGCGGCGAGTCCGGCAGCACCGCGCTGGTGTACCTCAAGTCCGCGAAGCCGCTGGACCTGCCCGTCCTCAAGGAAGTGACCTCCCAGTGGGGCGAGGCCCTCATCCCCAGCGAGGACGGTACCGCGGCACTGCTGCCCGTCACCGTGAATGCGGGCACCGCCTCGGAAAACGCTGAGGAAGTCGAGAAGCTCCGCGCGGATATCAACGCGGAGATGCCCGCGGGAGTTTCCGCCCAAGCCACCGGCCCCGCCGCCATCCAGGCGGATCTGGCCGGCGTCTTCGAGGGGGCGAACTTCCTGCTGCTGGGCGTGACGGCGGCTATCGTCGCCTTCCTGCTCATCGTCACGTACCGCTCCCCCATCCTGTGGATCCTGCCGCTGGCCGTCATCGGCGTCGCCGACCGCACCGCGGCCACCGCGTTCACCTATGTCCTCGACGCCTTCGGCCTGTCCTGGAACGAGTCCACGGCTGGCATCCTGTCGGTGCTCGTCTTCGGCGCGGGTACGAACTACGCGCTGCTGCTTATCTCCCGCTACCGCGACGAGCTGACCGGGACCGCGGACCGATTCACCGCCATGGCGCAGGCGTGGACGCCGACGGCTAAGACCGTTTCCGCCTCCGCGGCCACCGTCATCGTGGGCGTGGCCTGCCTTCTGCTGTCGTCGGTGCCTACTACCCAGGGCCTGGGTGCGGCCGCGCTCGTCGGCATCTCGATCGCCTGGCTCTTCGCGCTTTTCGCCCTGCCCGGCTTCCTGGCCCTGTTCGGTCGGTGGATCTTCTGGCCGCGCATCCCGCGGGAAGGCGACACCCCGAACCACGGCGTGTGGGCGAAGGTGGGCTCCTGGGTGCGCCAGCGCCCGCGCAAGGTCGTGGCCGTGGCCCTGCTGGTGCTCGGCATTTGCTGTACCGGGTATTTCCAGACCAACACCGGGCTGACCCAGTCCGAGCAATTCATCGACACCCCCGAGTCCATCACCGCCGCGGAAGAGCTCAGCCGCGATTTCCCGGATCAGTCCGCCACTCCACCGGTGGTGGCCACCCAGGATGTGGAGCTGACACAGGAACAGCTGCAGCAGATGGGCGCTAGCGGGCGCGAACAAGGCAGTGTTGAGGGTTGGACCCTGCTGCAAGTCAGCGGCGCGGACTTCCAGGAGTTGCGCGGCGAGCTCGACGGCGCGCTTGTAGGCGGCCCGGACGCGGAGCTCGCCGACGCGGAGACCGCAGCTGCCGACGACCGTCAGCTCATCTTCCCGCTCGTTCTCGTGCTGATCTTCGTCGCCCTCGTGGTCATGCTGCGGGCCCTGGTGGCCCCGGCCATCATGATCGCCTCGGTCCTTCTAACCAATATCGCGGCGCTGGGCCTGGGCTGGTGGGTATCCCACTACCTGCTGGGCTTCAACAACTTCGACTCCACCACCCCGCTCTACGCCTTCGTCTTCCTCGTCGCCCTAGGCGTGGACTACACCATCTTCCTAGTGACCCGCGCCCGCGAGGACGCCGCTAGGGAGGGCACCGCCTTAGGCATCTACACTGCCTTGGCCGCGACCGGCGGCGTCATCACCTCGGCCGGCATTCTGCTGGCCGCGGTCTTCGCCGCCCTAGGCGTCCTGCCGCTGGTGGTGCTGGCTCAGATCGGCGTTATCGTGTGCATTGGCGTCCTGCTGGACACGCTGATCGTGCGCACCCTGGTCGTGCCCGCGGTGGTGCAGTTGCTGGGCGAGCGCTTCTGGTGGCCGGCCCGCCCGGCCAAGAACGCGAGTGGCCAGTCTCCTGCCCCTTCCCCTACTGACGACGCCGATGGTTGTGCTCGGCCAGTCAGCGGCAGCAGCGACTAAAAAAATGACGACACCGCCGGTCCGAGAAGGACCGGCGGTTTTTGTCTTCCGGTCAGTACTGCGTGCCTGTGCCTAGCGGCGGGTGGCTTCCTTCATCGCGGAGACATACTCGCCAAGTTTGGCGTCGAGTGCTTCTCGGTCGGTCACGCGGGCCGGCGAGTGCTCATCGTCCGGATCGGTGCGCTCGACGTATTCGTTGATGATCTGGGTGATGGCGGAGCCTGTGATGGCGCCGGAAGCCCCAGCGGCAATGGCATCCCGGACGTGCTCCGGCTGGGAGATGCCGAAGCCGAGCAGGACCGGCGGACCGTCGTGGCGCGCGACGTTGTGTACGACCTCCTCGAGTCCGAGCGTCTCGGAGGTGCGCTCCGTACCGGTCACGCCGTCGCGGGAGATGGCGTAGATATAGCCCTCGGAAAGCGCTGCCACGCCGGCAAGGGTGGCATCGGTGGCGCGGGCCGGGGCGATGAAGATGGGATCGATGCCGGCCTTGTTGGCGGACTCTGCGAAGGGCTCGCCCTCTCGCACCGGAACGTCCGGCAGCAGGATGGAATCCGCGCCGGCGTCGTGGAACTCCGCGTAGAACTTGTCGCGGCCGCGGGTGAAGGCGACGTTGCCGTAGATGAGCATGCCGATGGGCAGCTCGGGGAATTCGGCGCGGACCTTACGGATGGTCTCCAGAGCCAGATCCACGGTGGCACCGCCGTCGAGGGCGCGGATATGGGAGGCCTGGATGGTTGGGCCGTCGGCCACCGGGTCGGAGAACGGCACGCCCAGCTCGAGCGCGTCGGCGCCGGCATTAACGACAGCGCGGATGGTGGCCAGGCAGTCCTCGGAGTTCGGGTCGCTGAGCATAATGAAGGGAATGAAGGCTCCCTCGTTGCGCTCAGTGAGGACGGAAAACATCTTTTCGTAGCGGTTGGCGGTCATTTTTAGTCCTCCTGGTTCAGTTGCAGTTCGGGGTGGGCCTTAAGGGTGGCGCGCACGTGGTCGATGTCCTTGTCACCGCGGCCGGATAGGGAGACCAGGATGGTGATGTCCTCGTCGTTGCGCTTGAGTGCGTAAGCCAGGGCGTGGGAGGACTCGAGGGCCGGGATGATGCCTTCCTTCTGGCTCAGCAGCTGGAAGGCGTGCAGGGCTTCGGCGTCGGTGATGCCGACGTACTTCGCGCGGCCGGTGACGGACAGGTAGGCGTGCTGCGGGCCGACGCCCGGGTAGTCCAGGCCGGCGGAGATGGAATAGGATTCCTCGACCTGGCCGTCCGCGTTGCGCATCAGGTAGCTGCGGGCGCCGTGTAGGATGCCCACGGTGCCGTTGTTGATGGTCGCGCCGTGGCGGCCGGAATCAAGGCCCTCGCCGCCGGGCTCGGCGCCGACGAGTTCCACCCCTTCTTCATCGATGAAGTCGGCGAACATGCCGATGGCGTTGGAGCCGCCACCCACGCAGGCGACCACTACGTCGGGCAGGCCGCCGGTGCGCTCGAGCATCTGAGCCTTCGCCTCGGTCGAGATGACGCGATGGAATTCGCGCACGATCGTCGGGAAGGGGTGCGGGCCCGCCGCGGTGCCCAACAGGTAGTGGGATTCGTGGAAGGTGGCGGTCCAATCGCGCAGGGCCTCGTTCACGGCGTCCTTGAGTGTGCCCGAGCCGGTGTCGACTGGGACCACCTTCGCCCCCATGAGCTCCATGCGGTAGACATTGGGCTGCTGGCGCTGGACGTCCTTGGCGCCCATGTAGACCACGCACTCCAGGTTGAGCAGCGCGCAGGCCAGCGCCGTCGCGGTGCCGTGCTGGCCGGCGCCGGTCTCTGCGATGATGCGGGTCTTGCCCATGCGCTTAGCCAGAAGCGCCTGGCCGATGACCTGGTTGGTTTTGTGGGCGCCACCGTGGACCAAGTCCTCGCGCTTGAGGAAGATGCGGGCCTTGCCGCCCAGCCTGGTCGCTTCGGTCAGCGGGGTCGGGCGGCCCAGGTAGTCCTTGAGATAGCCGGCCAGCTCCTCGTGGAACTCCGGGTCGTCCATCGCTTCGACGAAGGCGGCCTCGAGCTGGTCGAGGGCCGGGATGAGGGACTCAGGTACGAACTGCCCGCCAAACTCCCCGAAATAGGCTGGGAGGATGGTCTTCTTGGTTTCACGTGAAACTTCCGCCATGGGAATCTCCTTTTGTCTTGTGTGCTTGTATGTTCTGGTTTGGGTTTAGCTGTTCAGGGATGTTGCTTCGGTGTTGGTGTGGATTTCCTGGAAGGCACGGGCGATACGCCCGGTGTCCTTGCAGCCCAGTCGACTCTCGAGCCCGGAGTTCAGGTCCAGTCCGCGGGTGCCGACCGCCAGCGCGGCCGTCAGGTTGGTGTGGTCGATGCCGCCGGCGAGCAGGCTGCGTTCCTTCACCGCGTCGGGGACATCCGACCATCGGAAGGTTTGGCCCGTGCCGCCGTGGCCGGAGTCGAGGACCAGGAGGTCGGCCTCGCGGGAGAGGTCTTCGGCGAGGGCGGCGTGCTCGGGGTCGGTCATGGAGACGGCGCGCCAGACCTCCGCTCCCCCAGTCTGCTCCTGGGCCTTGGCGATGAGAGCTCGCTCGCCGTCCAGGCTGCCCTGGTGCGGGGCCTGCACCTGGATGGCGTGGACGCCGGGGAGGGCGAGCTCGGCGAAGTCGTCTTCGCGGCGGCTGACGACCACGTAGCGGAGGCCCGGCTCGGCGCTGATGATCTTTTCCGCGGTTTCACGTGAAACATTGCGGGGGCTGGCCTCCTCGAAGATTAGGCCGCCGTAGCAGGCGCCGGCGGCCCGAGCCGCCTGGGCGTGCTCCGGGGCGGTGAGGCCGCAGACCTTGTGGGTGCCGTAGACCAGCTCGCGGGCCGCCCGGTCCACGTCCGGCTGCGAGGACAGCTGGGAGCCGACCAGGAAGGCGTTGGCGTACGCGCCCAAACGACGGACTGTGGTGTGATCGCGGATGCCGGATTCGGAGATTATCACCTTGCCCGGGGATACCAGGCTGGCCAGTCGCTCCGTGCGGCTCAGGTCGATGCTTAGTTCGTGGAGGTTCCGGTTGTTGATGCCGATGATATCGACGCCGAAGTTTTCCGCGCGCTGGACTTCCTCCGGGGTGATCGCCTCGGTGAGCACGTCGAGACCGAGCTTGTCTGCGAGCGCCTTGAGCTCGGCGAATTCCTCGTCGTTGACGATTGACATCATGAGTAGGATGGCGTCCGCCCCGTAGTAGCGGGCCGCGTAAACCTGGATAGGATCGACGATGAAGTCTTTGCAGAGCACAGGCAGGTGCGTGGACAGGGAGACGGTCTGCAGGTGGTCGTAGTCCCCGCCGAAGTAGTCGGGCTCGCACAACACCGAGATGCCCGCGGCGTAGCGCGAGTAGATGCGGGCCATGTCCCCGGGGCGATAATCCGAGCGAATAAGCCCCAACGACGGCGAGGAAGACTTGCACTCCATAATGAAGCGGTTGCTTCCCTTAAGGGACTCGTAGAGCGAGCGCTCGGAGCGCGGCAGCGCGGAGATATCCACATGGGCGAGGCGCTCCCGGATTTCCGGCAGGTGCCTCCGGCGGTTCGCCACGATATTCTCCAGCACCGTGGGCAGAGCCCCGGAAGGATTCGCAGAAGAAGGATTACTGGGCATAGTCGGCCTCCTCGTGCTTGGCCAACCATGCGTTGACCTCGCCGGAGGTGATCAGCTGCTGGGCGCGGGCCACGCCTTCGGCGATGGTTTCGTCGTGGCCGTCCAGGTAGAACATGGCGCCCGCGGTGGCCGCGATAGTGTCGAAGTGGGCCTCGCTCCCCTGTCCCGCGAAGACGGCGCGGATGGCGGCGGCGTTGTCCTTGCCCTCACCGCCAACCAGGTCGGCCAGCTGGTGGCGGCCGATGCCCATGTCCTCCGGCGTGAGCTCGTAGTGGGTGATCTCCCCGTCGCGCAGCTCCCAGACCAGCGTGGTGCCGTGGGTGGCGATCTCGTCTGTGCCGGCGCCGTGGATCACCAGGCCGCGACTGCGGCCGAGCTCCTTAAAGACCTCGGCGATGAGCTGGCCCTGGTCGGGGTTGGCAATGCCCATGATCTGGAATTCCGGGCGGGCCGGGGACAGCAGCGGACCCATGGTGTTGAAGAGCGTGGAGACCCCCAGCGCCTTGCGCACCGGCTGCACGTGCGCGACGGCCGGGTTGTAAGCCGGGGCGAAGAGGAAGGTGAAGCCGGAGGCCTCGAACTGCCGCACGGCGCGCGGGGCGTCGAGGTCGAGCGGGATATTCAGCGCCTCCAGCACGTCCGCGGAGCCGGACTTGGAGGAGACCGAGCGGTTGCCGTGCTTGACCATCTTCACTCCCCCGGCGGCGGCGACCAGCGACGCCGCGGTGGTGATGTTGATCGTGTTGGCGCCGTCGCCGCCCGTACCCGCGGTGTCCATGAGGCCCTCGCCCGTGATCGGGAACGGGTAGCCCACCTTGAGGAAGGCCTTGGCCGCGCCGGCCACGTCCGCGAAGGTCTCTCCGCGAGTGCGGATGTGCGTAAGAATTGCCGTGATCTGAATGTCGTCGTAGTCGCCGACCGCCAAGGGGGCGAAGGCCTCCATAGCCTCCTCCACCGTCGGCTCGTAGTTGTCGAGGAACTGCTGCAGAATCCTGCGGGATTCGGGGTTTGCCATGTACTGGACTCCTTGAGTGATAGTTCTAAGTCTTTAGGGGGTGGTTGCTTCGGGTTAGCATCGCCCTAGTCGGGGCTGAGCCGGGCGATGCACCGCTCCAGGATTAGCGGGCCGGTCGGGCTCAGGATGGACTCGGGGTGGAACTGCAGGCCTAAGATGGTGCCCTCCGCGTTATCAGCGGCCATGACGACCGGACCGATGGCGGTCTCCGTGGTGGCCAAGGGCCGCAGCGGTTCCGGGAGATTTCGGCAGCCCAGGGAGTGGTAGCGCGCGACCGGCACGGCCGCCGGGTTGGCGTCGGTGCCCAGCCCGGCGAAAAGCTCGCTGGCGGTCCCTTCCTCGGTCAGCTGCATGGGAACCGCCTGGCCGTGGACGGGGCCGCAGCGCTCGACGGGGCCGCCGAAGTGCTCGCACAGAGCCTGGAAGCCCAGGCAGATGCCCAGCAGTGGGATGCGGCCGGCGGCGCGCTCAACGAATTCCATGAGGTTGCCCGCCTCGCGCGGGTGGCCCGGCCCCGGCGAGAGGCAAAGGACGTCCGGTTGGGTCTCCAGGACCGCGTCGACGTCCACGGTGTTGCGGAAAACGTGCACGTCGTAGGCGCGCAGCGCGTCGGTCAGGTTGTAGACGAAGGAGTCGTGGTTGTCGATGACGGCCACGGTGGGGCGCTTGTCGCTCATCGGATAACCTCCAATTCGGCGTGGTGGGCGGTGGCGATGGCCTTCAGCACGGCGATGGCCTTGTGGACGGTTTCATCGGCCTCGGCCTGGGGCGAGGAGTCCCGCACCACCCCGGCGCCGGCCTGGACGATGGCGCGGGAGCCGCGAATGAAGGCGGAGCGAATGGCTATGCAGTTGTCCATCACCCCGTCGCCGCGGAGGTAACCCACTGCCCCGCCGTAGGAGCCGCGCCGGGTCCCCTCGGCGTTGCGGAGCAGCTCCGTGGCCTTGAGCTTCGGCGCGCCCGAGAGCGTGCCCATGTTCATGCACGCGCGGTAGGCGTCCAGGGCGTCGAGGCCTTCGTCCAGCTGGCCCGTCACGCGGGAGACCAGGTGCATCACGCGGGAGTAGCGGTCCACCTGCATCAGCGCGGAGACCTTCCGGGTCCCCGGCACGCAGACGCGCGCCAGGTCGTTGCGGGCCAGGTCAACTAGCATGGTGTGCTCGGCTAGCTCCTTGGAGTCCGTGCGTAGGTCCAGTTCATTGCGGACATCCAGCTCTTCGTTGAGGCTGCCGTCCGGGTTCAACCCGCGGGGCCGAGTGCCGGCGATGGGATACAGCTGCAGCTCGTGGGTCTCCGGATTGTACTTCAAGTTGGATTCCGGGGAGGCGCCGATAAGCTCGTAGTCGCTGCCGCGCACGTAGAACATATAGGGCGAGGGGTTCGCCGCGCGCAGTTCGCGGTAAGCAGCGAAGGCGTCCGAACAGGGGATGCTAAAGGCCCGGGCCGGCACGACCTGGTAGATATCGCCGGCGTGAACGTGCTCCTTCATCTGCTCGACGATGGCCCGGAACTCCTCGTCGGTGCGGTCCGCCCGCGCCTGGAAGGTGGTGTTGGGCTCCCCCACTGTGGAGGTCGCCCGCTGTAGATTATCCCTAACGCCATGGACGCGGCGCACCAGGTCGCCCAGCTGCTGGTCGACCTGGCCCTCATCAACCCCCACCACGTGCAGGTGAGCTTCGCCCGCCTGATGGTCGACGTGCAGCAACTCCTGGGCCACTATGAACTCGTAGTCCGGGTAGGTGTTAGCGCCGTCCGCGACGGCGGGCAGCTCTTCGAAGCCGGCGAGGTAGTCGAAGGCGAAGCCGCCCGCGACGAAGGGAAGCATCCCGTCGCTGTAGCCGGCGTCCGCCTGTAGAGCCCGGAGGACGGAGACCGTTGATTGCTCGCGCAGTCGCTCCCGCTCGTCAATGGCCGTGGAGCGGCTAAAGCGGAACGTGGCCTGAGCAGCGGAGTCGCTTAGTAAACGGTGGGAAAACTGCTCCTTCAGGCGCGAAACAATCTGCTGGCCAGTCGCAGTGAGGGCGGTGGCGGTGACTTCATCGTCCTGGCAGACCACCTTGGCGGCGGCGGTGAGGACGGCTAGGGAATTGAGGCTGTCCTTGGACTGGATGTCCGCGGATTCCAGCAGGAGGCTGTTGTGCGGCGTGCTGAGCTCTTGGAACACGGCTGCGGTATCGCCGTGAAAAGCCAGCGTCTGGCTAGCGGTTACTAGCGTCATTGAAGACCTCTCTTGCGGGTCGAAGGTGTGGAAGCGGTGGGAACTTTGCTTTACCGCGAGCAAGAGAGGTGTGGAAACACCACTAGGCCCGCGCTAAGCGGACCTAAGACATGACTAGAAGCTGGTGGTCCGCTACGTTAAGCGAGCCACCACCACTGGGCGTTGAGTGTGTTCTGCTTCATGAAACCTATTCTATCGTAGAAACTCCGAATGTTGGGAGCGAATCGGGAGATTTATTTATTCCGGGCGGGCTCTTGGGTCTCCGCTGGCCGTAGGCGCCACAGATGCACGGTCACGCAACTGGCGATGATGATGGACACTACCCAGACGATGGGCTTGTTGATCAAGGCGGCGGAGACGAGGATGCCTATCCACATGATGCTGAGCGTGCGGCCCTTGTGGCGGGTACTCATCTGGCCCGACTCGTAGTTGCGGAGGTAGGAGCCGAAGACCCGGTGGTTGTAGAGGTAGGCGTGGAAGCGTTCGGAACTGCGGGCGAAGCAGAACGCGCTGAACAGCAGGAAGGGTGTCGTCGGCAGAAGGGGCAGCACTACCCCGATCGCCGCCAGGGCCACGCATACCCAGCCAAGACCAATGAGTAACGCGTTCCGCATAGTTGCCACCCTAGCGGATGTCCTCCCCCGCCCACCATTTGCCAAACGTGGGATCAGAGTCGCAACACAACGTTACCAACGTCACCAAGAGATAACGTCACAGTGACTATAAGGACGCGAGTGAGTGTCCATCCCCGATTCGTTTCCGAAGGTGTGATCGGGGCCGCATTTTTCTAGACAAGTGTAGAGTGGCGATCAGAAGGGAACCTCAATTAGTAGTTTAGGAGTGGGACATGGCAGTTAATGTGGAAGAGCTTCTCAGTCGCGTACCGAAGGGTTTGCTGATCTGCGGCGAGTGGCGCGACTCTAGCGACGGTTCCACCTATGAGGTGGAAAACCCCGCCACTAAGGAAGTTATCGCCACGATGGCCTCCGGGTCCTCGGCGGACGCCCTGGCGGCTTTGAACTCCGCGTGTTCTGTCCAAGACCAGTGGGCCGCAACGTCCCCGCGGGAGCGTGCCGAGATCTTGCGCCGCGCCTTCGAGCTCGTCCACGAGCGCGCGGAAGACTTCGCCACCTTGATGACCCTGGAGATGGGCAAGCCCTTGGCTGAGTCCCGCGGCGAGGTTACCTACGGCGCGGAGTACCTGCGCTGGTTCAGCGAGGAAGCCGTGCGCGTTTACGGCCACTCCTCCCCCGTCCCGGAGGGGACGCTGCGCATGATTACCCGCCGCAAGCCGGTGGGACCGTGCCTGCTGATTACCCCGTGGAACTTCCCGTTGGCCATGGCGACCCGCAAGGTCGCACCCGCCGTGGCCGCCGGCTGCACGATGGTCCTCAAGCCCGCCAAGCTCACCCCGCTGACTGCGCAGTACTTCGCCAAGACCATGGAGGACGCCGGCCTGCCCGCGGGCGTGCTCAACGTGGTCTCCGGGCAGTCCGCCTCCACGATTTCCAATCCCCTGCTTGCCGATGCCCGCCTGCGGAAAGTGTCCTTCACCGGCTCCACCGCAGTCGGCCGCTCGCTGCTCAAGTCGGCATCCCACAACGTCCTGCGCACCTCGATGGAGCTCGGCGGCAACGCTCCCTTCATCGTCTTCGAGGACGCCGATATCGACCAGGCCGTCGAGGGTGCCATGGGCGCCAAGATGCGGAACATGGGCGAGGCCTGTACCGCCGCCAACCGCTTCTTCGTCCACGAATCCGTTGCGGAGGAATTCACCCGCAAGCTGGCCAAGCGGATGGGCCAGCTGAAGCTCGGCAACGGCCTAGACGAGAAGACCACCTGTGGTCCGGTCATCGAGGAAAAAGCCCTCAAGAACCTGGAGAAGCTCGTCGAGGACGCCGTCTCCAAGGGCGCGACCGTGGAAACGGATCAGCGCGCCGTAAAGAAGCCGGGCTATTTCTTCCGCCCCACCGTCCTGAGCAACGTATCCAGCCGGGCCCGCGTGATGCGTGAAGAGATCTTCGGACCCATCGCCCCCATCATGATCTTCCGCTCGGAGGCCGAGGTCATCGAGCTGGCCAATGACACCGAGTATGGTCTAGCCTCCTACGTCTACTCTGAGGATTCGGACCGTCTCTGGCGCCTTGCCGACGGGCTGGAATTCGGCCTGATGGGCTTCAATTCCGGCGTCATCTCCAACGCCGCCGCCCCCTTCGGCGGCGTGAAGCAGTCCGGATTGGGCCGCGAGGGCGGCGCTGAGGGCATCGAAGAATACACCGAGGTCCAGTACCTGGGCATCCGCGACCCTTACGCAAACTAGGCCTAGCTAGGGCCCAGCCCAGCTCCTCGGGTACGCAAAAACCGGGGTGGATAGTCGATATCCACCCCGGTTAAGTCTGCTATGGGTCGGCCCCTAGGCTCGCGAATCGATGCCCGCTTTGACCCGACGTAGGACATCGACCATTAGAGTGCCGATGGACAGCGCAGTGAGAACTCCCAAGATTCCTGGGTAGCCGAAGTCTTTGACCTCAATGGTGAACCAGACGCTGCAGGCTACTGCCGCTACCATCCACAAGATGATCATGGCGATTAGGGAGCGCAGCAAGAATGCGGCCCGTGATCGCCCGCCCCGGGTCAGGCAGAACCAGGTGCAGATGGCAAGAAAGACTGTGAAACTGAGCCCGCAGACCGTAAAGCAAACGGAATAAGGTATGCCGGCCCGCGGATTACCGGTAACCTCGGTGAGCCAAGGGGCGACGGTAGAAACTGTCGCGGCTGTGCCTAAGCAAGTACACAAAAGAGCCAGGGCCGCTGTTATCGGCAAAACAATTCTTTTGACGACGCTCAAAGTCGAGCTTCAATTCTGCGTGGTTGGGATTCGTATTTTGCGGGTGCTTAGGGGCGATAGGCGTCAATAAGGAAATTGTCGTCAAAATCTGTGCGAGGCGCAGTGGGGCTAACGGAATTTTCGTCGCGCCTGTGAGACTCAGTGTTCCACGTGAAACATTCGCATTCGGGGTGAAAAGGACGTGCTGGGCTCTCCGGGTGCGCATAGTATTGCGTTAACCGGCCAGCCCCATCCACCAAACCAGGAAGGTTTCTTCCATGAAGTTCAACCCGTTAACTGGAAGCTCCGGACTGCCGCACTCGCCGTTTAAGGGCTGCACCGTGCCTCGCCCCATCGGATGGCTCTCCTCGGTGAGCGAAGACGGTCGGGAAAATATCGCGCCTTACAGTCAGTGGCAGAACCTGACGTTTGACCCGCCAATGGTGATGTTCTCCTCGAACCACTACCCCGACGGGTGCCGCAAGGATACGGTCATTAATGCTGAGCGCACCGGATGGTTTGCCTGGAACATGGCCACCTATCCCCTCCGCGAAGAGGTTAACAAGTCTGCCATGGCGCTCGAGACGGACGAGAGCGAGTGGGACCACCTCGACTAAACAGGGTCTACGCGGACAACTACCCCATCCCCATGGTCAAGGAGTCGCCGGTCCACTTCGAGTGCCGCTACCTGTCCACGCAACGGCTCATGGGCAACTCCAACCAGGGCAGCATCGACGTCGTATTCGCGCGGGTCGAGAAGATTCACATCGATGACGATTATCTGACCGAGGATGGGCTGCTCGACATCCTCAAGGCCGAGCCGATCGCCCGCATGGGCTACTTCGACTACACGGTAGTCCTCGAGAAGTTCGAGATGCGCGTCCCGGGCGCCTCTGAGGAAGCCCGGCAGGGCCTGGAAGGTACCGCCAACTAACCTCATGGTTTCACGTGAAACCATTGATATGTGACCTGTGCAATACTGGGGATCAATCTTGGCCCTTTGAATCTTTTCAGGGAGTTCCCATGACCACTGTGCACAACTACTCTGACCTGCTCCCCGACGTCGACTTGGACAAGGGGCGCGAAATCATCAATCCGGCGACCGAAGAAGGTCGTCGGCGTCGCGCCCGTCGGCACGGTGGATGACGTCGACACTGCGGTGAATAAGGCTCGCGCAGCGCAGAAAGACTTCGACCGAATAGGGGATGCCGCCCGCCGCGACCTTTTGCTCAAGGCTGCTGACGCCATCGAGGAACACGCGGAGGTGCTGGCGGAGCTGCTCTCCCGCGAGCAGGGTTAGCCGCTCAACGGGCCGAACGCGCGCTTTGAAGTCGGTGCGTGCTCGGCCTGGCTGCGCGGCACGGCGTTCTTCGATTCCCCGGACTACACCGCGGTGGAGGACGACATCACGGCCGGGGTGCACTACCGCCCCCTAGGCGTGGAGGGAGCTATCGGCCCGTGGAATTGGCCCATGATGATCACCGTCTGGCATGTGGCCCCGGCGCTGCGGATGGGGAACGCGGTCGTTGTAAAGCCTTCCGAATACACGCCGCTATCCGTGCTGGCGTTGATGAAGATCATCAACGAAGTGCTGCCCGAGGACGTGCTCCAAGTGGTTACCGGTGACGGTGAAGTAGGCGCGGCGATGTCGACGCACTCCGGGATCGACAAGATTATGCTCACCGGATCGACCGCCACGGGTCGTAAGATCGTGGAATCCTCCGCGGCCAACCTGACGCGCCTGACGCTAGAGCTGGGCGGTAACGACGCCGGCGTCGTCCTGGATGACGCGGACATCGACGCTATCGCAGGCGATCTCTTCTGGGGTGCATTCATTGATACCGGCCAGACCTGCGCGGCGATGAAGCGCCTCTACGTACCGGCGGCACAATACGACGTCGTGGCTGCCCAGATTGAGGTGGCTAAAAACTCCCCCATGGGCGTTGGTCTCGAGGAGGGCAACGTGCTTGGTCCGCTGCAGAACCAGCAGCAATTCGAGATCGTCGACCGCTTGGTCAAGGAGGCAAAAAACGGTGGCGCCACGGTGCTGCTCGGCGGCGAACCGGACTACGACGCGCCGGGCTACTTCTATCCCGCCACGTTGATCAAGGACATCGATCCGGATAACGCGCTCGTGGTGGAAGAGCAGTTTGGCCCAGTGTTGCCGATCATTGACTACGAGGACGAGGAGTGGGCCATCGAGTAGGCGAACAAGCTGGATGTCGGGCTGGGGTCGTCAGTCTGGTCCAGCGACCGCGAGCGTGCGCGCCGCGTGGCTGCCCGGCTGGAGGCCGGAACCACGTGGATCAACGGCCACGGCGGGGTGGATCCCCGTGTGCCCTTCGGCGGCGTTAAGTCCTCCGGCTACGGGGTGGAATTCGGCGCGGAGGGACTGAAGGGCTTGGCCTACCCGCACATCATCAACGGCTAAAGGCCGAAACTGGCCGGGGAGATAATTCACCGCAGCGCAACGTGGAGAGAACCTGGTATTAACCTCCGGGGACTTGGATGGTCAGACATGGTGTCGAGGCTCTGAGCTAAAGAGCCCACGCTAAAGTCCCTATCTCTATCACTTGTATGAAGGAGTTTGCGCATGAAACTCTCCGGTTCCTTTAGCCGCTACTGTCCCTCCCACCGCCCGCGTGCGGCAGCCGTTATCGCGGGCGTGGCGACCGTGGGGCTGGCGTTAACTGCCTGCTCCGAACCAGCCTAAAACGGCAACGGCGGAGGCGACCCCGCAGCCGAGGGCGACCAGACGACCCTGACGGTCTACACCTCCGAGCCGGAGGACAAGGTTGATGAAATCAACGCGGCGTTCGAAAAGGCACACCCGGATATCTCCGTGGAGGTCTACCGCGCGGGTACGGGCGACCTGAATGCCCGTATCGAATCCGAAAAGTCCTCCGGCGGTATTGAGGCCGACGTCCTGTGGGCGGCGGACTCCGCCACCTTCGACCAGTACGTCGCCAGCGACGACCTGAGCCAGCTAAAGGACGTGGACACCTCCAGTCTCATCGATGAGGCAGTCTCGGAGGACGGTTACTACGTCGGCACCCGCATCATCCCGACGGTGATCGCCTACAACACCGACGTTATCGATGAGGCTGACGCCCCGCAGTCATGGGCCGACTTGGTCGACCCGGAGTATCGCGACAAAATCGTTCTGCCGAACCCGGCGGTCTCCGGCGCCGCGGCCTTCAACGCCTCGGTCTGGAAGAACCACGAACAGCTCGGCGAGGACTGGATCAACCAGCTGGGTGAGAACTCCCCGATGGTGGCGGAGTCCAACGGGCCCACCTCCCAGGAGATCGCATCGGGCTCGCGCCCGGTGGGCATCGTCGTGGATTATCTGGTGCGCGACCTGGCTGCCCAAGGCTCGCCCATCGCCACCGCCTACCCGAGCGAGGGCGCACCCTACATCACGGAGCCGGCTGGTGTCTTTGCCGATAGTGAACAGCAGGAGGCCGCCGAGAAGTACATCAACTTCCTGCTGTCCGAGGAAGGCCAGAAACTGGCGGTGGAGCAGTCCTACCTGCCGGTTCGCGACGACGTCGGAGTGCCGGAGAACACCCCGGCCCTAGACGAGATTGAGCTCATGACCCCGGATCTGGACACCGTGACCGAAGACAAGAATGCCGCGGTCAAGGTATTCCAGGACGCGATGAACTAAAGCCTTGGCAAGTACACTTACGCGAAACACTCAGCGAAGCGCCCAGGCCACTAAGGCCTCCGGCACCGCCCCCAGCGCCACGTCGCTGTTGTCGGGGGTTTCCCTCGCCCGTTTCGGCACCTGGCTCGTGGTCGCCGGGGTCTTCGTCATCCCGCTGTCTCTGGTCGTGGCCCTGGCTTTGGGCGGCAACCAGTGGCCCCTGTTGCTGGATAGCGGGTTGGGCCAGGCGGCGTGGAACTCGTTCTTTACCACCTTGCTCTCCGCGGTGGGCGCGGTCATCGTGGGCACCGCCATGGCGCTGGTGCTGGACCGCACTGACGCGGCAGGCACGCGGTGGCTGCGTCTGCTGCTGCTCTCCCCGCTGCTGGTCCCGCCGTTTATCGGGGCCATCGCCTGGATGCAGCTGTTCGGGCCGGCGCAGGGGGTTAACCGCCTCTTCGGCACTGCGGTATGGAATATCTACGGCGCCGACGGCGTGACGGTGTTGATGCTGGTCCACTCCTACCCGATGGTCTACATCATCATTGCTGCGGCGCTGCGGGGCCTGCCGGCGGATCTGGAGCAGGCGGCCCGGGTCTCCGGCGCCGGCCCGTTTATGGTCTTTTGGACCGTCACGCTCCCGCTGCTGCGGCCCGCGTTGCTGTCGTCGTTTACGCTGACTGCGGTGTCCAACCTGGCTGACTTCGGCATCCCAGCCATCCTGGGCTCGCCGCAGGGCTTCGAGACGCTGGCGACGATGATGTACCGCTTCATGGACTCGGGCACTGTCTCGAATCCCCTCCAGGTGGTCTCCACGCTGGGCCTGGTGCTGCTCCTGCTGGGCATCGGCGCTGTCATCGCTGAGCACGTGGTGTCCCTGCGGGCGGCGACGACGCTGCAGGCAACGGGCGAACCCGCGCTCTTCGAGCTGGGCGCTCTGCGCGCGGTGGTCTTTGCGATCGCGTGGTCGGTGGCGTTGGTGATTGCCGTGGGCCCGTTGGCGGGGCTGACGTACCGAGCCCTGTTGCCTGCGCCGGGTGTGCCGTTTACGTGGGAGAATATCTCCCTGGATAATTTCACCAACGCGGTGTCTAACCCGCGGGTTATTGACGGCTTCCAAAACTCGCTCTTCCTCGCGCTGAGCGCCGCCGTTTTGTGCGGCATCATCGGTTGGGCGGTCGGCCTGGTCGTGACCCGCACGCGCCTGTGGGGCAATACCGCTCTGACGCTCGTGGTGCTCCTGCCGACGGCATTGCCCGGCATGATCGTGGGCATCGCCTGGCTGATCTTCGGCCGCTACACCGGCATCTACAACACGATCTGGGTCATCCTGGGCGCGTACGTGTGCGCCTTCACCGCCCTGGTCCTACAAGCCGTGCGGGCTCCCCTGCGGACCACTCCCCTAGCCGTTGAGGAGGCCGCGCGGATGTCCGGCGCCGGGCAAGTGCGGGCGTTGCTGTCTACGACGGGCGCTATGGCGATCCCCGCCGCCATTTCTGGGGCGGTGCTCGTGGCGGTCACTGCGGTGCGCGAGCTAACCGTGTCGATTCTGCTCATCGCGCCGGGCACCACGACCCTGGGCGTTCAGGTTTTCAATCTGCAGCAGGCAGGGGCTTATAACGAGGCGGCGGCGCTATCGCTGATGTTTAGCGTGGTGGGCATCGTCGCGCTCGCGCTGTCCGCCCGGTCCCCCGGGGAAGGAAAATAAGAAAAGTGTCATTTCTGGAATTACAAGACCTGACCGTCGATTTTCCCGACGGAACTCGGGGCCTAGACTCGGTGAGCCTAGCGGTCGAAGAAGGCGAATTCGTCGCGCTCGTGGGCCCGTCCGGGTCGGGAAAGACTACGCTGTTGCGCACTATTGCTGGGTTCGTCCACCCCACGGCGGGCGTACTCCGCGTGGCGGGCGAGGATCTAGCAGGCCTGCCCCCGGAAAAGCGCCGCATGGGCATGGTCTTCCAACAGCACGCGGTCTGGCCGCACATGAGTGTCGCGGACAACGTGGGCTATCCGCTGAAGATGGCAGGCGTTGCTGCGGCTTCGTGCCGGGAGCGGATCCACGAGGTGCTAACCATGGTCGGGCTGGAGGGTATGGCCAAACGCAAGCCCTCTACTCTCTCCGGCGGGCAGCAGCAGCGAGTGGCGCTGGCCCGTGCGGTGGTGGCGAACCCGAGCGTGCTACTCCTCGACGAGGCGCTATCTGCCCTCGATGAGCCGCTGCGCGACAAACTGCGCCGCGATCTCACGGCCCTGGTGCGCACCCAGGGGCTCACGGCGGTCCACGTGACCCACGACCGCGCCGAGGCCCTAGCGGTCGCCGATCGCATTGTGGTCCTGGCCGACGGTCGCATCCAGCAGATAGCCACGGCCCCGGAGTTGCTCCACTGCCCTGCCAGTCCCGCGGTGGCGCGGTTTATCTCCGACGCCACGGTGCTGGACGGCCGCGTGCGCAACAGCGCAGTGGAGTGCCCAGACCTCGGTATTGGTTGGGAGGACTTCGCCTGGGCGGCAAGGCAAGAGCGGGAAGCCGGAAACGCTACCCCACCCGACGGCGGAGCGGTAGAAATCGTCGTCCTGCCCCGCACCGTGGAGGTCACCGCGCCGGGTCAGAAGGGCGCCGTCGACGCCACGCTGACCTCGGTGCTCTTTGAGACCACGGCGTATTCGGTCACGGCCGAGACCGGCTCCGGGCACACCTTCCGTGCCAGCGTAGGGCTGGAGCACCACCCCAAGATCGGCGACGCCGTAGGGCTGAAGATCAGCCGGCCGATGGTCTACCCGGAATCGGCCGCAGACCGCGCTTAAGGCGGGATTAATTCGCCCTCAAGGCTCGTCTATGCGCCGTCCGAGGGATCGAAGCCGCCGTCCACGCGCCAGGTGCGGGTGGTGTGCAGGGAGACGCTCGCCTCGGGGTCCTCGACGTCTGAGACGCGGTAGTAGCGCATCTCAACGTCGTCGGCGCGCAGCTGCGCGACCGCATAGCCGTGGGCGTCGTAGTCGAGGTGGTTGACGTTGGGGTTCGCGTCCTTGATGGCGCCTTCTACCAGCTGGGAGGTCGAGTTATCCTCCGCGTGGTAGATGCCGGTGGCTTCGGTCAGGATTTCGTCGACGTTCGGCGCGGAGATAGACGTGGTCACCATCTCGCAGGCGACTTCCTTGTCGCCGGTGTAGATGGAGTTGGCCCACTCGGAGTGGATATCGCCGGTGACGAAGAAGTTGTGGCGGCCGCGTTCCCCCAAAAGCTCGAGCAACTTGTCGCGGTCGTGGGTGTAGCCGTCCCACTGGTCGGAGTTGAGCGCGATACCGGAGCGGGAGGCCTTCATCGCCTGGATTGCTTCTTCGGCCTCGCGGTTGCCCGGCATGGTCAGCAGACGCATGGGCGACATCATCACCGAGTTGCCCAGCACCATCCAGCGCGCCGGAGAGGTCTCCACGACGTCGGTCAACCAGGCGAACTGCTCGCTGCCGAGCATGGTGCGGTCCGGGCTGGCGAAGTTGGCGGCGGTGGTTTCCGCGTCCCGGTAGCTGCGCAGATCCATCAGCGTCAGCTCCATGAGGTCGCCGAACTGGAAGCTGCGGTACAGGTGGCCTTCCTGCGAGGTGCCGGCCTTGCGCAGCGGCATCCACTCGAAGTAGGCCTGCAGGGCCTGGTCACGGCGGCTGGCCCACTGGCCCTCGGCGAATCCGTCGGTGTGGTTTTCCGCGCCGTCGCGCCAGGCGTTGTTCGCGGACTCGTGGTCATCCCAGGTCACGACCCACGGGGCGGAGGCGTGCGCGGCCTGCAGGTGGGCGTCGGTGCGGTACCGGCCGTAGCGCATGCGGTAGTCCTCGAGGGTGGTGATCTCCCACGACGGGTGGTGCGGGCGGGCGATGCCGGACTTGCCCACGTACTCGCCCGTGCCGTACTCGTAGATGTAATCGCCGAGGAAGACCACGAGGTCGAGCTCGCCGGACCAGCCGCGCTCGGCCATGTCGCGGTAGGCACAGAAGAAGCCGGACTCGTAGTTGGCGCACGATGCCACGGCGAAGGTCAGCTGATCCGGGCTATCCCCGTGGGCGGGTGCGGTCTTGGTGCGACCCACCGGGGACTCGGCCCCGGCGTGCGGGCCGTCGGCAACGCGGAAGCGGTAGTAATACTCGGTAGCCGGGCTCAGGTCGTGCGGCTCGGCGTGGATCGTGTGATCGCTATCCGGGCTGGTGGTCTCCGTGCCGCGGGCGACGATGTCGCCGAACTCCTGGCTGGTAGACACCTCCCAGTCGACGCGGATGGGCTCGCCCAGGCCGGAGCCGGGCAGCGAGTCACGATCCGGGGTAACGCGGGTCCACAAAACCACGGAGCTCGGCAGCGGGCCGCCGCTGGCGACACCGTGTAAGAACGGCAGGCTGGCACCGGAATCCTGGTTATAAATATCCAACGGGGAGGTTGGCTCGTCTTGGGCAAAGGCGGGGGCCGCGGCGATGCCGGCTGCGGTGAGCGAGGCGGCAGTCAGTGCCGTGCGGCGAGAGAAACGGGTTGTCTTCATGGCTGACAAACTAACCCAGTCCCGGGCCGCTCGCTGGGGGAATAAGAGCTGGTAGTTGAGTCTTAAGTAGAAGTTATTCCCTGAGTAATCTGACTTTAACCTGGCATTTACCTGTATTTGTTTCCATGTGCCCAACGTTTTGCTCAAGCTGGGTGGTTTACGCGGGGTGACCGAAGTTCTCTCTCCGTGACCACCCGGCTCTAAAGCTGTAAAACAACTCGCCCAAAAACTCTGCTTTTGGTTCTGCCACACGGACCGTGGGGCACCGCACGCTCGATGACAGTGATGAGCTGCAGCGCCACTAGGCCTTGTGGCAGGGCCGTTTTACCAGGAAGAAGCTCATGATTAAAGCTCGCCTCAACCGCTCATTCGTGGCGCTTGGTTGCGCCTTGTCTGTCACTCTTGCCTCCGGCGCCGTCATGCCGACCACCGCTCAAGCGCAGGAATCCCCGATTTTCCGCCAGGTCCTACAGCCGGGTGCGGATGAAACCTCCGTCATTGTCTCCTGGCGCACCAAACACAAGGGCGAGGAAAAGCTCAAGGTCTACCCGACCGGGCAGGAAGACCAGGCGAAGGAATTCGATGCCAAGGAAAAGGACGCCGGCCGGATCCTCTACCTGTCCAACTACGCGACCGCTACCGGCCTGACGGAAAACACCGAGTACACCTACGTGGTGGGCTCTGACGAGGGCGGCTGGTCCGCGCCGCAGACGTTCAACACCGGTTCCTACGGCGAGGACTGGTCCTTCGTCACGATCAGCGACGCGCAGATCGGCGTAGACGCCAAGATCGAGGAACAAACCGAGCAGTGGAACAAAACCATCAATAAGGCCATCGGTGACGTTCCGGACTCGCAGCTCGTCTGGTCCCTAGGCGATCAGGTTGAAGGCTGGGGTGCTCCCCTGGCCCAGTACGACGGCTTCTTCAGCCCAGATGTTGTGCGGCAGGTCCCGCTCAGCGCTATCCCGGGCAACCACGAGGGCTACCCCTCCGCGATTGCTTTTGGTGACTACGACGAGCACTTCATCAACCTGAACCAGGCCCCGGACGTGCGCGATTCCTGGTTTGAGCGCAACAACGTGCTCTTCATCAACCTGGACTCCAACGCGAGCCAAGAGGACGACATTGAGCGCCACAAACGCTTCCTCAAGGACACCATCGATAACCGTGGCGCCTTCAACGATTGGGTAATCGTGGGCATGCACCACTCCCTGTACTCGCAGGCCACCCACTACACCGACACCGACGTGGGACGCCTGCGCGACGGTCTGGCCGACACCTTCTCTGAGCTCGGCGTCGACGTGGTCCTGTCCGGCCACGATCACATCTACACTCGCACCCACCTGATGAACGGCCAGGAGCCGGTAACCGAAGGCCCCGGCAAGCGCAATGACAAGCTCTCCCCGAACGATAATGAGGTCCTCTACCTGACCACCACCAGCGCTGGTGGCGGCAAGTTCTACGATTTCCAGGACGTCAACGGCGAAAAGCAGCCGAATGCTCGCATGGAACACGTCCCGCAGGAACTGGTCCACGACTCCACCGCCTACTGGCGTCAGGATTACACCCCGGACTACCTGCGGGTGGACGTGACCGGCGAGGAACTCCGGCTGACAACCTACGACGAGCCCACCGGCGCACTCGTCGACCGCGTCACCCTGGAAAACCGCGACCGCGCCCTCGTCGATCCGCGCGAGGAGCAGCCGGAACCGACCGAAGAGCCGACTACCGAACCGTCGACGGAGCCCTCCGAGGAGCCGACCACCGAGCCGAGCGAACCGGAAGAGTCCACTGAGCCGGGTAAGCCGGGCGAGACCGAAGAACCTTCGAGGCCGAGCAAGCCGTCTGAGCCGGCGAAGCCGGGCAAGGAACCGAATAAAGAAGGCAGCTCGAGCAGTAGCGATGCTAACTCGCAGGGCTCGTCCAACGTGTTCTGGGGCTTCACCCTGGTCGGGGCGCTGCTGGGCGCGCTTGGCCTGGGTAGCTGGGCAGGCTGGAAGTATCTGCCGCACCTGATGATGAAGCCGGTCAAGAACTTCTTCGACCGCATCTTTGGCTAGGCCCCAATCTAGCCGGCACGGCAAAAGCCGCGCGGCGCTGAAAAACTTCGGCGTTCGCGCGGCTTTTCGTCACTGAAAGATAAGCGAAGTGTCCGGATGGTGATGATGGCGCTTTGAATTGTTCAGTTGCCTTCAGCATTCGGGTCCAAAAATTTGGCCCCGGCTTAACCTAAACTGACACCGCTAACCTGCGGCGACTACAATGTGTGCCTATGACTAACCCGAGTGATTCCACGGATACTACCGCGCACCGCTATACGCCGGAACTGGCTAACCAGATTGAGAAGACCTGGCAGCAGTACTGGGCAGATAATGGCACTTTTAACGCGCCGAACCCGGTCGGCGACCTGGCTACGGATGGTCAGTTGCCGGCGGAAAAGCTCAACGTGCAGGATATGTTCCCCTACCCCTCCGGGGCGGGGCTGCACGTGGGCCACCCGCTGGGTTATATCGCTACGGACACCTTCGCCCGCTACAACCGCATGCTGGGTAAGAACGTGCTGCACACTCTGGGGTATGACGCCTTCGGCCTGCCGGCTGAGCAGTACGCCATCCAGACGGGTACGCACCCGCGGACGACCACGATGGCCAATATCGACAACATGCGCCGACAGCTGGGCGCCCTGGGTCTGGGCCACGACCCGCGCCGCAGTGTGGCTACCACGGACCCGGAGTTTTACAAGTGGACGCAGTGGATTTTCCTGCAGATTTACAACGCCTGGTTTGATGAGGAGCAGGGCAAGGCCCGCCCGGTTTCGGAGCTGATCCAGGAGTTGGAGGCCAACAAGCGCACCACCAAGGACGGGCGCTACTACGAGGACCTGACCGCGGCGGAGAAGGCTGAGGCGGTGGACGAGTTCCGCTTGGTCTACCTGTCGAATTCCACGGTGAACTGGTGCCCGGGCCTGGGCACCGTGCTGGCCAACGAGGAGGTGACCGCGGACGGCAAGTCCGAGCGCGGTAACTTCCCGGTCTTCCGCAAGAACCTGAAGCAGTGGATGATGCGCATTACCGCGTACTCGGACCGGCTGCTCGATGACTTGGAGCTGTTGGACTGGCCGGAGAAGGTCAAATCCATGCAGCGCAACTGGATCGGCCGCTCCCGGGGCGCGGACGTGAACTTCACCGCGGAGGGCCAGGAGATCAGCGTCTTCACCACCCGCCCGGACACCCTGTTCGGTGCGGAATACGTGGTGCTGGCGCCGGAGCACGAGCTGGTCGACCATCTGCTCTCCCCCATCCCTTACGACGACGACATTGATGAGCGCTGGACCTACGGCCACGATGACCCGAAGGAGGCCGTGGAGGCCTACCGCGAGGACATCGCCGCGAAGTCCGACCTGGAGCGCCAGGAAAACAAGGACAAGACCGGCGTCTTCCTGGGTACCTATGCCACCAACCCGGTCTCCGGGAAGCAGGTCCCGATTTTCATCGCGGACTACGTCCTGACCGGCTACGGCACCGGCGCCATCATGGCGGTCCCGGCCCACGACACCCGTGACTACGAGTTCGCGCAGACCTTTGGCCTGCCGATCACGGAGGTTGTCAGCGGCGGCGACGTCAGGACCGAGGCCTGGACCGAGGACGGTACCCTGGTCAATTCGGCTAACGATGCCGGGCTGGATCTCAACGGCCTGGACAAGAAGGCCGCCATCGCCCGCACCATCGCCTGGCTGGAAGAGACCGGCAAGGGCTCGGAGAAGATCCAGTACAAGCTGCGCGACTGGCTGTTTGCCCGCCAGCGCTACTGGGGCGAGCCTTTCCCGGTTGTCTACGACGCGGACGGCCACGCCCACGCCCTGCCGGAGTCGATGCTGCCGGTCGAGCTGCCGGAGGTAGAGGACTACGCGCCGGTTTCCTTCGATCCGGAGGATCGCCACTCGGAGCCGCAGCCGCCGCTGGCCAAGGCCCGCGAGTGGGTCGAGGTCGAGCTGGACCTGGGCGACGGCCCGCAGACCTACTACCGCGACACCAACGTCATGCCGCAGTGGGCCGGGTCCTCCTGGTACCAGCTGCGCTACGTGGATCCGACCAACGACGAACAGTTCTGCGATCTTGAGAACGAGCGCTACTGGACTGGGCCGCGCCCGGAGGAGCACGGCGCGAATGATCCGGGCGGCGTCGACCTGTACGTCGGCGGCGTGGAGCACGCCGTGCTGCACCTGTTGTACTCCCGTTTCTGGCACAAGGTGCTCTACGATTTGGGCTTTGTCAGCTCCAAGGAGCCGTACCGCCGCCTGTTCAACCAGGGCTATATCCAGGCCTATGCTTACACCGATTCCCGCGGCGTCTACGTGCCGGCCGCCGAGGTTGAAGAGAAGGACGGCAAGTTCTACTACAACGGCGAAGAGGTCAACCAGGAATACGGCAAGATGGGCAAGTCCCTGAAGAACGCCGTCGCGCCGGATGACATCTGCCGCGACTTCGGCGCGGACACGCTGCGCGTCTACGAGATGTCGATGGGCCCGCTGGACACCTCCCGCCCGTGGGCCACCAAGGACGTCGTGGGTGCGCAGCGCTTCCTGCAGCGCCTGTGGCGCCTAGCCGTCAACGAGGAGACGGGTGAGCTGGCTGCTACCGATGCCGCCTTGACCGAGGACGACTTGAAGGCCCTGCACCGCACCATCGCGGGCGTGCGGGACGGCTACGAGAACCTGCGTCTGAACACCGTCGTGGCCAAGCTGATCGAGTACGTCAATTACCTGACCAAGGCCTACTCGAACGGCGCGCCCCGCCAGGCCGTTGAGCCCATCGCGCAGATGGTCTCCCCGGTCGCCCCGCACATCGCGGAGGAGATCTGGCGCCGCTTCGGCCACGCAGAGACCATCACCTTCGAGCCCTTCCCGGCCTACGAGGACAAATACCTGGTGGACGACGAGATCGAGGTCCCGGTCCAGATCAACGGCAAGGTCAAATCCCGCATCCACGTCGCTGCCGATGCCGACCAGGACACCGTCTTGGCCGCCGCCTCCGCCGACACGAAGATCGCGGAACTGATCAGCGGCAAGAACGTGGTCAAGCAGATCTATGTGCCCGGCCGCATGGTCAACCTCGTCGTGAAATAGCCGGGCAGGGCAAGTCGGGGACGGGCGGATACTTCCTTTTGGGGTAATCCGCCCGAAAACCCGCGGTGAGATGGGGTGGTTTCACTGCGGGATGGTCGCTGAGGCCGATCGGAGGGGTTATAGAGGAATTGTTTAGGACAGGGTTGCCTAAAAAATTTGATGCCAGCCATCGGAGGACTAAGGTAAACCTGCCCTTGCCTACCTGCTTATTTCTCTGAAAGGTTTGCAGCACATCATGAAGAGAATCCTGGCCGCTGTAGCGGCGACTACGCTGGTTTTCGGCGCAGCGGGCTGTTCTAGCGACTCCGCCGATAACGGCTCCAACGGGTCGAATGGTTCGAATGGGGCTTCGCAAGTAAACCAAGACGGCACAAAGGCGGAGAACTCGGCCCTGACGGTCCACGACGCCGCCGGACGCACCGTCGAGTTCGCGGAACAGCCGGAGCGCATCATCCTGGCGGAAGGCCGCAACACCTTCGTCACCTCGATTCTGTAAGACGACCCGTTCGAAAACGTCGTTGCCTTTGGCTCGGACCTGACCAAGGCCGCGCCAAAGTTCGAAGAAAAGCTCTACGAGCTGAACCCCGCGGCCAAGGACCTGCCGGAGATCGGCAACATCGCCAAGGGCGACGTGACCGTGGAAAACCTACTTGCGCAGGACCCAGACGTCGTGGTCATGTCCCTGGACCACAAGGACGGCGCGGAAAAGACCGGCTTCCTGGACGATCTGGATAAGGGCGGCATCACCTAAGTCTTCACCGACTTCCGCCAGAAGCCGCTGGAGAACACCACCACCTCCGTCAAGCTGCTGGGCGACCTGCTGGGTAAGACCGAGCAGGCCGAAAAGTTTAACGACTTCTACGAGGGCAAGGTCAAGGAAATCACCGACCGCGTTGCCGACGTCAAGGACGAGGACCGTCCGGAGGCGCTGGTTTGGACCGCGGCCGGCATGATGGACTGCTGCTCCGTTTCCGCGGACAAGAACTTCGGTTCCCTGCTGGACGCGCTGCACGCCAAGAACCTGGGCGAGGACATCACCTCGGCCGAGAACAACACCCTGACCGCTGAAAAGATGATTGAGATGCAGCCGGAGAACCTCATCGTTACCGGTGGCGAGTGGTCCGATGAGACGGACAAGACCCCGGACGTTCGCCACGTCCAGATGGGCTACCAGTCCAGCCCGGACAAGGCCCAGGAAACTCTGGACGGCCCGCTGGAGACCCCGGGCCTGGACCTGCTGGAGGCGCCGAAGAACGACAAGTACTTCGCCGTCTATCACCAGTTCTACGACAACCCGTTCAACGTCTTCGCCCTGGAGGCCTTCGCGAAGTGGCTCTACCCGGATAAGTTCGAGGACATGGACGCGGCCAAGGACTTCGAGGACTTCCACAAGGACTGGCTGCTGTTCGATTACTCCGGCGCCTTCTTCGCTCAGAATGGGGATAAATAACCGGCGATGGCGTTAATGCAAGCAACAGACCCAGACCGTCTCGGTCAGGCTCAGCCCGCTGTGGGCGAGGAGAACGCGGAGCTAAAGCAACTGGCCATCAAGGACTACCGATCGCGGGGGCGCCGGAAGGTGGTGGCCATCGTCGGGCTGTTCTTGCTCGCCTTCGTGGCCTTCGTCGTGGCGACCGTCGTCGGCCCCATCGACTTGGGCATCCGTGATCTCTTCTTTGCGCTGACCGGCTCCGACGGGGTAGATCAGCGCACCCACACGGTGCTCTGGCAGCTGCGCCTGCCCGCCTCCGTCATGGCCCTGCTGGTCGGCGCGGCCCTCGGCCTGTCCGGCGCGTTCATGCAGACCATCCTGGCCAACCCTCAGTTCAACCTCGCGCTGCTGACCTCCGTCTCCGCACTGCTGGCGGTTCTCGTGGTGGCCGCGGCATCCCTGTGGCGCGGCGCCAGCGCGGAGGTGATGATCCTGCTGGGCATCGCCCTGTCCTTCTTCTTCCAGGCCCTGCTGTCGCTGATGCAGTACGGCGCCTCCACGGAAGCCCTGCAGCAGATCGTCTTCTGGACCATGGGCTCCATGCAGCGGGCCAACTGGACCTCCAACGGCATCATCGGCGTGGTCCTGCTCGTTGCCCTGCCCTATGCGGCCGCCAGCGCGTGGAAGCTCACGGCACTGCGCCTGGGCGACGACCGGGCGGCATCGTTGGGCGTCAACGTCAAGGCCCTGCGGATTGTGACCCTGGTGGTCGCCTCGGTCCTGGCCGCCGCGGCCGTGGCTTTCGTCGGGATCATCGGCTTTATCGGCCTGGTGGGCCCGCACATCGCCCGCATGCTGGTGGGCGAGGATCAGGCCTTTTTCCTGCCCGCCTCGGTCGCCTCCGGCGCGGTCCTGCTGACCGTGGCTTACGCGGTCTCCATCTCCATCGTGCCCGGGGTGGCTAACCCGATTGGCATCATCACCGCCCTGGTGGGTGTGCCCTTCTTCGTCTTCCTCGTCTTCTCGCGGCGGAAGGGAAGGAGCTAGCCATGGCAATCACGGTTGACAACCTCAGCTTCCGCTACGGCAGGCACACCATCTTGGATGGCATATTTTTCGGGCCGATGAAGGAGGGCCGGGTGACCGGCCTGCTGGGCCCGAACGCCGCCGGCAAGTCCACGCTGCTCAACACCATCGCCGGACTCAAGCAGCCAGCGGGAGGCCGCGTGTACCTGACCCGGGGTGAGACCGAGCTGAGCAAGAAAGAACGGCGCACCGCTATCGGTTACGTGCCCCAGGACATCCTGGCGACGGCCTCGCTGACCGCGTTTGAGAGCCTCATGGTTACCGCCCGGCGCAGCCACCGCCCCGGGGTAGAACCGGTGCAGGCCAGCGCCGACACGCTGGAGCTGCTCGGCATCACCTACCTGGCTGACCGCCTGGTCTCCCAGGTGTCCGGCGGCCAGCGCCAGCTGGTCAGTGTGGCGCAGGTCTTGGTCGGCAACCCCGACATCCTGTTGTTGGACGAGCCCACCTCCGCGCTGGACCTGCGCCACCAGATCAAGCTGCTCAAGGTGGTACGCAGCGCCGTAGCCGACGGCGCGCGCCAGGCCGTCGTGGCCATCCACGACGTGAACCTGGCGGCCCGCTACTGCGACGACCTGCTGGTCATCAAGGGCGGCAAGGCTCTGGCCCACGGCAGCCCGACCGAGGTGCTCACGCCGGAACTCATCGCCCAAGTCTACGGCATCGAGGCCACGATCCTGGACGACGCCGGCACCCCGGTCATCTGCCCGGTATCGGCTTAAGCCTCCCGCCGGGCCCGACGGCATCGCGTGGGCCGAAGGATATTTTTTCTGCTCCACGATGGGCACCTCGCGCCCCAACGGCACCCAGGAGGGGACTATTCCTCCCCGGACGGCACCATGTACCGAGTGGACGCCGAGACAACCGAAGCCACGGCCGTTGCCCACCTGGATACCCCGGCCACCGGCATCGTCTTCGTCTAACCGGTCCTTCCACCGAGGACACCGGCTGGCCCGTAGGGGAAGGGAAAGTTTTCCATCGAAGTTGTTCCTTTCGAGAAAAAGCACAAACTTAGGCAATTAACTTTTCGTGTGTTCCGGAAAGGGAAAAGATCTTTTGCTGATCTCGTGCCATGACGTGGCCGCACTTGGAGTATGAGACTCGTCCTTGGGCCCCGACGCTAGACCGAGGACTCTCGCGGCGGCGTGTGCGGGAATACCGCAGTGCCCTTGTCCCGCGGATCGCGGAAAGTACTCCGTCCCTGGATACTGCTACCTGGGCGTTGCTTGACGCCGCGACTATCGCAGTCGCGAAATTCGAAGGGGTACACGCGCATGGCGTCGTCCCCTTCGCGCCCCTGCTTCTGCGATTGGAGTCGATGGCATCCAGCCGGATTGAGAACCTGACGTCCTCGGCCCGCAAGGTTCTGGAGGCGGAACTTACCGCCGCTGGGAGCCCTAACGCTCGACTCATCGTGGCGAATACTCGCTTGATGCGGGAAGCGATCGAAGAAGATTCACCTAGTACGGATGCCATCCGCGCCATGCACCGGGTGTTGCTCCGTGAGGATGCGCCGGAAATCGCCGGCGAGCTCCGCACCGAGCCGGTATGGATCGGCGGGCGGGAAGACTCGCCCCGTGACGCGCTGTTCGTCCCTCCCCACCAAGACCAGGTGAAAGAACTCCTGGGGGATCTGGAGGCCTTCATGGCTCGCACGGATATCCCGGCGCTCGCCCATGCGGCAGTGGCTCACGCTCAGTTTGAGACCATCCACCCCTTCGCCGACGGCAATGGGCGTACCGGCCGGGCGCTCGTCCACGTCATGTTGAAAAAGCACGGGCTATCGGGGCACTGCGCTGCCCGTCTCGGCCGGACTGCTGGCGCAGACGACAACCTATTTTGCCGCCCTAGATGACTACCGGGAGGGCAAGGTGGAGCCCATCGTGAAGCTCTTTGCGGAGGCAGCGGTCCAGGCGGCTGAGCAGGGCACCTGGTTGGCCCGCCAGCTGCGGGAGATTCAACGGGAATGGAAAGCCCGGCTTAACGCACGCGGAGATGCCCTGGCCTGGGACGTGCTCCCGTTGCTGTTGCGGCGTCCTGTCCTGACTGCGAGCGCGGTAGCCGAAGAGCTACATACGTCATCGCCTAACGCCCGCAATGCGCTGGACCGACTGTCCAAAGACGGGATCGTCGTGGCCGCCAACCTGGACAAAAGGACACGAGCGTGGCGCTCGCCGGAGGTCCTCGAGGTCCTGGACGAGTTCGCGGAGGCGGCGGGCCGCCGCAGCGACGCGCCGGACTAGAGCGCCGGATGCGCGGTGCTTGACTGCGGGCTTAGCGAGCCAGGGCGGTCTCCCAGAAACCGGCGGAGGCCAGCATGCAGGCCGCGCCGAAGAAGACGTGGCCTTCTTCCGGGACCTTCCCGGTTAGCAGCAGCGGAAGGTTGCCCGCCGGGGTGGCCAGGGTAGCGACCACGAATTCGTTGCCGGTCAGCTGGTTAGTGCGCTTCTGCGCGCTGCGGATAACCCCGCCTAGGCGGGCGAATGGGTTGACGTTGCCCGGGTGGAAGTCGCGGTAGAAGCGCTCGGTCGACGGCGAATAGAGCATGGACGGCGCGGCGGCATCGTAGGCGTCCTGAGACTCGCGCCAGTCCTCCACCGAGTCGTACAACGTGTAATCGGTGCCGGCAGCGGCCATGCGCAGCTCGGTGGCGCGCAGCTTGCGCCCGCCAGCGGGATTGCCGGCGGGCAGTGCGAAGGCCTCGTCCGAGGCGGCGGCGAACTGGTTGAAGACCTCTCCGTCGCCGGCGCGGCGCAGCTCCACCAGCGAAAGGTAGGGGCTGACCCGGTAGGTGGACGCGTCGACCGTGTTGTCGGAGCGGAAGCCCGGCAGGGTGGCCCACTCGCCTTCGTACTGCAGCGCGGTCATGCGCGCGCCGGACGGATCCTGGTAGGTCATGGCGGCGTCGAAGCCGTCCACCGGGATGGTCCGCTGCCCCGGGGCCTCCTGGATGAGCTCCAAAAGCTCGTCGAAATCACCGAATTCGAAACCCAGGGCGGCATAGACCCGGCCCATGGCCTCCTCGCGCATCAGAGCTCTACCACCGTGCGGCCGTGGCGGGTGCCCGCCAGCAGAGCCTCGCCGGCGTCGGCGACCTCGTCGATGCCGATGGTTGTGGTCAGGCTGTTGAGCACCTCGGCCGGCAGCTTGTCCGCCAGCAGGTCCCAGGCGCGCTGGCGGTAGTCCAGCGGAGCGTCGACGGAGTTTACGCCGGCCAGGATGACGTTGCGCAGGATGAACGGCAGCACGGTGGTCTCCAGCTTGGGGCTGGCGGCCATGCCCGTGGAGGCCACCACGCCGCCCCAGGTCACCTGGGCCAGGACGTTGGCCAGCACGTGGGAGCCGGCGGTATCTACCGCGCCGGCAAAGCGGGCCTTTTGCAGCGGCTTGCCGGCCTCCGCGAACTCTGCACGGTCCAGCACCTCGTCCGCGCCGAGGCTGCGCAGATAGTCGCCGTGTTCTGCCACGCGGCCGGTCAGGGCCGTGACGGAAAAGCCCAGCTGCTTGAGCAACACGACCGCAATCGAACCCACGCCGCCGGTAGCGCCCGTGACCAAGATCCGCGGCGAGTCATTGGGGGAAAGCCCGTGGTCCAGCAGAGAGTTCACGCACAGCGCGGCCGTGTATCCGGCAGTGCCGATGGCCGCGGCCTCCGCCAGGCTGAAGGCCTCCGGGACGGCGACGGTGGCCTCCGCGCGCACGCGCTGGCGGTCGGTGTAGCCGCCGTGGCGGAACTCGCCCAAGCCGTCGCCGTTGCAGACTACCTGGTCGCCCGGGTTAAAGCGCTCCGAGCTGGACTCTTCCACGGTGCCGACGACGTCGATGCCGGGAACCAGCGGGTTGGTGCGCATCACGCCCTTGTCCCCGTTCAGGGCCATGGCGTCCTTGTAGTTCAGGGAGGAGTGACTAACTGCGACTACGACGTCACCTTCGGTGTTGACCGAGTCCTGCTCGGACTCCTGCGAGTGTTGGACGGAGCCGTCATCGTTGCGAGTTACCCAAATAGTCATGTCCGCCATGTTATGCGCCCCACGGCTAATCTGCATTGTTAGAACGACCACCTTTTCTGAGGACTCAGGCTCCTGCCAGTGTCTCCCTTCCCGATTAGCAGGGCGCGCCGCTACGGTAGAGGACATGTCAGCCAACTACCGCCTCGCCGTCGCCGAGCCCACCGCCGCTCGGCCTCCTCATGCTGGATGCGGGCGTTTGGCCTTCAGCCTCGTCGTCATCCTCGCGATGGTGGGGCTGGTGACCCTGGCCAAGCCGTGGATTGAAATCCCCGGCCTCATCAACGGCCCGGCGCACGCGATCCGCAGCCTGGATTTGCAATTCCTGGATGGCTGGGAGACCCCGCCCATCTGGTACGGGCCGTACACCAATACCTTCGGCAATATCCTGCTGTTCGTGCCGGTGGGCGCCGCCTTCTACGCCCTGACCCGCGGCACCGGCCGCGCGGTGCTTCTGGGACTGGCCACCAGCCTGGGCATCGAGGTCATCCAGTACATTTTCGCGCTCGGTTACAGCGACGTCGATGATCTGCTGTTCAATACCATCGGCGCGGCGCTCGGCGGCATCTGGTTCGCCCGCTGCGATCACGCGGCGCGGACCCGCCTGTTGCGGCGCCTGACGCTGATAGCCGCCGTCGTCGCCGCCGTCATGCTCGCCGCCTTGGGTTACACCCTCCTGTGCGGTTAGGCGCGGACAATCTCCTCGATCGCGGCGACGGTCTGCTTAGCGAACGGAGAGACCCCCGTGATGGTGGCCGAGCCGGGGCCGGTCCAGCTGCCGTAACCCACCAGGAAAAGGCCGGGTACCTGGGCGTTTCCCTCGGCGACCAGGTGCCGGATGGGCCCCAGGGCCGGGCGGAAGCCCGTGCACCAGATGAGGTGGTCGTGGTCGAGCTCATCCAGCCGCCCGAAGATGGGCTGGGCGGCCAAGCGCCCGGCATCGCGCGCCGCCTTGACCGGCGGGACCATGACGATATCGCCGAGGGAAGACTCCGAACCCAAATCGGGGCGGCCCTCCTTCTGGGCCAGCAGCCGCGCGCGGCTGCGGTGGAAGAGAGCCCGACCGTCGATGTCATCTGGCATCCAACGCGGCGGCCGGTGCGTAAACCAGTCCACCCGGGCCGCGGTGCCCAGCAGGTCCGCGGCGATCTGGGCGCCGGAATTGGCCCCGCCCACCACGGTCACGCGCGCGCCGGCGAAGGGGGAAGCACCCGGGTACCACGCCGAATGCCACTGTTTCCCGGGGAAGTGCCCGGGGTAGAACGGGATAAACGGGCTGGACCACGTACCGGTCGCTGCCACGACGGTGCGAGCGGTAACCGTCGGGGCATCGCCGCCGCGGAGGGCCACCACGAAATAATCCTTGCCGCCCAAACCGTGGCTATCCTCGTGACTTGCGCTGCGGTGGTAGACCCGCGTGACAGTGACCGGGCGGTTGACCGGCAGATCGTAGCGCTTTTCGTAGGCGCGCAGGTAGTCCACCACGTGGCTGGCCGGCGGGTAGCCGGGGTAGGCGGGCATCGGCATACCCGGCAGGTTCGAGGCCGTCGCCGGGCTGAACAGGCGCAGCGAGTCCCAGGTGTGCTGCCAAGCCCCGCCCGGGGCGGGCTCGGCGTCGAGGATCCGGAAATCAAGGCCGCGCTTGTGAAGGTAGTAGCCGCAGGCGAGCCCGGATTGCCCGCCGCCGATAACCAGGCAGTCGAGCATTAGATGACCTTCAATTCCTGAGCCCGGTGGATGGCTGCGGTGCGGGTGTCCACGCCCAGCTTCTGATAGATGTGGATCAGGTGCGTTTTCACCGTCGCCACGGAGATAAACAGCTGGCCGGCCAGCTCCTTGTTGGACGCGCCCGTGGCCAGCGCCCGCAGGATTTCAATCTCGCGGGCTGAGAGCGCCTGTTGCCCGCGGCCCAGCCTATCGGCGAGCATCTCGGCTACCTCCGGGGACAGCGTGCGGCGGCCGGAGGCCGTGTCCAGCACCGCCTGGTGGAGCTCCTCTTCCGGCGAGTCCTTCAGCAGGTAGCCCCGGGCGCCGGCCTCCAGGGCGGCGACGATGTCGGCCTCCGTGTCATAGGTGGTCAGGATGAGCACCGGCGGCCCGCCGCGCTCCACCACCCGCTGGGTTGCCGTAATGCCATCCACGCCGGGCATCTGGATATCGCAGACGATGACCTCGACCTGCGGGTCTAGGTCATCGACCGCGGAGCCGTCCGCGCCCTCGGCCACGACATCGATGTCGTCGAAGCTGTCCAAAATGGCGCGCAGGCCCGCGCGGACCACGGGGTGATCATCAATCAGCATCACTGCCACCATGGTGCTCGTCCTCCTCGTCTACTCGTGCGTCCGCGACCGAGTCGCTACTACTGTGTGCCCGTTTCTGCCATGCCGGGGGCTGGTTCAGAAACCGGGCCGGGGCGTTGGGCCTGGGGCGCGTGCTGGCTGGTCAGGGGAATGCTGACTGCCAGGGCGGTGCCGGCGGCGCCGGTGGATTCTAGGCTCAGGCTACCTCCTAAATCCTCCACGCGGCGGGCCAGCCCGCGCAGCCCGTAGCCGAAGTGCCCGTCCGCACCGTCGCCGTCATCGACGACGTCGACGGTCACCGCGTCCTTAAACAGCCCCAGGGTGACCACTGCGCGGGAGGCGTGGGCGTGCTTGACCACGTTGTTGAGGCCCTCCTGCACGCAGCGCAGGGCGGCGGAGTAGACCGGCTCCGGAAGGGCGGCGGCCAGGCCGTGGGTGTGCAGCTCAAAGGCGGTGGGCTCCCCCAGCGCCTTGCCGCGGCGCCGCATCCGCGCCAGCACCTCGGCGGCGGCCTCCGGGAGGGGGCGGGCGGAATCCGCCGCCGTCAGGTCCCGCACGAAGCGCCGGGCCTCGGCCAGGTTCTCGCGGGCCACGGACTCGATGGTGGACAGGCCCTCCTGGGCGCTGTCCGGGGCCTGCGCGCGGGTGGCGCGGGCTAGCAGCACGATGGAGTTCAGCCCCTGGGCCACGGTGTCGTGGATTTCCCGGGACAGGCGCTCGCGCTCCTCCAGCCGGCCGGCCTGGTGCTCGGCGGCGGCGAGCTCCTCGCGGGTCGCGCGCAGCTGCTCGGCCACCTTCCGGTGGTGGTCCGCCTCGCGCGCCAGGGCCCGGTAGGAGTAGTAGATGGCCACGGCGAACAAGGTGCCGATGGCCGGCCCGATGGCCGCGGCCACCGTCCAGTCCGCCGGGTGAAGCCAGGCCGGCACGAAGGCCGCCACCGCCCAGGCGCCCGCCACGGCCACCAGGCCGGGCACGGTGGGAAGCAGGTGCAGGTACAAAAACGCCAGCGGGAATTCCAGCCACAAAAAGTCCGGCGTGTGCACGACCAGCCCGAGCCACAGCAGCGTGACCAGCGCCAACCAGCCATAGCGGGTGGCCCGGCGCAGCGGCACGCCCCGCTTTTCCTGCCAGGTGCCGGCGACGTAGACCACGGCCAAGACGCCCGCCAACAGGACGGCGCGGTAGTCCAGGCGCCCGTCCACGCCGGCGCGCAGCACGCCAAAGCCCAGCAGGAAAGCGAACATGACGTGCAGGCCCACGCGCAGCCCACTCAATACGGAGTCGAATCCAAACTTCACAGCGATCCACGCTAGTCGGGCCGGAGGTTGATTTTCATCAACCAGTCGGTTGACTGGCAAATCAACCGCCGCCCCGATTACTTTCTGAGCTGGGCAAACCATGATGAAAGTATGTTCTTAGCACTTCGAGATATCGCCTATGCCCGCGGCCGGTTCGCGCTGATGACCGCAGTCGTCGGGCTCATTACCCTATTGCTCGTCATGCTGAGCGGACTCACCGGCGGCCTCAGCAAGCAAAACACCTCCGCCCTGGAGGCGCTCGACCCGGCCGGCGTGGTCTTCAGTAGCGACGAGCCCTCGTTCAGCGACTCCCAGGTGGACCGGGACTTCGCCGCCGACTACCCCGGTGCCACCGCCCTGGGAGTAAGCCAGACCCGGATCGCCTCCGGCGAGGAGGCCGGCACCGTCGCGGTGATGGGCCTGCCCGAAGGCAGCCTCGTCCCCGGCACCGAGACTCCGGTGAAATCCGGGCAGCTGCAACTGTCCGAGACGGCCGCCGAGGACGTCGCCGCCTCCGCCGGGGAGATGCTCCAGGTAGGCGGGGAGGACGCCCGGGTCGCCGGGACCGTCCCGGACGAGTTCTACTCTCACTCCCCCGTTGCCTGGACCACCACGGAGACCTGGCGCGAGGTCGCGCACGCCCCGCAGGACGTTGTCGGCACTGTCCTTCTGACCGAGGACGCCGACGCGCCGGGCGCGGTCTCCCTCAAGGATGCCCTCGGCGGGCTGGCCAGCTACCAGTCGGAGCGCGGCTCGCTGCTGACCATGCAGGGCTTCCTCTACGCCATCTCCGCGCTGGTGACCGTCGCTTTCCTTTCCGTATGGACCATCCAGCGCACCCGCGACCTGTCCATCCTGCGGGCACTCGGCGCCGACGGTTCCTACCTGCGCCGCGACGCGCTCGGCCAGGCTGCCGTGGTCCTGGGGCTGGGCACGGTCCTCGGCGCCGTCGTGGGCTGGGGGCTGGGCGAAGCCGCGGCCCAGGCGCTGCCGTTTGAACTGTCCATCAACACCGTGCTGGTGCCCGCCGTGGGCATCTGGCTGCTCGGCTTGGCGGGGGCGGCGCTGGCTACCCGCAAGGTCTCCCGTACCGATCCGATGCTGGCTCTAGGAGGGGCTGCCTAAGATGAATTACCCACTTGATCTACGCAATATCACCGTCACCTACCCCGATGGCCCGACCGTGACCACTGCCCTCGACGCCGCGGACCTGCAGGTTCCGGCCGGCCAGGTCACCGCGCTCGTCGGCGAGTCCGGCTCCGGCAAGTCCACCCTGCTGTCGGTGGGCGCCGGGCTGGTGGTCCCGGACAGCGGGAGCGTGCGCGTCGCGGGCACCGATCTCACCGATGCCCCGGACAAGCTGCGCTCTCAAACCCGCCGCAACCACATCGGCATCATCTTCCAGCAGGCCAACCTCATCGCCTCCCTGACCGTGCGCGAGCAGCTCGAGATTGTAGATCACATCAGCGGGCGCAAGCGCCGCCCGCACCACGCCGACGAGCTCCTCGAGCAGGTCGGCCTGGGCGGACTGGGCGGTCGCCGCATGCAGCAGCTGTCCGGCGGCCAGCGTCAGCGCGTCAACATCGCCCGCGCCCTGATGGCCGACCCGGAAGTCCTGCTAGCGGATGAGCCGACCAGCGCGCTGGACTCTAAGCTCAGCCAGCAGATCATGGACCTTGTGATCCGGCTTACCCGCGAGCGCGATCTCGCCACGGTGGTGGTTACCCACGATCGGGGCTTGGCCGCCGAGTGCGACGCCGTAGTGGAGGTCAATGACGGAAAGGTTAAGGAGACGATAGTAACCTAGTTCGGGTCATGTTAAAACGCCCACGTAAAGCACGTGTAGTCCCCACCGCGTATCCCCGGATGCCGCAGTGGGGACCTGCGCATATCACCATGCTGGCCGTCACGGTCGCCGCCTGCGGCGTGTTCATCGTGGCCGCACGGCGCGTGCGCGGCACCAGCAAGGAATCCTTCCTGCGGAAGATGACCGGCTGGGTCATGCTCGTCGCCGGCACCGCCTGGACGATTATCTCCCTGGACCCGAAGCAGTTCGACGTTCGGGAGTCGCTGCCGCTGCACCTGTGCGACGTCCTGCGGCCTGTGCTGGCCATAGGTCTCATCACGGAGAACGAGCGGGCGCTCAACCTCACGTATTTCTGGGGGATTATCCTCAACCCGCAGGCAATCATCACCCCGGACGTGATCTATTACTTTGAGCCGAAGTGGCTGCGCTTTGCCACCTACTGGTTCTTTCACATCACTGCGCTGGCCACTCCCCTGGCGCTCACCTTCGGCCTGGGATACCGCCCGACCTGGGCCGGGTACCGCTCGGCCGTGGCCACCACCCCGGTCTGGATGGCCACCGCCATGCTGGTCAACCGCTTTACCGACGGAAACTACGGGTTCTTGAACCACCCGTCGGGCAGCCGCTCCATCATCAACTACCTGGGCCCGTGGCCCTTCTATATCGTCTCCGAGATCCTCGCGGTGGGCGCGGCCTGGGCCGCGCTGACCGCGCCGTGGCAGCTGCCCAACCTGCGCCGCCGCACCCGGCCTATCGGCCCGAAGGGCCTGGTCTGCAAGCTACTGGCGCGCAAGTAGCCGCGCGACAGCCGCGGGGATGGCGGCGGCTATCTGGCCCGCGGTTGCTACCGATACCCCGTACTCCGTCGTCGCCGCGATCTCCGCGGCGTGGACGTGGATGGTCGCCGCGTGGGTGATGGACTCCATGCTCATGCCCTCCAGCGCCACTTGCGCGCCGAGGATCCCGCTGAGTACGTCGCCGGAGCCGGCCGTGGCGGCCAGCGAATGGCCCGCGTTGATGCCGACCGGGGTGGTACCGGCGCTTTCCGGGCCCACGACGGTGGTGATCCGGCCCTTGTGCAGCACCCAACAGTCCAATGCCCCGGCGAGAGCCTCCTGCGCCTCCAAGCGCCCGGCGGGCTTTTCGCCCTGCACGCAGCCGGCGTAGAGGGCGTCGAATTCCGCCGCGTGCGGGGTCAGCAGGACCGCCGGGTGCGCGCGGACCAGGCTTTGCAGGCGCGGGCTTTCGGCCAGCTGCCGCAGGCCGTCGGCGTCGATGACCACCGCGCACTCGGGGCGCTGCAGCACCGCCTCCAGCTCCTTTCCGGCCGCCTTTGCCCTACCGGGGCCGACCACCCAGCTATCGACGCGGGCGTCCGTCCCGGTGGCCGAGATAATCTCCGGGAAGCGCTGCGTGGCGCCGGGGTTGTTGAGGACCTGAACCATGGATGGCGTTGTGCGCAGGGCGCCGGCCGCGGCGAGCACCCCGGCGCCCGGGTAGCGCCGGCTGCCGGCGCATATCCCGGTCACCCCGCCGCTGTACTTGTGGGAGTGGATGCCGGGGCGGGGATCCGGGGTGGGGCCGGTAGTTTCCGCAGGGCACAGAAATGGAGACTCCCAAACATGGCCGCTGCCCACGGTGGGTTCGCTCGCTAGATAGGCGTCCGGGGTATGCCGGCCGAGCGCCTCGGCGAAGCCGGGCACTTCGCCGACGATGACCTCGCCGCACTCGGCCGCCACGGCCTGGCCCAGCCGGCCTCCGCCGAAGGTGACGGTGACGTCGGCGCAGACCGCGTTGTCCGCGGCCACTCCCGAGTCGGCGTCTACCCCGGTGGGCATGTCGACGGAGAGAACCTGCGCGCCGGCCAGCAGGCCGTGCACGTCCGCGTCCAGGCCGCGGGCCGAGCCTAGCCCGGCGACGGCGTCGATGACCAGATCGAACTGCCCCGGCTGCGGCCCCTTGCGCTTGATGGTGACGCCCGCCTCCTTCGCGGCGGCCAGGGCCCGCGGCTGGGCGGAGCCAGTGACCAGCAGGGCCTCGACCGAGCGGCCGAGCTGCGCTAACAGGGCGCCGGCGTAGAGTCCGTCGCCACCGTTGCCCCCGGAGCCGGCCAACACCAAGATGCGTCCGGAGGCCGACATCGCCGCCGCGGTGCGGGCGACGGCCTGGGCGGCGGCGCGCATGACGTGGTCCGGCTCGGGCTCGGCGGCGAGCAGTTGCTTCTCGGCGGCGCGTACAGCGGCAGTGCTATAGGTGGGTAACATGCCTCCAGCCTAGGCTGGCTGGCAGCTCGGGCACCAGAAAAGATTGCGGGATTCCAGCGCGCGCTCGGCAATCGGGGTGCCGCAGACGTAGCAGCCTAGGCCGGCCCGGCGGTAGACATAGACCTCTCCCCCGTGATCGTCCTGGCGCGGATCGCGTCCCATCGCCTCCGGGGTGTGCTCGTCGCGGACGGTGTCGATCCGGCCGCGCTCCACGCCTACCTGCATGAGGAAGACCAGATCCGCCCAGAGGGCATCGAAAGCCGCACGGTCTAGCTCCTGGCCGGGAAGGAAAGGGCTAATGCCCTGCCGGAAAAGGGCCTCCGCGCGATAGATATTGCCTACCCCGGCGAACAGGTGCTGGTCCATCAGCAGCGAAGCAATGCTGCGCCGGGAACGGTGCACCTTCTCCCAGACCACCTCGGGGTTCGCGTCCGCGCGCAGCGGGTCCTCGCCCACCTTGGTCAGGCGGGCGGCGTAGTCCTCCTCGGTGATAAGCCGGCAGAACTGCGGGCCACGCAGGTTGGCCGCCAACCCGTCGGTGGCGATCCGCAGCCGGATTTGTCCCCAGACGTCTTCTGCCGGCTCGAAGCGCAGGGAGCCGATAAGCCCTAGGTGGATGTAGATGATGTGCTCCGGCTGCGGTGCGTCGAAGTGCACGAAGAGGTGCTTGCCGAAGGTCTCGGCCCAGTCGATTTCGCACCCGTCTAGCTGCGCGGCTTCGGCGGCGAAGCGACCCTGGGGGCTGGTGACCTGCAGCGCGCGGTGTCGGAAATCCCGGTTGAGGCGGTTGGCTAGACGGTGGATGACGTGACCTTCGGGCATAGTTTCCCAGTCTAGTCGGCCTAGTCGGCAGGGCACTCACGGCCGCCGGCCGTGGCTGGTGACGGAACTCATATTTCCTTATAACATCGTCGTTTCCTGTACGCCGCCGCGGGTTTCTCCGCTGCGCACAGTGTTAACATCAGGAAGGTCCAAGGTGGACCGGACAATTGCGGACGAGATACCGTTTATGCAATTTCATAACTTCGGTGCTATCTGCGGTACTCTGGCGGGCGCTCGACGCCGTCCGAGAGGGTTGACGTCGGGTACGGGCGTGGCGGTTGTTGGGTAAGAGCGGCAACTGTCGGATGCGCCTATTCTTGGAGAGAGGCGAACGGCGCCGCCGACCCATATTCCTTTCCGTGGGTGGCGGCGCCGTTTGACATATCCGGGTCTCCCCTGGCGCCCAGTTCTCCCCCGGCGTCCGGATGTCCCCCCCAGCGCAAAGAAGATGAGAAATTTTTGGGCCTCGTTATAGGGTGACTAGGATTTCTATGACTTTTAGCTCGGGGTTGGGTAGACTGTAGCGGCGTACATAAATCGATAAGACGGCAGTGACGCCGCCCATGCTGATGGAGCAAGAAGGGCCATTTATGACGCACGCACTTGGATTCGACCGCGAAAAATACATCCAACTCCAGTCCGAACACATCAGCGCCCGGCGGCGTGACATCGGGGGAAAGCTTTACCTGGAGATGGGCGGCAAGCTTTTTGACGATATGCACGCCTCCCGCGTGCTGCCCGGATTCACCCCAGACAACAAGATCGCCATGCTGGAGCACATCCGGGACGAGGTGGAAATCCTCATCTGCATTAACGCCAAGGACATCGCCCGCCAGAAGGTGCGCGCTGACCTGGGCATCCTCTACGAAGACGACCTGCTGCGCCTGGTCGACGTCTTCCGCGAGCGCGGTTTCTTGGTCAACAACGTGGTGATGACCCAGCTGGAGGACGGCAACGGCCCGGCCGAAACCTTCATCGACAAGCTGGAGCGCTTGGGGCTTAAGGTCGCCCGGCACCACATCATTCCCGGTTACCCGACCGACACGGACCTGATCGTCTCCGGAGAGGGGCTGGGGCGCAACGAATTCGCCGAGACCACCCGGGACCTCGTGGTGGTCACCGCGCCGGGGCCGGGCTCCGGCAAGCTGGCCACCGCGCTGAGCCAGATTTACCACGAGCACCAGCGCGGCGTGCAGGCCGGCTACGCCAAGTTCGAGACCTTCCCCGTCTGGAACCTGCCGCTCGAGCACCCGGTCAACCTAGCCTACGAGGCCGCGACCGTGGACCTGAACGACTCGAATATCATCGACCACTTCCACCTGTCGGCCTACGGGGAATCCACCGTGAATTACAACCGCGACGTGGAGGCCTTCCCGCTGCTCAAGTCGCTGCTGCAGCGCCTGACGGGCCAGACCCCCTACCAGTCCCCCACGGATATGGGCGTCAACATGGCCGGCCTGTGCATTACTGACGACGCCGTCTGCTGCGCCGCCTCCCAGCAGGAGATCATCCGTCGTTACTTCAAGGCCCTGGTCGAAGAAGCCCGCGAGGGCCTGGATTCCACCCAGTCCGACCGCGCCGCGGTCATCATGGCCAAGGCCGGCATCCGCGTCGAGGACCGCCCGGTGGTCGAGCCGGCGCGCCAGCGCGCCCAAGAGACCGGCGACCCGGCCTCCGCGCTGGAGCTGGCCGACGGCACCATCATCACCGGCCGCACCTCCGCGCTGCTGGGCTGCTCGGCGGCAATGCTGCTCAACGCGCTCAAGCACCTGGCCGGAATCGAAGACGAGATCCACCTGCTGTCCCCGGAGGCCATCGAGCCGATCCAGACGCTCAAGACCAAGCACCTGGGCTCCCGCAACCCGCGCCTGCACACCGACGAGGTGCTCATCGCCCTGTCGACTTCGGCCGCCAAGGATGACAACGCCCGCCGCGCCCTCGAGCACATCAAGGAGCTGACCGGTTGCGACGTCCACACCACCACCATCCTGGGCTCGGTCGACGAAGGTATCTTCCGCAACCTGGGCGTCCTGGTGACCTCGGACCCGATTTTCGCCCGTAAGAAGGGCCTGTACCACAAGCGCTAAGCCGCAGGTCAACAATTCGGATTTTGCCGGTGCCCCGCCTAAAATTCAAAGGCGTGAGCATCGGCAAAATTCTCCTGTACTACTGCTTTACCCCGCTCAAGGACCCGAAGGCCATCATGCTGTGGCAGCGGGACTTGTGCGAATCCTTGGGGCTTAAAGGCCGCATCCTGGTCTCCGAGCACGGGATCAACGGCACCGTAGGCGGGGACATGAACGCCTGCAAGCGCTACGTGCGCAAGACCCGCGACTACCCCGGCTTCAAAAAGATGGCCTTCAAGTGGTCGGAGGGCTCCGCAGACGACTTCCCGCGGCTGTCGGTGAAGGTGCGCGACGAGATCGTGGCCTTCGGCGCGCCGGAGGAACTGCAGGTCGACGAGGACGGCGTCGTGGGCGGCGGGGTCCACCTGCGCCCGGAGCAGGTCAACGAACTGGTCGCCGAGCGGGGCGACGACGTCGTTTTTTTCGACGGCCGTAACGCTATGGAGGCCGAGATCGGCAAGTTCAAGGGCGCGGTGGTGCCGGACGTGAACACCACGCACGACTTCATCAAGGAGCTCGAGTCCGGCAAATACGACTGGATGAAGGACCGGCCCGTCGTGTCCTATTGCACCGGCGGCATTCGCTGCGAGGTTCTCTCCGCCCTGATGAAAAACCGCGGTTTCAACGAGGTCTACCAAATCGATGGCGGGATCGTGCGCTACGGGGAGAAATACGGCAACGACGGCTTGTGGGAAGGATCGATGTACGTCTTCGACAATCGCATGCACCACGAATTCGGCATCGGCACCGAGGATCCCGGCTTTATCCAGCTGGGCCACTGCGTGCACTGCGGGGCCGGGACGAATACCTTCCACAACTGCATCAACGAGGACACCTGCCGGCGCCAGGTCCTCATCTGCGACGACTGTGTCCAGCACACCGAGACTCAGCACTGCGGCCGGCCCGACTGCGCGGCGGTGGCCGCCCGTGGCGCGGAGAACGCGGACAACTAGCCCGGCTGGGCCATCGAGTACCCGCGCCCCGGCGGTGGGTTTTTTAGTTTAGGGCGGCGCGGGTGGGGACGGGGGAGGCATCCGGCAGGCTAGCGGTGTCCGGATCTACCCCCACGGTATGGTCCTTGGGGGTACAAATCGCCGCCCCTGGTGAATAAGGCTGGGGAGTTATCCACAGGTATCTGTAGAATTCTCCCTCACCTTTGCTTTCGCCGTCGAAGTATCCACCGGGCGCTGTGGATAACTTCCCGGTTTTCTGACCTGCGGTTTTAATAAGTGCAGGTCAGGGGTGTTTTAAAGGTGTGAATACTTTAAAGAAAATCGTGAATAACTTTCCTACCTGCGGGGACGGGGAGTCACATTCGCACTGTATATTTTTTGTAACAGTCCGCGCCCAGCGGAAGTTATCCACAGGAAGGGGAGGTTTATCCACAGTCGTTCACGGTCCGGCTCGTGATTGCGGGAGTCGCGGTTGCCGGCGGGGTGGGGAAACGGGGGGATGTTCTGAGAGTGGGCATGCAAAAAGGCCCTGGGAGCGGAATCCCACCTCACATAGGATCGCCGGCCCCAAGGCCTTAAAGCTGCTGTTGTCTTTGGGTCTATGGTTTGACCGTCGAGCGCCTAATTAGGCAGCTACGACCGAGAAGTTCACCTTGCCGAGAACGTCAGCGTGCAGCTGGAGCTCGACCTGGTAGTTGCCGGTCTTCTTGACCAGGCCCTTGGGCATCTTGACGATGCGCTTGTCCAGGTTCGGGCCGCCAGCCTTCTTCACGGCGTTGACGATGTCCTCAGCGTTCACGGAGCCGAAGAGCTTGCCCTTCTCGGAGGTCTTAACCTCAACCGTGACGTCGTTGAGCTGTTCGAGCTGATCGCGGATCTCACGAGCGTGGTCCAGGTCGCGGATTGCGCGAGCTTCCTGGGCGCGCTTGATGCCCTCGATCTGCTTTTCTGCGCCGCGGGTGGCAACGATGGCCAGCCCGCGCGGCAGCAGGTAGTTACGTCCGTAGCCGTTCTTAACCTCAACAATTTCGCCGGGGGCGCCGAGGTTCTCAACGGCAGCGGTGAGGATCAGCTTCATGATCCCTGCCTTTCAATTGAGTCGTTTATTCGATGATTACTGCGCACTTAATTAGAACGGGGGTTCATCATCAGCGCCGGAGAAGCCTCCGGCCTGAGGTGCAGAATTCCACGGATCGTTGTCCTGCGCGGACTGCTGGTTGCCGCCAAAGCCACCATGGCTGAAACCGCCCTGGTTGCCCTGGTTGCCGCCGAAGCCGCCCTGGTTTCCGCCCTGATTGGAGCCGAAGTTGTTGGAACCCGAGTTGCTTCCGCCCTGGTTGTTGCCAAAGTTGCCGCTGCCGCTCTCACGCGGGTTGCGGTGAACCTGGGCCTTGGCGTACTTCAACGAGGGGCCAACCTCATCAACGTCAATCTCGAAGACGGTGCGGTTGTCACCGTCACGGGTCTGGAAACTGCGGGCTTTCAGGCGGCCGTTGACAATAACGCGCATGCCCTTGGTCAGGGTCTCTGCGACGTTTTCCGCCATGTTGCGCCAGGCGTTGCAGGTCAAGAACATAGCTTCGCCGTCTTCCCATTGCTGTTGCTGCGCATTGAAGTAACGCGGGGTAGAGGCCACCCGGAAATTAGCTACGGGTGCGCCAGACGGGGTGAAACGCAATTCCGGATCGGCGACGATATTGCCTACTACGGTGATTGGGGTGTCTCCCTGTGCCATGTTCTTCAACTCCTTTTCGTGGAAACTGTAGTTTTTACAAACCCCAGTATCCGCTATTTAGCGTCTGTGCGCAGAACCTTGGTACGCAGAATGGCGTCGTTCAGGTTCAAACGGCGATCGAGCTCGAGTACCGAGTGGGCCTCGCACTCCAAGTTGACAACGGCGTAGATGCCCTCTTCCTTCTTGTTGATGGGGTAGGCCAAGCGACGCTTGGTCCAGACATCGACGTTTTCAACCTTGCCGCCGTCCTTGCGGACGGAGTCGAGGAACTTGTCTAGGGACGGGGTTACGGTGCGCTCATCCTGGCTAGGATCCAGAATGATCATTACTTCGTAGTGACGCACGGACCTCATCACCTCCTATGGTCTAGTAAATGGTTTTCGGCCACATCACCTTTGCGGATGTGGCAGGAGGGTACGTTGCGTCAAGCAACCCCACCACAGTACCGCATTCGGGGCCCAAAACTGAAATCTAGCCGCCCTGGGTAGCGGCGAAAAACACCGCGCTGCCGGCGGGCACGAGCGTGAGGAAAACCAGTGCCAATAGGCCCAGGACGATGGGCGCGGTGCGCTGGCCCTTCTGCTGGTAGAGGTAGTAGGCCGTGCCAACACTGGCGAAGCCAATGACGATAGAGATAATGCCAATAATGGTGATGAGCATGATTAATCCACCGGTTGCAGGGGATCGGAATACGGACGGTCGGGGTGGCTGCGGCGGACGGCATCGTCGGCGCTGCCGCGCATCTGCCGCAGCACCAGCACGACCATGGTTATGATGAGGCTGTCGCGCGCCAGGATGGCGGTGTCCAGCAGCTCGTGGGGGATGCCGCCGTTCTCGGCGCCCAGCATGTGCCACATCAGAAGAGGCCAGACGGCAAACTCGGCCCAGGCCCACGCGGTAATCAGCCGCCAGCGCGGCACGGCCAGCACCGCCGGGATGAGCAGCCACAGCGAGTACTGCGGCGACCACACCTTGTTGACCAACAAGAACGCGGCCACGATGAGGAAGATGAGCTCGGCCACCCGCGGGGTGCGGGAAGCCTTCAGGCCCACGACCAGGATGGACAGGCACATGGCGGCGAAGAGCCCGAAGGAGATTACATTGAGCACGCCGGGGGAGAGGTTGAAAGCGGTGTTGCGGGCCAGCAGCGCGTAGACGGTGGTCCACTCCCAGGACCGCTCCGAGTTGAGGCGGAAGAATTCGCCCCAAGCCGCCGGGTAGGCCAGCCCCACCGGCAGGTTGACTGCCAGCCAGGTCACGGCCGCAGTCCCCAGCATCACGCTGAAGGGCCGCCAGGACTTCGTTCGGATGGCCAGCACCAGGTAGGCGCCCAGGACGTAGAGCGGCCAGAGCTTAACCGCGGTGCCTATGCCTATCCAGAACCCAGCCCAGCCCGTCCGGGAGCGCTGGAAGGCGAAAACGGCGGCGACCATGCAGAAGATGGAGGGGATGTCCCAGTTCGTGAAGGCGTGGACGATAACCAGCGGGCTAGCCGCGATAAGCAGCGTGTCCCAAAAGCGGTTGCCCACTAGTCGCATCACGAGCGTGATGGCCGCGACCCAGAGGATGGACATGGTGAGGGCGGTTAGCGCGAAATACCAGCCGGCGGCCGGGATGCCGGCCCAGATCACCAGCGGGTGGGTCGCGCGCGCCACAGCCGCGATAGCGCCTTGGAACAGCCCGGCCATCACCGGGTATTCCATGTAGCGGGTAACGCCGTCCTCGACCCAGGAGAAGGCGTAAGGGAAGCCGCCCTGGTCGAGGCCGCGCCCGGCAAAAAGCGGCACGATGTCGTTGTAGCAGGCGGAGGTGTAGTGCCGGTTGCCGGACCAGTTGAGCTGGACCGCGCCGTCGACGTCCCGGACGCCGCCCGCGCAGTTGGCCTTGGCCAGAAACCCGAGGGCGAGGAATACCCACGCGACCGCGATGACGGCGCGGGTCGGGGTCATCCAGTGCGGGCGCGGGCGGGCAAAGCGCCCGGCCGGCCCGCCCAGGAAGTCGACGATGCCGCGCGCCGTGGGCTCCGCGCTCAGAGGCACCCAGGGGCGCCGGCGGTCGCGGCAAACGGAGGTCGCGGGGGCGGGGCCTGCCTGCGGGGCCGGGGCGGTGTCGTCCATGTGTTTTAGTACTCCTCCGCCTCGACGCCTAGCCCAGGATGTCGGCTAGGCCGCCCTGGGGGTCTTCGAGGAAGTCCTCCAGCGAGGGGTTGCCGTCGCCGCCGCCGTTACCGCCGCCATTGCCGCCGGACGGGGCGTTGCCGCCGCCCCCGCCGGGGTTCTCATTCGGGTTGCGGCTTGGCTCGGCCGGGGCCGGCTGCGCGGGCTGTTCTTCCTCGCCCTCGGCCGGGGCTTCTTCGACGCCCTCCGAGTAGGTCGGGGTGTAGGTGTCCTCCGTCGGGGCGTAGTAGGTCGCGCCGCCACCGGCGCCGCCGGTGCCGTAGCGCACGGGCGCGGCCTGCGGGAAGGTCTCGTAGTCGGCCTCGGCCAGCGAGGTGTCCAGGATGGACTTCCAGATCTGGGTCGGGGCGCCGGCGCCGTACATGTTGCCGCCGTAGGCGTTGAAGATGGCGTCGGTGTTCTCCGCGGTACCGACCCACACGGCGGTGGCCAGCTGCGGAGTAGCACCCACCATCCAGGTGTCCTTGTTGTAGCCGGTGTCGCCCAGCTGGGCGGTACCGGTCTTGGAGGCGGACTCACGCCCGCCCGCCAGGGCGCCGTTCGACCAGGCGGCCACCGGGCGCATGGCGTCGATGACGTTGTTGGCTACCTGCTGGCCGACGCGGCGCTCGCCCTTGTCCGTCGGGTGCTCGTAGAGAACCTCGCCGCTGATGGTCTCGACCTTCTCGACGAAGTGTGGGTTGTGCCACACGCCCTGATTGGCCAGGGTGGCCATGGCGATGGCCATGTCCATCGGGCGGGACTGGTACTGGCCCAGAACGATGCCTTCGTAGGGCTGCTTGCCGTTCTCGGTCAGGGTCTTCTCAATCCCTGGCAGGGAGCGGGCCACGCCCAGGGCGTGGGCCATGTCCGCGGTGTCCTGCGTGGTGTTCTTCAGGTCCTCCTGCAGGCGGATGAAGGAGGTGTTGTAGGACTTCTTGGTCGCCTCGCGCAGGGAGCACACGCCGCAGCCGCTGCCGTTGACGTTGTTGACCACCTGCGAGCCGGGCAGCTGGTACGGGGCCGAGGAGTAGTTGGTATCCAGCGAGATGCCTTGCTGGAGGCCGGCCGCCAGGGCCATGATCTTGAACGTCGAGCCGGTCTGCAGCGGGGCGTTGGCGTAGTCCCAGCCGTGCTCCTCGTGGCCGCCGAAGTAGCCGCGGATAGCGCCGGTGGACGGCTCGATGGTCACCGCCGCCGCGCGGGCGTCGTCCTGGAGCGGGGCCAGGTTGGTGTCCACGGCGTCGATGCCGGCGTTCTGTACGTTCATGTCGATGGTCGTGGTGATCCGCAGGCCCCGGGTGTTGACGTCCTCTTCGGTGATGCCGACCTCGCCCAGCTCCCGGATGACCTGGTTCTTGATGTGGCCGTTGGCGCCGGGGGCCTCCGTGTAGGCGGAATACTCGCCCTGCTCGCGGGTCTGCGGCATTTGCATGCCGGCGCGCTCCGCGGCGTCGAGCTCGCCCATGTCGACTAGGCCGTCCATGACGTAGTTCCAGCGGGCCTGTGCCGCGTTTTCATCCACCGCCGGGTCCAGGGCGCTGGGCGCCTGGATGACGCCGGCTAGCAGGGCGGACTCCTCGACCGTCAGGTCCTCGACGTTCTTGTCGAAGTAGGCGTTGGAGGCGGCCTGGATGCCGTAGGCGTTGCGGCCGAAGTAGACGGTGTTGAGGTAGGCGTTGAGGATGTCTTCCTTGGACCACTCGTTGGTCATCTTGATCGAGTAGATGAGCTCGCGCGCCTTGCGCACGTAGGAACGCTCGTCGCCGACCAAGGTGTTCTTCACGTACTGCTGCGTGATGGTGGAACCGCCGCCTGCGGAGGAGTCGCCGGTGATTTCACCGAGCGCGGCGCGGGCGAAACCGCTCAGGGAAAAACCGGAGTTGGTCCAGAATTCGCGGTCCTCGGCTGCCAGGGCAGCGTTTTCCGTGTGATCCGGAATCTCGTCGAGCTTGACCTGGCTACGGTTGCCCTCCGGGGGCACGATGCGCGCCAGCTGCGTCGACGAGTCATTGGCGTAGATATAGGAGATCTGGTTGTTAGTCAGCTCCTCCGGCTCCGGGACGTCGTACTGTGCGTAGGCGTACGCGAAAATCGCCAGGGGAAGAAAGACGATTACGCCGACGACCGCGAGGACGATCCACGGCCAACGGCGCTTGTTTTTCGCCTGGCCAGCGGAGGCTGGTTTAGCCGCGCCCTGGTCATCGCGGGTGCGGGATCCACTTTTGTCAGTCACTGCGACCTTAGCCCTTACTTAACTTGTAAACCTAGACTTCAATATTCGCAGCTTACCGGCTAGTGGGGTCCGCAGAAAACTAACACGCACAACTCACAGCTTTGGTCAAGCTGTGCGGTGCCGGGCTTCCGCCGTTTCCAGTAGGTAATTCCACCGGCACGCCGGGCATACCTCCACGGTATGCACGGTGAATTCCAAGCCTTTGGCCGCGAATTCGGCGATCTCGCTCAGCCGCCGCGCGCTGCCGGCCCGGCGCCCCAAACTATCCCCGTAGACCCACCGGGTCAGCCGCATGCTCTCCGCCCCGCAAACCGGGCACGCCTTGGGCAGGTCGACCCCATGGTGCTGGGCGGCGGCGCGCAGGAGGAAATCGGCGTCGCAGACCTCCTCGCGCAGGATCCGCCCCGCCCGCAGATTGCGGATGCACTGGGCGCGCTCCCACTGGTGGGAGACCGCCTGGGTGAACACGAGTCCGGCCATCAACTGTCCCTTCCTGTCTCAATGCCCCGGCGTCGGGAAACGGAAAGCTATCGTTCCGGCGGCCGGTGGCGCCCCAATCTAGTGGGGTTTGCGCCATCTTGATCGATCCACTTGCTGTCTAGCCCACAACCGCGCTGGGCCGCGGCCTAAGCTCAGCGATGTGAACCGGCGGCACCCTGCCGCCTTTGAACCTCAGTCACATTTTTCAGCCGAACCAAGGAGTTAGACCCGACCGTGAATGGAAAAGTCAAAGTCGCCATCGTAGGCGTCGGCAACTGCGCCACCTCCCTCATCCAAGGCGTGGAGTACTACCGTAACGCCGCCGAGGACGAGAATATTCCCGGCCTCATGCACGCACGGCTAGGCGACTACCACGTCGGCGACATAGAATTCGTCGCCGCCTTCGACGTGGATGCCGCCAAGGTGGGCGCGGACCTGGCCGCCGCCACCCGCGCCTCCCGTAACTGCACCATCACCATCGCCGAGGTCTCGGACCTGGGGGTTACCGTCCAGCGCGGTCCCACCCTGGACGGGCTGGGCACGCACTACCTGGACAGCATCGAGGAATCCGCCGAGCCGGCCGTCGACGTCGCCCAGGTCCTGCGTGAGTCCGGGGCGAAAGTGCTGGTCAGCTACCTGCCCGTGGGCTCGGAGGAGGCCGACAAGTTCTACGCCCAGGCGGCTATCGATGCCGGCTGTGCCTTCGTTAACGCCCTGCCCGTGTTCATCGCCTCCGACCCGGAGTGGGCCAAGAAGTTCACCGACGCGGGCGTGCCCATCGTCGGCGACGACATCAAGTCGCAGGTGGGCGCCACCATCACCCACCGCGTCTTGGCCAAGCTCTTCGAGGACCGCGGCGTGCGCCTGGATCGCACCATGCAGCTCAACGTCGGCGGCAACATGGACTTCAAGAACATGCTGGACCGCAGCCGCCTGGAGTCCAAGAAGATCTCCAAGACGCAGGCGGTGACCTCCAACCTGCAGTCCGGCCCGCTGAGCGGCAAGAAGGAGGACCGGAACGTCCACATCGGCCCGTCGGACTACGTGGAGTGGCTGGACGACCGCAAGTGGGCCTACGTCCGCCTGGAGGGTTCCGCCTTCGGTGAAGTCCCGCTCAACCTGGAATACAAGCTGGAGGTCTGGGACTCGCCGAATTCCGCCGGTATCATCATCGACGCGGTGCGCGCGGCCAAGATCGCCCTCGACCGCGGCCTGGGCGGGCCGATCCTGCCGGCCAGCTCCTACCTGATGAAGTCCCCGCCGCAGCAGCTGCCGGACGACATCGCGCGTGCTCAGCTGGAGGAATTCATCCGCGGCGGGCAGTCCTAGCCGGGGAAGCGGGGGAGCGGGGAAGGTGTTAACGGTTGCTGCCCAAAAACGCTAAACTTAGGTTTCATGAATGAATCTAGTCCCGCTGAAAAGCCCCAAGTATCCCCGTCCAGCGCGGAGGAGGCTTTCGCTGTCGCTGCGAAGATTCAACCGGCTCTGAACAAGCTGATGGTGATTTTCCAGCGCACGACCGAGGGATCGAGCCTGACCACGTCGCAGGTCTCCATCATGAACCAGCTCAAGGAGCGGGGCCCGTCCCGTGTTAGCCAGATCGCGCAGGCGGAGCTCATCCGCATGCCCACCGCCTCGAACGCGCTATACCAGCTGGAGCGGCGCGGGCTGGTCAAGCGCATGCGCGACGAAAATGACCGGCGCGGTGTCCTGGTCGCGCTGACCCCGGAAGGCGACCAGGAACTCGAGGAAGTCTCGAGCCACCGCGCGCACGCCTTGGCGGAGATCCTGCGTTGGCTGGACAAGGACGGCCTGCAGACGGCCGAGGAAGTCGGAGACCTGATTAACCAGCTGGCGGAGATCTACCGGCCCAACTGGGATTAGGTAATAGGGGAGTGACATTTATAAAATGGCCAGACAGCAATCCCCCCCCTATGATGAATTAGGTTCATGCCCACAGACAACCTCCCTGACGATCACGCCGAAGTAGCAGAATTGCCGCAGACCATGCGCATTTTGGTCTCGTGGACGCCCAGCTACTCCGGCACCGAGGCGATCGATTTTGCCGCCTGGTTGGCGCGGACCATGCCTGTTAAGGTGCGGGTCTTGTCTACTCTTTTGCAGCCTTGGGCGGCCACGCCTTTGTTCAAGCTGGGCAAGAAATACAAGAAATACTTCCGCAAGGAAGCCGAGGCCTGCCGCGCCGAGGTGGAAAAGGCCCTAGCGGCCGCAGGCCTGGATGAATCCTGCTGGGACGACGAGGTCTCGTGGCTGTCTAACGGCTCGTCCAAGCCACAGCTCATCACAGAGGCGGCGAACGATTTCGCGGCGGACATGATTCTGCTCGGCCCCAACCAGGCTGCGCCGAAGGGCCGCTTCATGGCCGGCTCCACCGCAGATACCCTGCTGCACTATTCGCCCGTGCCGGTCGGGCTCGCACCGAAGCAGGTCAAGCTCTCCAAGCACGGGGTGACCCGAGTGAATTTCGCCTTCACCGAAGAAGACGGGCAGAAGGACGATCCGGCGTTGGGGCGCGCGGCGGAGATGGCCGACAAGTGGGGTGTGCCGCTGCGTATCCTGGCCTTTTCCCCGTCCGGTATCATCCACGCCCCCTTCGACAATCACCGCGATGTCGCCGACGAGTTGACCAACCAGTGGCGCGAACAATCGCTGGCGCTGCTGGACGTTGCCCGCGACTGGGTCATCGAGCGCTACCCGGAGCTGGACGTGCGCACCGATATCGGCATCGGCAGCGGCTGGCGCGGTGCGGTTGATGCCCTGAAGTGGAAAAAGGGCGATTTCATGGTGATGGGGTCTAACCCGATGGGACCGATCGCCCGGGTATTTATCGGCTCCACCGCCACGGAACTCCTGCCGCACATGCGCGTGCCGGTCTTGGTCTATCCGGCTGGTCACTAAGCGGCTAGCGGCTGGGCTAAACTAGGGCCCACTATGTCATATCATTCGCGGTCCCATAATTCCCGCGGCTTCGAGCACCCGGAAAACGATCTGTCGACGGACGCCGATTTCAGCAACGTGCCCCGGCCGGAGCCGCTCAACTTCGACGAGCTCGCGGACGAGCCGGACCCGGCCGTCATCGCGCAGAAGAACGAGCAGTCCAGCCGCCAGGCCCTGTGGTACGTCGGCGCGGTGCTTGTGGCCTCGTTCGCGGTGGCCTTCGTCCTTGGCATCATCATGCGGCTTATGGGCGGACCCCTGTGTGAGGCCGGGGAGGCCACCTGGTTGTGCAGCCCCGGCCAGCAGATTTTCTGGGGCTTCGCCGTGCTCGTGGTGCCGGTCTTCGGCATGCTGGGCGGCGGGGCCATCCTGGTACGCAAGTACCGCGGCTATATCCGCTGGCGGCCGTGGATGGGGGTCATGTGGGTGCTCATCCCCAACTGCATGATCTGGATCTTTACCGGCCTCCAGTACGTCATCGTGGCGACCATATAGGCGGCGGGCCGAGAATGCCCCACTAGGGATACCGGGAGAAGACTGAGAAAAGAGCAGGCAGAGGACCGGAGGGGCCAGTGCCTGAGCCAGTGTCTGCGGTGGCGGTTAAACTGAGTTGACCGCGAGGACAGAGACTACCGAGATTACTGCGCACACTATTTTGTGAAGGGGAGCGAGACGACCATGGCGGCTGAGACGAACGCGAGTTTCGACAGCTTTGACGACGGGTATATCCCGCCGGAACCGCCGGACGAGGGCGGCTACCGCAGCTATTCCCGTCCGGCCAAGCGCGGCGCCCGGGAGGAATTCAACCAGCTGGCGGAGTACCGGCACCCGCCGGCCAACAAGGACGCCGAACAGGGCGTTTTAGGCTCCATGCTGTTAAACCCCAGCACGCTGATCGAGGTCATCGAGGAGCTGGACCCGGAGGATTTCTACTACCCGGCGCACAGCATCATCTACCACGCCATGCTGGACCTGTACTCGGAGAACAAGCGGATCGACCCGGTCATCCTGGCCTCCCGGCTGGACCGCTCGCACGATCTGGAGCGCGTCGGCGGCGCGCCGTACCTGCACACGCTGCTGTCCAGCGTGCCGACCGCCGCTAACGCACGCTACTACGCCGAGATCGTGGCGGAAAAGGCGGTGCTACGCCGCCTGGTGGACGCCGGCACCCGCGTGGTGGAGCTCGGCTTCGAGGGCACCGAGGACCAGGAGCTGGAGGGGCTGCTGGACAGCGCCCAGCAGCAGGTCTTCGCGGTCGCGCAGAAGAAGACCGCAGAGGACTACCACGTCCTGGGCGATCTGATTACGCCCACCATTGATGAGCTCACGGAGCTGCAAAACGGCGGCCAGGAAACCGGCGTGCCGACCGGTTTCTACGACCTGGACAAGCTCACCCACGGCCTGCGCGCCGGGCAGATGATCATCATCGCGGCCCGCCCGGGCGTCGGTAAGTCGACGCTGGCCATGGACTTCATGCGCTCAGCCTCCCTGGCCCACGGCCGCACGTCCGTCATCTTCTCTCTGGAGATGTCCGCGTCCGAAATCGTCATGCGCTTGCTCTCCGCCGAGTCCGAGGTCAAGCTGTCGGACATGCGCGGTGGCAACGTCAGCGGCGATGACTGGACCAAGATCAATGACACCCTGAACCGCATCCAGGACGCGCCGCTGTTTATCGATGACTCGCCGAACCTGACGATGATGGAAATCCGCACTAAGGCCCGCCGCCTCAAGCAGCAGCACGGCCTGGATCTTATCGTGCTGGACTACCTGCAGCTGATGTCCTCGGGCAAGAAGGTCGAGTCCCGCCAGCAAGAGGTTAGTGAGTTCTCCCGCTCCCTGAAGCTTCTGGCCAAGGAGCTGGAAGTGCCCGTCATCGCCATCTCCCAGCTGAACCGTGGCCCGGAGGCCCGTACCGACAAGCGCCCGCAGCTGGCCGACCTGCGTGAGTCCGGCTCCCTTGAGCAGGACGCGGATATGGTCATGCTGCTCTACCGCCCGGACTCCCAGGACCGCGACAACGAGCGCGCCGGCGAGGCCGACATCATCCTGGCCAAGCACCGTGGCGGCCCCATCGGCGACGTCGGCGTCGCCCACCAGCTGCACTACTCCCGGTTTGTCAACATGGGGCACGGGTAGGCGCCTGCCAGGTCGACGACCTTGTCCGCGTCGCCCAGGCGCGGGCCCAGTGCCACGAGCGCGACGAAAACTGCGGTCAGGGCGAAGGAGAGCCCCCGCCAGACGGGGTAGGCCCTACGGCCGCAGGCGCGCGCGATCAGCGCGCCTACTAGCGCCCCCAAGGTGTTAAACAACAAATCATCGATGTCGGTGCGCCCCAGCGCGCCCAGGTACTGGACCACCTCGACGGCCAGGCTCACCGCGAAGCCGCAGGCGGTGACCTTGCGCACGCTGGGTACCAGGATGAAGGCCAGCACCCCGAAGGGGACGAAGAAGGCCGTGTTGCCGGCGTACTCAAAAAGCGGGGCAAACCAGGTGAAGCCGGCGAATTCGTCGAAGGGGACCAAGTGTAGTTCCCGTACCCGCTGGCGCGCCGGGTCCCAGAGATAGCCGATCTGGTAGAAGGGCTTCAGGGTGGTGATGGCCACCATCACAGTGAGGTAGCACAGCAGAGACAGCCAGGTACGCATGAAAGCCATTAAAGCACATAGCGCCGGCTAGTCTGGGCGGCGTGGACGGTGGCGGCGGCTAGTTGGCTAGTTCCTTGTTCGCCTGTTCCGGCAAGGCCCAGGCTGCCGCGGCGGCTATGGCGAAGGAAACAGCGAAAAGGACAAAGAGCCAGGGGGCGCCGGCCGCGGCCACGATGGGTGGCACGATAAGCGGGGCGGCGATGGAGGCCAGCCGGCCGAATCCGGCGGCCGCCCCCGTGCCGCGACCGCGTAGGCGGGTGGGGTAGAGCTCCGGGCCGATGGCGTAGAGAGCACCCCAGGCGCCCAGGTTGAAAAACGACAGCAGGCAGCCGGCGAGGATGATGAGCACCTCCGTGCTGGCCCAGCCGTAGAGCCCGGCGGCAAGCGCGGAGCCCACCAGGAAGACGGTGAGGGTGGCCCGCCGCCCCCAGACCTCAATGACCCAGGCGGCCGCGGCGTAACCGGGCAGCTGCGCCAAGGTGATAATCAGCGTGAAGCTGAAGGACTTCACCAGGCCGAAACCGTCGGCCACGAGAAGGGAGGGGATCCAGATGAACGCGCCGTAGTAGGACAGGTTGACGCAGAACCACACGGTCCAGAAGGCCGCGGTGCGCCGGCGAAGGCGCGGCGAGAACAGGGACTCCTTCTCATCTGCCGGGGCCGTTTCCACCGCGGCGGGCGGCGCGGATTCTAGGGTGACGCCGGATTTTTCGGCGGAGTCTTCGAAGGAGCGGACGATCTCTTCGGCCTCCGAGTGGCGGCCGCGGTCCTCCAGGAAACGCACGGATTCCGGGAGTCCCAGGCGCACGTAGGCGGCGTAGGCGGCGGGGACCATGCCGATGAAAAGGGCCCAGCGCCAGCCGGAGTCGGAGGCGCCGACGACGAAGGTGCCGATTACGGCGGCGGCGATCCAACCCAGCGCCCAGAAAGCTTCGAGGATTACCACCAGCCGGCCGCGGATGCGCCGCGGCGAAAACTCCGAGACGAGCGTGGAGGCCACGGGCAGCTCGGCGCCCAGCCCCAAGCCGATGATGAAGCGCAAGACGATGAGCATCGCCAGCCCCGTTGCCATGGCGGAGGCGCCCGTGGCCAGACCGTAGACGAGCAGGGTGGCGGCGAAGACCTGGCGGCGGCCCAGCTTGTCTGCGAGAAGCCCGCCGACGGAGGCACCGATGGCCATGCCGATAAAGCCGGCCGAGGCCAGCCAGGAGGTCTGCGTGCTGCTCAGGTCCCAGTGCAGGGCCAGTGCGGCCATGATGAAGGAAATCAGCCCGACGTCCATCGCGTCGAGCGCCCAGCCGAGCCCGGAACCAACGATGAACCGCCGGTGTTTGGGGGTCACCGGCAGGCGGTCTAGGCGTTGGTTGCGGGTGGGGGAAGCAGGAGTGATAGGGGTCATGGAAACCTAACTGTAGGCCGTGACACCGCGCTGAGCCAAGGTTTTATGCGTCTGCCCAGCGTCGTTTTCTTCTCCTAGCCCCGTATAGTGCTCTTAAAACCGCGCAGCCGCAGGGAATTGCTGACCACGAAGACGGAGCTTAGCGCCATCGCCAGCCCGGCGAAGAGCGGGTTGAGAAGGCCGAAGGCGGCCACGGGGATGAGCACGACGTTGTAGGCGAACGCCCAGAACAGGTTCCCCTGGATGGTGCACAGCGTGCGGCGCGACAGACGGATCGCATCCACCGCGGCGCGCAGGTCGCTGTTCATCAGGGTGATGTCGGAAGCCTCGATGGCCACGTCCGTGCCTGCGCCCATGGCCAGGCCCAGGTCGGCCTGCGCCAGGGCGGCGGCGTCGTTGATCCCGTCGCCGACCATCGCCACGTTGTGCCCGCCTTCCTGCAGCCGGCGGATAACCGCCACTTTGTCTTCCGGCATGACACCCGCGGTCACGTCCGCGCTATCGATGCCGACCTGCGCGGCCACGGCCCGGGCCGCGCCTTCGTTGTCACCGGTAAGCAGGTGCGGGCGCAGATCCAGCTGACGCAGCTGCGCGATGGCCTCCGCGGAGGTGTCCTTGACGGTGTCGCGCACGTCGATGACCCCGATCGCCTCCTCGTCGCGAGTCACGACCACGGCGGTGCCGCCGGCTTCCTCCGCCCGGGCGAAGGCGGTGGCCAGCCGGCGGGCATCGGAAAGCTGCGCGACCGGGCGACCGACGCGGATGGTGTGGCCGTCGACCTGGGCCTGCGCGCCCTGCCCGGCCACGGTGGCGCAGTCGGTAGCAGTCGGGACCGCCGAATCGTCCTCGGCGGCGGCGCAGATCGCGCGGGCGATGGGGTGCTCAGAGCCGGCCTCCACGGCGGCGGCCAAGCCGAGGACCTCCGCCTGGCTGGCGGAGCCGTCGGCGTTGAAGACCTGGGCCACCCGCATGGCGCCCTCGGTGACGGTGCCGGTCTTGTCCAGCACGATGGTGTCGACCTGCTTGGTCGACTCCAGGATCTCCGGGCCCTTAATGAGCAGGCCCAGCTGGGCGCCACGCCCGGTGCCCACCAGCATGGCGGTGGGGGTGGCCAGGCCCATGGCGCAGGGGCAGGCGATGATGAGCACGGAGACCGCGGCGACGAAGGCCGCCGCCACGCCGCCGAAGAAGAGGTGGACCACGAGGGTCAGCACGGAGATAGCCAGCACCACGGGGACGAAAACCTGCGCGATGCGGTCGACCAGCCGCTGCACCGGCGCCTTGGAGGCTTGGGCGGCGGTGACCAGCTCGGCCATCTGCTGCAGGGTCGTGTCCTTGCCGACGCGCGTGGCCTTGACCTCCAAGCGCCCGGAGGAGTTGATGGTCGCCCCGGTGACTGCCGAGCCCTCAGTGACCTCGACGGGCAGGGGCTCGCCCGTGAGCATGGATTCGTCGATCGCGGAATTGCCCGCGATGACCACGCCGTCGGTGGCGATCTTCTCGCCGGGCCGGACGACGAAGATATCGCCCTCGGCCAGCTCCTCGATCGGCACGCGCACCTCCTTGCCGTCGCACAGGACCGTGGCGTCTTTTGCCCCGAGGGTCAGCAGCTCGTTGAGGGCCGCGGAGGATTGGCCCTTGGCGCGGGTCTCGAACCAGCGGCCCAGTAGCAGGAAGGTGATGACCATGCCCACCGACTCGAAGTAAATGTGGTCCATCTCGGCTTGGTTGGAGCTAAACGTCATGTGCATGGTCATGCCGGGCATGCCGGCGTTGCCGAAGAACATGACGTACAGCGACCAGAAATAGGCCGCGGAGGTGCCCAAGGAGATGAGCGTGTCCATGGTGAACGCGCCGTGCTTGAGGTTCGCCCAGGCGGCGGTGTGGAAGGGGGCGCCGCCGACCACGTAGACCACCGTGGCCAGGATGGCGGCGGCCCATTGCCAGTGCAGAAACTGCCAGGCCGGCACCATGGAGACGACCATGACGGGCGCGGACAGCACCGCTGCCCAGATAGTCCGGCGGGCCAGCTGCCGGGCCTCGTCGTCGCGGGCCGCGGACAGCGCGTCCGTGGGGGAATCACCCGCCGCGCCACCGGAGCTGTTGTTCCCGGCGTCGGAGAGATCGAAGGCGTCGTAGCCGGCGGCCCGGACGACGTCGATGAGCGACTGCGGCGTGGACAGCTCCGGGTCGAAATCGATAGTGGCGGTCTCCGTGGCGAAATTGACCTGGGCGTCGACGCCCCCGACCTTGTTGAGCTTGCGCTGCACCCGCGAGGAGCAGGAGGTACAGGTCATCCCCGTGACGCCTAGGTCTAGGTGGGCGGTATCAGCGGAGCGGGCAAGATCGGGGGCGGTCATTTACTTCACCTGGTATCCGGCCTCGGTCACGGCGGCGGCGACCTGCTCGTCGCTGAAGTCGTCACCCGTGACGGTGAGCGTGCCGGTGGTGTGATCGGCGTTGGCCTCGGTCACGCCGGCAATCTCGCTGACCTCTTCCTGGACGGAGAGCTCGCAGTGCCCGCAGGTCATGCCTTCGACGGTGTAGTTCTTGGTAGCCATGGTGGCTCCTTTCCTCGGGTACTTTCTCTCCCTCATGCTATACCCCCATGGGGTATCTGGCAAGAGTGGGTTTTCCCAGGATCGGCTCGGCAGAGATCACACCGGAAGAAACGGAATAAAGGCGCGTCCGGTACCGTTGTGGCCAACGTACCCGTATCGCGAAATTGAGGAGAACGTTATAGATGGCGACCATCGATGTGACCGAAGATAGCTTTGAGAAGACCGTTACCGAAGAGGGCATCGTCCTCGTAGACGCCTGGGCCGATTGGTGCGGCCCGTGCAAGCGCTTTGCCCCGATTTACGAGGAGGCTTCGGAAAAGCACACCGATCTCACCTTCGCCAAGCTGGACACCGAGGCCAACCAGGGCCTGGCTGCCGCCCTGCAGATCCAGTCTATCCCGACCCTGATGATCTTCCGTGATTCCATCATGGTCTTCCGCGAGGCAGGCGCCCTGCCGCCGGCCGCCTTGGAGGACCTGATTGAGCAGGTCAAGGGCCTGGACATGGACGAAGTCCGCAAGCAGGTTGCGGAGCAGAACGCCCAGGCAGACGCCGAGAACAACTAGGGCTTTCGCAGCTTTCGCCCCACGCTTTCCCGCGAGTAACGCTAAACTTGCGAGAAAGCGATTTTTTATGCTCGATGTACCCGAGGAGTTGACTTAAAAGCTATGGCTAATCCGTTCAGCAAGGGCTGGAAGTACCTGATGAGTTCCTTCGATCAGAAGATCGATGAGAACGCTGATCCTAAGGTCCAGATCCAGCAGGCCGTCGAGGGTGCCAAGAAGCAGCACCAGGAGATCTCCGACCAGGCCGCGGAGATCATCGGCAATCGCAACAAGCTGGAAATGCAGCTGAACCGCCTAGTCACGACCCGGGAAGAATACCAGAACCAGACCAAGCGCGCGCTGGAGCTGGCGGACAAGGCTACCGCGGAAGGCGATAGCCAGAAGGCGCAGGAGTACAACGACGCCGCTGAGGTCCTGGCCTCCCAGCTGGTCTCCGCCGAAAACGAGCTGGAGAACCTGAAGACCCAGCACGCGGCTGCAGAGCAGGCCGCGGGGCAGGCGCAGCGCCAGCAGAAGGAGTCCGCCGCCCGCCTGAAGGAGCAGCTGGCTCAGGTGGACCAGCTAATGGCCCAGGCCGACCAGGCAGAGATGCAGGAAAAGAACTCCGAGGCGCTAAACTCCATGAATGAGCTGGCCCCGGATGGGGACACCCCGACCCTGGATTCGGTGCGGGCCAAGATTGAAAAGCGCTACACCGACGCCCTTGGCGCGCAGGAGCTCTACCAGGACTCCGCCGGTGCCCACATGCAGGAAATCGCCGCGAGCGGCACGGATATGAAGGCGGCCGCCCGCTTGGACGAGATCCGCGCGTCGATGAACAGCGACAAGCAGGTGGAGTCCGGCGCGGATACCGCCGCCGAGCTGGAATCCGGTGAAAAGGGCGACGCCGAGTCCGCAGAGTCCACTGACTCCGCGAAGGGCTAAGCCCTAGCGGCCGCTAGTTATCGCGGCGGATGTTGATGAGGACGCCGCGAATCCCCGAGTGGAAGCCATCGCGCAGATTGACGCGCTGGCTTTCACTCAACGTGTATTCGTGCAGCGTTTCGCACGCGAACTGCAGCAGCGGGCGATCGATTTCTGGGGGAAGCCCGCCGCCCGAAAGCAGGTGGGCCTGGTCGCGCTGCTCCGTGTTGGCGGCATTGTCGAACCACCACGACGCGTACTGCTGGCCCACGTCGAACGGGGTCTGGAAGCCGGCGGAGGTCCATACCTCCTCCGGGAGCGGCACGTAGCGGGAGCGCAGTTTCCGCCGCGGCGCCATCATGGACGGCTTCGGGGCCGGCTTCTTGTTCTCGGCCTTCTGGTTGGCCGGCAGCTGGTCCCCGGGCTTCGGGGCGCCTGGCTTGGGGGCGGCGGCCGGTGCCTGGGACTGCTCCGGTTTGGCTTCCGGCTGCGGTGTCGCCGCGTCGCCGCCGAGCTCCTTTTCGACCCGGGAATCTTCCTCCGGTGGCAGCGGTGCGTCGGCCTGCTCCGGGGTGGCGTCTGCGTCCTCGGCATAAGGATCAGCGGTGTCCTCGGTCGAGCTGGTATCCCGGACGGCGGGCGGTAGCGGGCCCTCGAGAACCTGCAGCTCCATTGCGTCGGCGAAGTCTTCGCGCGGGTCCAGTATGGTGGTCGAGTCGCAGGCGTGGCGCAGGGCGGAGGACATAGAGTCCCACCCGAATCCGTAGAGGTGGACGCGCACGCCGTTTTCCGTTGCCTCCTGGACACCGGGGATCATGTCCGCGTCGCCGGAGACCAACACGAAATCCGTGAACTGGCGCCCGTAACCGGCGATGACCATGTCGGCTACCAAGCGGGTGTCGACGGCCTTTTGTGTACGACGTTCGCCCCACTCGATGAGCTGGCCCGTCCGCAGCTGCACGCCGTCGCAGGTGCGCAGCGCGCGCTGGTAGCGGTGGGGGCCGGTGTCCGGGATGCCGTCGTACCAGTTTTGGCGGTGGACGGGGTTGCCAATCTGGTTTTCAATCATGGACCCGAGGGTGGATACCACCTCGGGGAGGTCGATTTCTAGCTGCGCGCGAGCTCCAATTTCCCAGGAGTTGTAAAAGCTAGCCAACAAATACGAGGTGTCGACGAATACAACTGTGCGTTCAAGCATGGCTCCTAAAATCCGTTTCTCTTTGTTCTAACTAAATTTCGGTACCTCCCAGTCTGCCTCATTCACGTGCTAACGTCGATCTCCTTTTTCAAAACTGCAGGTGGAGGCGTGGAATCTGGAAGTTAGCGCCAGAATTTTGCCCCAGGGGTTGTGGAAAACGGGCGCTTTGATATAGGTTAGTCATGTGAGTAACTAACCGACTAACTAACCAACCTTCAACAACGAAAATACGACAGATCCTGAGGTGGACATGGATAACGCGACCCAACCTTTGTTCCGGCAGATCGCCACATTGGTCGAGGATTCCATCGTGGACGGCACGCTGGCGGAAGGCGCGCAAGCGCCCTCGACCAACGAGCTGGCCGCTTTCCACAACATCAACCCGGCCACCGCCCGCAAGGGCCTGACCGTGCTGGTTGATCTCGGGATCCTAGAAAAGCACCGCGGGATCGGCATGTTCGTGGCGGACGGAGCAACCGAACTCATTCGCAAGCGACGCCGCGGGGACTTCGCCGCGGAGTATGTTGCCCCGCTCATTGATGAGGCGGTGCGGCTCGGCTACGACCGCGAGGGTCTTCTCGACCTCATCGTGCGCGTGGCCGAAAGCCGCGGCCTCTACCACTAGACCCGCAGAACCCAAAGGAGTACCACGATGATTACGACCTCCGAGTTCAGCTTCGAACCCGGCCTAACCCATGGCTTGGTGGGCCGCAACGGCATTGGCAAGACCACGTTGCTGCGCCGGATCGCAGGCCACCTCCCCTCCGCGGGCGTGCGGGTGGACGGGCAAACGCCCTTCGACAACCCGGCCGTGCTGGACAAGACCATCCTCATGGGGATAGACACCCCGCTCATCGACGGGTGGAATACGCGCAAGCTCATGACCATCGGTAAAGCTCGCTGGCACACCTGGGATGCGCACCGTGCCGAAGAGCTGAGTGCGCGCTTTGACCTGCCGAGCACGAATTACGCGAACCTGTCGCGCGGCCAGAAGTCGGCCCTCGGCATCGTCTTCGCGGTGGCCTCGGGCTGCGAGAACATGCTTCTCGACGAGCCCTACCTGGGCCTCGATGCGCGCAACCAGGAGGTCTTCTACGAGATCCTGCAGGAAGAGCATGGCCGCACCATCATCGTCTCCACCCACCACCTCGACGACTTGGCTGCCTACTTGGATACCGTCTCCCTGATGGGCGAGAACCCGGTTACGGGCCGGGTCGAGGGGATCTTGGAAGGCGTACTCGAGCTCACCGGCAATCCGGAACAGCTCGACCGGGCCCTGTCGCGCTTGGACGTGCCCGTCCTAGAGCGCCACGAAGGAAAGCTCGGTTCCAAGGCGCTTGTCGATGCCCGCCCGAACCTCACCGACGCCGTCTTCGAACAGGCCCGGGAGCTCGGGCTGCGCGCGAGCGAAGTCACACTCGCCCGCGCCGTGGCGGCCCTGGCCCAGGTGGGAGGCGAGCACAATGCCTAACCGTTTCCGGCTTCTTTGGGCCATCAGTACGAAGTGGAAACTCGTCGCTTACGGAGTCTTCTTCTCGGTGTGGGGAGCAGCCCTGCTTCCGGACGCGAAGACGTGGGAAGCAGCGCTCGTTAGTGCCGTTATCGCGGTGTCGGCGTGGCTTACGGCCCCCGAATTCGCGCCGTTCCAGTTGTTGGGCCTGCCTGCCCGCGAGTGGAAGAAGCTGCGCAAGGTCCACGCCGGGTTATTTCTGCTGCCGGCTGCCATCTCAGCGTTGGTCGCCCAGTGGTGGATTGCCCTGCCGACCGTCGCGGTTGTGGCGTTGATCTGGTTCAGGCCGGGCGAACCGGAACGCAAGTCCCTGTCGGAACGTCTACCGAAGACAGACGGACGGACCGACAATGGGATTTTCCCGCCGACGCCGGCGGCACAGATTGTTTACCGACCCCTGGTTCGCAGCTGGCTAGGCGCATGGGCAGCAGTGGTCCTAGTTGCAATCGTTCTCGGCATCGTCGACTACTTTTGGAACTGGTTAAACCAGGGATATATCGCCGTGACAACGTTGCTTGCGGGTTTTCTCATCCCACTCGTGATGGATACCGTCCGTCAGACCTGGCGAGACAACCTCGTCTTCGGTGGAACCCGCCGGGCGTGGGCAAATGCCGCGTGGCTGACCGGCTGGTTGAGCGTCGTCTGCGCGTTGTTGTTGGGAGCCCTGGGCTTTCTCTTCGGATACGGCGATATCTGGCAGGTGGTCTTTGTGGCTTTCTGGATTGCGCCCATTGCTGTCACACTAGAGCTCATCTCCAAAAAGAACTGGTGGTCGTTCGCCGCGGTCCTTGTCATGCTCGCCATAAGCATTAGCGCCTGGGTGAAGTTCCCCGGATGGGGAATGGCGCTGCTCGGCTTCCCGCTTCTGGCCTACCTAATCGCTTGGGGCCTGTTTCGGGTCTCTGCCGGCAGTGCGAGCCTAGGCGGCGGAATGGTGCGCAAACTGGGCCTCGAAAAAATCAGTTAAAAAGCTTGCCTACCAGGCGATTTGTGGAATGTAATGCCGGTGTGTAAATTCATGTGGGTCAGCGCGACCGACAGCGCCCCTCCTTGAGACGGAGTCCAAGGCAGAGAGGCGGTAGGAAAACAGGCCCTGACAAGATCCTTTCAAAGCTCTTAAATGAGCACGTACTTTCTGTGTGTGTTCGTTTGGGTGGCAGTGATGTTTGAGAACTCAATAGTGTACCAATGTACTTTTTGCATTTGTGTGGATGGTTGTGTTGGTGTGTGCCGGATGGCGCTTTCAGTTGGGGTGTCATTGA
>NZ_JASTTF010000013.1:0-76257 GCF_055700955.1 Corynebacterium sp. 1103A
TGTCACTATCAGCACTCGAACACACCAAACGACTCATGCGTCATCGCGACCAACCTGGAGGTGACCACAATGACCACCGCCAGCTAACCGCCTAACCCAACCCTGAACTTCATACCAAGCCGAAAGCTAAACGGCTACACCACTCCACGGGACTTGACCATGCGCCAGACGAATTCATAAACACCATCTCGCGACACTTAGCTGCAGGCCCACGAAACATCCGCTAGATCCCCAGACTTGGAACCCGAAACGTCCTGCTCGGCGGTGGGGCGTCGGCAAGCGCCTGGCGACGCCCACCTGCAGGTTTCGGGTTCCAAGTCTGGGGGTTTGCCGAAGCCCTGCTACCAGACGGCGACGAATGCCACCACACCAAGAGTCATTGTCCCCAGCGCAACCGCAGCGAGGGCCACTGCACCAGGCAACGCGGGCGAAGTGGCGCGGGAGAGGATGTCATCGGCATGGCGAAGTTTGGCGGTGGCCAGCCACAACACGATGGCCACCACTACCCCGACAATCACAGCCGCCCAGGGAGCGACGGAGCGCACGACAAGCAAACCCGCGACAAGACCCGCAAGCCCCGTGCGCTGCCAAGCCAGGCGGGTGCGCTCGGGTTGGAGGCCAGGATCAAACAGCTCGCTCACGCTAAGAACTCGCCCACCAGAATCATCAGCCCAATGATGATCACCACGGCAACAATCAGCGCCAAGGCGGGACTTGCCGGAAGCGGACGCCCATGGCGCATCGCGCGCTCAGAAGCACCCCACTGAAACCACGCCACCGCCGGCAGAACAATGGCCACGAGCAGCATGATGATGGAAACGATACGAGTCAACGTCGTGTTCAGTGGCAGCTCGAAGGTTTCGAGCGCCACGCCACCCGCAATAAAGGCCAGCGATGTGCGGATCCACGCCAGGAACGTGCGCTCGTTGGCCATGCTAAAGCGCGGATCGGGTTCCTCACCGGTTCCATACACCGAGCTCGGGAAACGTGCCTTCGTCATACGCGCTACTGTAGCGCCCCTCCTCCCATTCCACAGCGCGGCGCCCCAAGCGCCGCGCTTAGGACTGAGAGAAAGCTTCCAGATCTGCAGGGCTACCGGCGACGACGATGAGGTCGCGGTGGGTGAGCTCGGTGCCGTCGACAAGCGGGCGCCACTGGCCAGGCCCCTCACAGCGGGAGATGAGCTGAACGTTGTGCTCTTTCCACACCTGGTGCAGGTTGAGCGGGCTCTTGCTTATCGACGCCGGCGGGGTCATCGCCGTCACTCCATAGTCGGTGGCGAACTCCGCAAAATCCTCGAAGCGCCCGCCCAACAGGTGCGCCACGCGGCGACCTGTATCGCGCTCCGGGCGGATGACGTGGCGCACTCCCAGCTGACGCAGGATACGGGCGTGCGCATCCGAATCTGCTTTGGCCCAGATATCGCCTACTCCCAGTTCCACCAAGTTCGAGGCGGTGAGGATGGAATCCTCCAAATCTGAGCCAATAGCCACGACCACGCGTTCAACCTCATCCACACCCAGCTGGCGCAATGCTTCCGCATCGGTGGTATCCGCCGTCACGGCCTCTGTGAGATATGCGGCGTGCTCGCGCACGTGTTTTTCCTCGGCATCGATGCCAAGAACCTCCACGCCGTGGTCCATCAGTTCACGGGCCAGGGAAGAACCGAACCGCCCCATGCCAATGACGACGACAGGCGGGATATTGATGGTGTTCTTTTCTCGCCGTAGGGCGTTGAACATATTAGCCAATGAACGGCCTTTCTTCGGGGTAGCGGTAGCGCAGGCTGATGGTCCGGGCGGCCAATGCCGCCACGAAGGTGGTAGGGCCTACGCGGCCAACGTACATGATGAGACACAGCATGAGCTGCGAGGGTGCCGACAAACTGCCGGTAATACCCGTGGACAATCCCACCGTGGCAAAGGCGGACATGACCTCGAATGTGACCTGGTCCGCGGTGAATTCGGGGTCCCAGATGCGCAGCATTGCCACGCCCAGGGCAACGACGATCATGCCGGCCGCAGTCAATGCCAGGGCTTGGCGGAAGGTCGATAGCGGCAAGCGGCGGTGCCCAATGGAGGTATCCTCGCGGCCCAAGAACTCGGAGATCATGGCCGCACCCAGCACGCAGGCCGTGGTGACCTTGATACCGCCGGCGGTGCCTGCGGAACCACCGCCGATAAACATCAACATGTCCGTGATCATCAGTGTCAACGGGTGCGCGTCCCCATAGTCAATGGCGTTGAAACCCGCTGTGCGGGGTGATGCGCTCATGAAGAAGGCATTGATCAGTTTCTGCCCCAGTGACATTCCGTGGAGGACTCCAGAATTCTCTGCAAGAAAGAAAACGACGGTGCCACCGATTAGCAGGAATGCCGTAGCGCCTAGCGTCATTCGGGCAGTCATAGACATTCGATGAATGCGTGGCGTACCTCCGCGCCAGCGCATCAAACGTCCGCGGGCCCAGCGCACAAACTCCGCCAGCATGGGATAGCCCAAGCCGCCCGTAATCAGGGCGCAAGCAAGAGGAATCAGGATCCAGCCATCAACGGCGAAGGATATGACGCTATCGGAATAGGTACTGAAACCGGCGTTGTTGAAGGCCGAAATAGCGTGGAAGATTCCCTCCCACACGGCACGACCTGGAGCCACACCATGCTTGGTGGCTAGGCGCACGCCGATAAACACTGCAACGATGGCCTCGCAGATCAGAGTCATCACAAGGGTAAACAGCAAGGCGCGACGAATACCACCAAAAGCCACGGCACGGCCCTCCGCAGCGCTAGTATGACGTGCCTTGAAGCTGATCCGGCCGGTCAGAAGCATGCCCGATAACGACGCCAAACTCATGATGCCGAGACCACCCAGCTGGATGAGCACAATGATGACTGCTTGGCCAAAGGGCGTCCAATACGTACCGGTGTCCTCCACCACAAGCCCCGTCAGAGAAACTGCTGAGGTCGCCGTAAAAAGCGCAGGAAGGAACGGAGTCCACTGCGGAACGTTGGCGGAAATCGGCAGCATCAAAAGCACCGTTCCCACAAGAATGAGCAGGATAAAGCCCGCGGCCGTGAGCCGAGCTGGGCCCAAAAAATGACCGCGTTTCACAGCGATTCACACTACCGCTTAGCACCAATCTGAGGAAACCCATTGGCATGTGAATATTCCGACAATCCTATGCGCTACATCAGCTTGGTCTTCTCCAAGGTCTCTACCCAGCCGTTGGTGAATTTCTCCAACGGCTTGTGGAAGACAACGCCCAACACCAGCATCGGCACCGCAAAGAGCAGCAAGCACAGCAAAGACAGCCAGAAATCACCGTGATAGGTACCAGCGATGGCCGCGCGGAAGGCACGGATGGTGTAGGTGGCTGGCAGCCAGGGACTAATGTTTTGGAACCACTCAGGAAGCACCTGCAAGGGGTAGGCGCCTCCCGACGAAGACACCTGAATCACCAACATGAGCACCGCCAGCGCCTTGCCCGCGTTGGCAAAGGAAACCACGAAGGTGTAGCAAATCAGCATAAAGATAAGCGAGCTAACCCAGCCGGCCAACAGCATGAGGATCGGGTGCGCGGGCTCGATGCCCACGAAGAAGATGAGGCCCAGAATGAGCATCGTCGACTGCACGAGGCCAACCGTGGCAAACATTCCGAAGCGGCCGAAGAAACGCTGCATCGGCGAGTACTTATCCTTGTCAACCACATCCGTGCGCACGCTCACTGCAGTCAGCAGTGCACCGACCCACAGCGCGAGCGCCGTATACATGGGCGTCATACCAGCGCCGAAGCTCTTGACTGGGTAGACCGCTTGCCTGTCGACGTCCACTGGCGCAGCAATCGCACGCGCCAAAGCACCGGGATCAGAACCAATGAGGTCCGCCAGCTTCTTGAGGTCACCGGACGCCGCAGCGGAGTCAATATCCTTCTTCAGATCGGCGAATTTGTTGGCCTTATCCTGCAGGCCAGAGGCAAGCTTCTGCACTGCGTCCTGCGCGTCCGTCAGCGAGGAGGAATCGATAGTGACGGGGGTCTTCGCGATATCCAGGTCCGCGCTCACCTGCCCCAAGGAATCCTGCAGCGCACGCAGGGATTCACGCAGGCCAGAGGTAGAAATTCCTTCCACTGCCTTCTTCGCATCGTCGAAGCTAGACAGGTCGGGCTTCGTGGGTTCAGGCGCGTTGGCCGCTGCGGTGAGGCGCGCGTGGAGAGTGCGTTGAGCCTCAATCGCCTCCTCGATACGGCCCAGCACCTTCTCCTTATCTCCGGCAGGAAGCGGCAGGGCTTCAATGCAGCCGTGCAGGTTCTGGTACTGGGCAATGGTGCCCTCTACCTGGCCGGCCCAGGTGTTCAGCGCAGCTACGCGGTCGGCGCGGGAGGTGGAGGCGTCGTCGAAAAGCGCATCAACGCGTTGACGCACCACGTCATAACTAGCACTGGTGGCATCAAGAGATTGTTGCAGGGCGTCCGTGGAAATGTTGAGTGAGGAGGACTGGACTTCCGGCAGATCCAGATCCGCCGAGTCCGCAATGCGCTGAGCGCTCTCCATGAGCGGAACCGCAGTATCGACCAGACCGGCAAAGGAGCGCGCGGTACGCGCCGCCATATCCAGCTGTGTCTGCACGCCATCCGCGCGCGCCTGCATCCGGTCCAGGACAGCCTTGGTATCGCCCTTGTTCAAGAAATCCGACAGCGAGGTCACCAGGTCGAAGGATACGTCACCGACCGTCGTGGTGAAGGCCTCAGCAACCTGGGCCGACACGCCTTCTGCACCTTGGCCGGTAATCTTCGGCGCCAGTGCGTTCTTCTTCTCGTTCATGTAGAAGGACAATTCCGCGGGTTTGGAACCATCCGTGTAGAAGTTCATCATGTCGGTACTGAAGTTTTCCGGAAGCACGATGGCTGCGTAATACTCACCGGACGTCGTACCTTCAATCGCCTCGTCGGATGTGGTCACAACCCAATCTAGCTGCTCATTTGCACGCAATTCATTGAGCACCTGGTTGCCGACGTTGATGGGCACCGGTAGTAGATCACTTTCATAGCCGGTGTCCTTGCTAGCCACCGCCACCTTGAGCTGGCTCGTGTTGTCGAAGGGATCCCAACTAGCGAGCACGTTGAACCACGTGAACAGCATTGGAATCACGACGAGGCCCACCAGCATCACCGCGCTCATCACGTTGCGGCATGCGGTGCGCATGTCATTGAGGAAAAGACCGAGTGTTCCACGCATTAGCTCTCCCCCTCCGTGGAATCTGCGCCGATACGGGCCGGATGCTTAATTTCGTCCTCATCCATCGTCACGAGCTTTGCCGACTGCTTGAGGCTGATGCGCAGGTATTCCAGGGTCACCGCGGCGACGATGATGAGGAAGCACCATGCGGTCCAAATGCCTAGGATCAGTGGCTTCTGGGCAGGCAGCAGCCCTGAGACCACGATGAGGATCACCACTCCGATGACGCCGGCAATGGCCACCAGCTTGAGCCAATAGCCCCAGTCGTGTGCGCGGCGGTCCAAGTCTTTCTTGAGACCACTGCGGCTATCGAGCGCCTGGATAACGTCTGCGATGCGGTAGCCAGACCCCACCACCTGCACGTTTTCATAGTCAAAGAGCTCGGTGTCCCGCAGCTCGCGGTTAAAGATGACGTTGAAATGCGCCAAGGCCTTACGCAGCAGCAGGCCGAAGACGAAAAACAGGATGAACATGAAGGCCAGCACGCCCATAAACTTGAAGTAATGGTCGCCATAGAACCCACCAATAGTTTCGCGCATCGCGTCGATGCCATACGTAAACGGCAGCAACGGGTAGATGGCGTGGAAGAAGTTGGGCAGCAACTCGATTGGATACAGGCCCGAAGCACCCGGAATCTGGATGATGGCAAAGACCACACACAGACCGCGGCCGAGGTGACCCAGCGAGGTCGACAGCGCGTAGATGATGCTCAAGTAGGCTAATCCCACGAGCACGCCCGTAAGGACGAAGGCCGGCGCATTCACGGTCTGCACACCGATGAGCAGGTCACCCACGGTCACCGTGACAGCCTGGACAATGACCATCAAGGCCATGAGAAGGAAGCGACCCAGGTAGGCCTGCCCCACCGTGATGCGGTGGAACCCTTCCTTATCCACCTCGACACGGAAGATCACCATGAGGACGAAGGCGCCGATCCACAGCGAAAGGTTTGTAAACAGCGCCGCCATCGCGGAGCCGTAGCTATCCACCGGGTACACGGTCTCGGACTTCAACTCGATGGGTTCTGCGAAGAACTTTCCGATCTCTTCAGCCTGTAGCCCGGTGACATCTTGGACCACCTTGGAGTTCATCGCGGCTTGCAGCGAGCGCACATCACCCTGCTTGGCGCGCAGGCTGTCCTGGAGCGCAACGAGGTTGGTGTCGAAGTCCGAGAGAGTGCCCTTCGTAGCCCGAAGCTGTTTGGCCACGCCACCCAAAAGACCATCGGCCTCCTGCATGGTGCCCTTCTGCGCCTCCAGCGTGGAGCTCAAAGCACTCGCGGTGGAACTCAGGCTGCTCATCGCTCGGTTGATCTCTGGGACGGCGGACGTCACGGTATCGCGCAGCGTCTGCGAGGTGGCCTTGGTATCCGCCGCCGCCTGGTTGATGGCGTCTGCACTAGCCTGCACGTTTGTCGCCGCAGCCTGGGTATCCTTGCTCAGCGCATTAAGGTTCCCAACAAGCTGGCGGTTGGATTCATTTCCCTCATCGAGGCGCTGGATCGCATCATCAATTTCCTTGGCCGCCTGGGGTGATAGCGTCGCGGAATCGCGCAATGCCTTGAGCTGGGCAATCGAGTCAGCACTAGCATCGATAGCGGTGTTTGCTCGCTGCGTGGCGTAGTCGAAACGGTCACCGGCCTGGTTCAAGCCCGCAGTGACATCCGCAATGGAATCCTGGGCCTGGGCGGTGCCGTCAGCCACCGCAGTAGCGCCGTTGACGAAGGCCGCCGTGGTCTGGTCGGTGAAGTCACCGATGCCCCCTTGGGCCTGCTCAACCAAGGAAGAGATCTCAGCGAGGGCCGCTTGGGCGTCGCCCAGCGCAGTACTCACATCCGCCACGGTGGACTTGGCTCCAGACGTGGAGTCGGCAGCGGCGTCAAGCTTGTCCTGAATGCGCGCAAGATTCTCGCGGTTGCTGTCGATCTCCTGCGCGGTCTCCCCGAACGCGGAACTGGTGTTGTTCATCGCGCGCGTAACTTTTCGCTCAAAGTCCGTACCGGTGTCCTTGACGTTCTCCGCGGCGACGGTGGCCACCTGCTCCTTGAACGCCGAGGTGATCTGCTTGTCCAGACCTTTAGCACCGGTGTCCGTAATCTTCACGGCAATGGCGTTGTTCTTCTCATTAACGCGGTAGATCAGCTGTGGCTGCGTGAACTTCCCGTCGAGCATGCTCACGAGGTTCTTGCTGAAGTCCTCCGGGATCGTCACCGAGGCATACACGTCTCCCTCTAACAGGGCCTTCTCTGCCTTCTCACCGTCGAGGAATTGCCAGCCGAGCTGATCATTCTTTTTCAGCTTCTCTATAACTTCGCTGCCGACATCGATGTCCCCAGTGAGCTCGTTGTTTGCACCCTTGTCCTCGTTGACCACGGCCACCTTGATGTTGTTGGTATGGCCATAGGGGTCTCGAAAGGCCGCGATGTTCACCCATGAATACAACGCGGGGGTGATGATAAGCCCGATGAGGATGATCCACGCCCTGGGGACGCGGCCAAGCCTGGCTACATCTCTGATAAAAATCTTCCAACTTTGGCGCACTGAAGACAGTGTACCCGTTGCCGGTTCGGGTCTCTAACCTGCCAAAACACATAAAGTAATTTCGATGATTAACAATTAAAGATTAATATAGTTTGCCGAATCAAACCCCTTGATTATGAAACATGAACTTGTCTTAACAACTAAACGCCGTCAACATTTCCGCCAGGCAGAAAACCGGCATACATAGGCGCTAAAATCGACGGCCATGATTGAAGTCGCCGCCATCGTCATCCGCAACCCGCAAGGCCACGTGCTCACCGTACGCAAGAAGTCCTCCACGAAATACCAGCTGCCCGGCGGCAAGCTCGAGGAGGGCGAGGCGCTTGTCGACGCCGCTCTCCGCGAAGTCTCCGAAGAAGTAGGCCTCCACCTCGATGCGGAAAACCTCGACAAACTAGGCACCTTCGACGCCCCCGCCGCCAACGAGCCGGGCGAGACAGTCGTCGGCACCATCTTCACCTGCACCCACACCGTCACAAACGACGAACCCCACGCCGCCGCCGAAATCGGCGATATTGCCCGGGTCAACCCAGCAGCACCCGACCGCGAACTCGCACACCTGTTGCGCGACCGCGTCTTCCCCGCGCCGAACTAGCAGAAGCTGCCCATACTGCGGCCCCATTGACCCTCAAGGCGCCAGGAACTACCCTTTGAACATGTTCACTGAACACGTTCACTCACCACGTGCAGCCGCCAAAGCCGACACCGTCAGCAAGGTCCTAGGCACCGCCTACGACCTCTTCCTCACTCAGGGCTACGCCACCACCAGCATCCGGACCATCGCATCCGAGGCAGGCGTTAGCGTGGGCACCGTCATGGGAGTCGGCGACAAACAGACGCTGCTCATCCGCACTATTGGCCAGCATATTTCAGATCTGCACGACGAAATTCGGGGGCAATCCGATAGTCTCCTCGATGTCCTGAGACCTTTCCTCCAGATGTTTACTGGCCACGAAGAGCTCTCCCGCGCCTTTGGCGCGGCGCTTATCCAACAAGGCAACCAAGGCGAAGCGCTCACTGCGCTCAAAACGCTCCTGACAGATGAAATTACCTTGCGCCTCGGCTCCGGGTTCAGCAACGAAGATGCAACCGAATACTCCAACCTGCTGTACAACGTCTACCTCGGCTTACTCATCGGCTGGGCCGCCGGTCTCTACGACACCGAACACCTCACATCCCAAGCCGCTTCATCGATCGAACGTCTCAACACCGCATTTGGAGTCAACCAATGATTCTAGAATCCTCCCCCGCCTGGCCATCCCTGCTGATAGCGGCCATTCTGCTTGGCGACGCCGCACTCTCCCTCAAACCAGTCCCCTTCATCGAGGCCTGCCTTAGCGGCGTCAAACTTCCTCAAGACTGGTGGTGGGCGCTCATTGTCATCAAGTGCCTTGCAGCCACAGGCCTCATCGCCGGCCTCTGGTTCCCCGGCGTAGGAATTGCAGCCATGGTTGGCGTCATCGCTTATTTCTGCGCGGCCGCAGCAGCCCATATCCGCGCCCACTTTCTCGGCAGCGCGTTCTGGCTCAACTGTTTGGGAATGCTCGCATTCTCGACCGCAGTGCTCGCCCTAACGTTAGTACTGAATTAAGCACTCATTCCCGACGAAGAAAACAGAAAAACCCGAACCACCGGTAAATCGATGATTCGGGTTCTACATTTTGCGGAGACGAGAGTGTCTGAGTTCACGACATATTTGACACCCTCCCCCTAAGCAGCTTAACAACGTGTCCACGATTTGCGGGTAACCCCAGGAAGGCGGCATCAACGCTCAACTCAAACGCATCGCGGATGCCCACCGCGGCAGATCCGGGGAACGTCAACGCAGAATGCTCGAGTGGTACCTGCACTCGAAAACGCAACTGCCTGACGACCCATTGAAGATCGCCAGGCAGTGCAATTACGGACAAGATCAACTCGCCAAAGTTCCAGACCTTGTCCCAGAAGACCACAACACAGCCGACCAAGAAACAGGACGACCAGCCTTCTACGACAACGCTATCCCAACCGAATACCAACACAACATAGGAATCCGGAAAGGACCAATGCAATAAAAAAGGGCCCACCCAGCGACACGCCGAACGGACACACTTTTTGTCTATTAACCCCAGAATAAGAAGAAACCGGCACCCCAGAACAAAAAGAAACTGAGGTGCCGGTTTGTCAACCATGTCGCGACTCATGACATTGGTGCGCCCGGAGGGATTCGAACCCCCAACCTTCTGATCCGTAGTCAGATGCTCTATCCGTTGAGCCACGGGCGCATGTTGCTTAACTCGAAGAACTTCTGTTCTCTCGGCAACGAAGAATTACTATACCCGTCCTTTGGGCGAGTACCAAAACGCCAGCTTATTGCGCATAAACCGGCGTTTCGGGGGCGGGTTTTTACAAGACCATCCCGAAGACGGGGACGGCGATGAAGTAGGTCGCCAGGGTTACCAGGACCAAGGCGATGACGTTGAGCCAGAGGCCGCCCTTGATCATCTCGCCGATGGTGACGTAGCCGGAGCCGTAGGCGATGGCGTTTGGCGGGGTGGCCACCGGCATCATGAAGGCACAGGTGGCCACGAGCGCGACCGGGACGGTGAGGATCATCACGTTGATGGCGGCCGCGTCGGTCAGGCCGATGCCGACGGCCACGCCGCCCATAATCGGCAGGAAGGTCGCGGCGGTGGCGGTGTTCGAGGTGAACTCGGTAAGCACCAGCACCAGCGCGGCGACGGCGGCCACGAGGAAGAACAGCGGCAGGACCTGCAGGCCCTTGGCCATCTCACCGACCCACAGGGACAGCCCGGACTTGGTGAACATGGCGGACAGCGACAGGCCGCCGCCGAAGAGCAGGAGCACGTCCCAGGGCAGCTCGTTGGCGGTTTTCCAGTCGAGCAGGCGCACACCGTTCTTGCTATCGGCGGGCAGCAGGAAGAGCAGCAGGCCGGCGATGATGCCGACGATGGCGTCGTCGTAGCCGACCTCCCAGCCCTGCCAGTCGATGAGCAGCGGGACGAAGACCCACGAGATGGCGGCCAGCGTGAAGATGATGGCGACGCGGATCTGCGGGGCGGTCCACGGGCCCATGTCCTTGATCTCCTGGTCGATGAGCTCCTTACCGCCCGGGATCTGTTTCATCTCCGGCGGGAAGACGGTAATCAGCACGACCCAGGCCAGGAAGGTGAAGATGATGGCCACCGGCATGCCGACCAGCATCCACTGGGCGAAGCCGATCTCAATGCCGTGGGTTTCCTTCATGTAGCCGGCCAGCAACAGGTTCGGCGGGGTACCGATGAGGGTACCCAGGGAGCCGATGGAGGCCGAGTAGGCAATCGCCAGCATCAGGGCGGTGGCGAACCGCTTCTGGTTCTTCATGCCGCCCACCGTGTCGGCGGTCAGCTGCAGCACAGACATGCCGATGGGCAGCATGACCACCGCGGTCGCGGTGTTGGAGACCCACATGGACAAAAAGCCGGTGGAGATCATGAAGCCCAGGATGAGGCGCTTGGGCGAGGTGCCCACCAGTTTGACCACCATCAGCGCCATGCGCCGGTGGACGTTCCAGCGCTGCAGCGACAGCGCGACGAGGAAGCCGCCCAAGAACAGGAAGATGGTGGACGAGGCGTACGGCGAGGACACGTCGGAAATCTCACCGACCCCAGCCAGCGGGAAGACGGCCAGCGGGATGAGTGCGGTCGCGGCCAGCGGCAGGGCCTCGGTCATCCACCAGGCACCCATCAGGATGGTCACTGCCGCGACGGTGCGCAGGGCCAGGTGGCTGTACTCCGCGTCCGGATCCGCGCCGCTGGAGTTCATCACGGTCTCCACCGAGCTGGCCGGGAAGATGAAGAAGACAATAATGGCGAGCGCGAGGCCGCCGACGATCCCGATGAGCTGGCGGCGCAGTTCACCCTTCTTGACGCCTTTGTCCTCTTCGCCTTCTGGGTGGGCGGTGGACTCGTGAGTCTGTGGAGTTGTCATGGGGAAACACCAATCTGTGAGACTGAGAGATAGCGCCTAGGTGATGTAGCGCCTCTGCGATTTAGCGCCTAGGTGTGCGCATATGGGGTAAGGAAACAAACAACACTTTGTTGCCTAATGTGGGGAACTTTACAAAACTTGTGTCACATATGCCACAACCCGGCCGCTTGGCCACCCCCGAAAACGGCCCGCGCGGGGCCGACTAGTCAACCGCTCACGCCCGGGGGACTCCCCCGGCCCCTAAATACCCAGGACAGCCTTGGCGATGAAGAAGTAGATGATGAGGCCGGTGGCGTCGCAGAAGGTGGAAATGAACGGGTTAGAAAAGACCGCCGGGTCCGCACCCACGGCCTTGGCCAGGATCGGCATCATCCCACCCACCGTGGCGGACATGGAACAGACCAAGAACAGCGTGATCCCGATGACCAGGCCGATGTCGAAGCCGTAGGCCAGCGTAGCCAGGCCGACGCCGAGCAGGCCGAGCACCGCGCCGAGCAGCATCCCCACGCGCAGCTCCCGCCACATCACCGCTAGGATGTCCTTTTTTCGCACGTCTCCCAGCGCCAGCGCGCGGGTGACGGTGGTGGCGGCCTGGTTTCCGGTATTGCCGCCGGTACCGGTCAGCAGCGGGATAAACAGACTGAGCACCACGGCCGCCGCCAGGGTCTCCTCGAAGGCGTCGAGCACCTGGACGGTCAGCAGAGCGGAGACCGCTAGCACCAACAGCCAGACAATGCGCGAGCGCACCAGCTTCAGCAGCGGGGTGGACATATACGGCTGCTGCAGGGCCTCAGTACCACCGGCGCGGGCGGAATCCTCGGAGTCCTCTTCTTCCACGATGTCCGTGGCATCATCCCATGTCAGCAGGCCGACCAGGCGCTTTGATTCGTCGACGATCGGCATCGCCAGCAAGTCCAGGGGCAAAAACCAACGGGCGGTTTCCTCCGCGTCGTCGTAGGCGTAGGCGAAGACCGGATCGCGCATCAGGTCCTCGACCATGCGGTTGCCGCGGGCCATGAAGAGCTCGCGGAAGCTGACCACGCCCACCAGTCGGCGGTCCTTGCGGGTGACCGGCAGGGTGTAGATAGTCTCGACGCCATCGGCAGTAGCGCGCAGCTTGGCCAACGCCTCATCCACGGTCATCTCCCGGTAGATCTCCGGAACCTCCGGGGACATGCGGCGACCGACCGAACCCTTCGGGTAGCCCAGCACGACACCGGTGACATCCCGCTCGGTCTTGTCCAGCGAGCGCAACAGGCGATCGGCGATCTCGGCGGGCAGCTCGTCCAGCAGGGAGACTCGGTCGTCCGGGTCGAGCTCGTCGAAGAAGGCGTAGACGTCGGCGTTGCCCAGCTCGTCGATAATATCGGCCTGGTGCGCGGAGTCCAGCGCGTCGAAGACCTCGATGGACTTGTCCCGCGGCAACAGGCGCAGCACCACGGCCGCGCGGACGTTGTTCTGGCGCTCGACCAGCGCCACGATGTCCTGGATGGGAGGCGTGTCCAGGAGCCTTTGCATGTCCGGCGCCACTTTCGGATCGATTTCCCCTTCGGTCCGCAGCAAATCCTCTAGCCGATCGATGGCCTCTTCTACCGAGTTGCTCATGCCCGCCACCTCCCTTGATATCCACACTGATTGACGTTGGTTCGGTGCCGGGGTTCCCGGCGTGCCTTGCTAAGAATAAACCCAAAGTGCGGAATTTGGGCAACGAACACTTCCGGCGGCCCACCAGCCTTGCCCACAGCCGGTTTATTGAAGCTCATTTTCATGCCGTGCGCAGGAGAAAAGCAGTCGGTAACGCGGTAGAATTGTGGGGCATCCCAACCGACACGCACCGAGGAGAACCCGCTTATGTCCACCATGCTTACCGCCACCTATTACGGCCCGAACGACGTCCGCTTCGAACAGCGCCCGAAGCCACAGATCATTGACCCGACGGATGCCATCATCCGCATTGAAAAGACCACCATCTGCGGCACCGACCTGGGTATCTCCCACGGCAAGAACCCGGAGATCGAGGCCACCGCCCGGGAAAAGACCGGCGAGTGGAATGGCCGCATCCTGGGCCACGAGGGCATCGGCGTCGTTGAGGAGGTCGGCGACAACGTCACCAACTTCCAACCGGGCGACCGCGTCATCATCTCGTGTGTATCCCGCTGCGGCTCCTGCCCGAACTGCCAGAAGCAGCTCTACGCCCACTGCACCGGCGGCGGCTCCTGGATCATGGGCTACATGGTAGACGGCACGCTGGCCGAGTACGTGCGCACCCCGTTTGCGGATAACTCGCTGTACAAGCTGCCCCCGGAACTGGACACCGACATCGCCGTCTTCCTCTCCGACGCGCTGCCCACCGGCCACGAGATCGGCGTGCAGTCCAGCGACGTCAAGCCCGGCGACGACGTCGTCATCGTGGGCGCCGGCCCGGTCGGGATGGGCGCGCTGATTACCGCGCAGCTCTATTCCCCGGCCACCATCACCGTGGTGGATATGAACACCACCCGCCTGGAGCTGGCCCAGAAAGTCGGCGCCACCCACGTGGTCAACCCGGCAGAGGAAGACGCCAAGGAGGCCATCGCCCGCATCACGGAAGGCCGCCTGGCGGATGCCGCCATCGAGGCCGTTGGCCTGCCCGCTACCTGGGATACCTGCCAGGAAATCGTCAAGCCCGGCGGGCACATCGCCGTGGTAGGCGTGCACGGCCAGCCGGTCGACTTCCGCCTGAACGACCTGTGGATCAAGAACCTGACCATCACCACCGGACTGGTGAAGGCGGATTCCACGGAGATGCTGCTCAAGGCGGTTACCAGCACCCAGATCCCGATGAAGGAACTGGCCACCCACCACTTCACCTTCGCCGAGCTGGAAAAGGCCTGGGAGACCTTCTCCCACGCGGATGAGACCCAGGCAATGAAGGTGATGATCTCCGCCGAGTAAGTACCTTCTACTTTCCCGACTGTCCACCGCGTCAACCGGCCTAATGGCCGGCGGGCGCGGTGTAGTCTGTAGCCCATGCCCACTCCGACCATTAACGTCAGCGCCGTCATTTTCCGCAACCGCACCGGGCAAGTGCTCACCGTCCGCAAGGCTGGCACCGAGCTCTTCCAGTTCCCCGGAGGGAAGCCGGAGCCGGGCGAAAACGCCCTTAAGGCCGCGGTGCGCGAGGTGACCGAGGAGCTGGGTGTGGAACTTGCCGGCGCGGCGTTGAAGGAGCTCGGCACGTTTGACGCCCCGGCGGCCAACGAGGCCGGGCACGCCGTGTCCGCCACGGTCTTTAGCTACCCCTACGAGGTCTCCGCCCGGGCCAGCCACGAGATCGCTGAGCTGGCCTGGCTCAACCCGCACGCGCCGGAAAAGCCGCTCGCCCCGCTGCTGGCCGAGGAGGTCTTCCCGGCACTGGCGGCGAGAACCGCCCCGCGCGCACTGGCGGTTTACACGGGGGCGAGCACCGGCACGGACCCGCACAACCTGGAGCTGGCGCGGGAGCTGGGCACCGCGCTGGGCGCGCACGGGGTGCGCCTTATCTACGGCGGCGGCAAGGTCGGGCTGATGGGCGCGGTGGCGGACGCCGCCCACGCCGCCGGCGCGCCCATCACCGGGGTCATCCCTCAGCACCTAGTGGACGGCGAGATCGCCCACCCGGGGCTTGACCGGCTGGAGGTGGTAGAGACCATGCACGAGCGCAAGCAGCGCATGAGCGAGCTAGCCGAGGCTTGCGTGGCACTGCCGGGCGGCGCCGGGACCTTAGACGAGTTCTTCGACGTCTGGACCCGCCAGCAGCTGGGCCTGCACGCCACGCCCCTGGCTCTGTTCGGCGTGGCCTTCTGGGCCCCACTGGTGGACCTGCTGGACCACCTGGTGGAGCAAGGCCTGGTGCGCGCCACCGACCGGGACAGCCTCATCTTGGCGGACACCGCCGAGGAGCTCTTCGTAAAGCTGGACCGCTGGGTCGCGCCCCGGCCCAAGTGGTCCTAGCGCCGGCGCCCCACCCAGTCGGCCACGCCGAAGCCCAGGGCCGCCAGGCAGACCGCGGTAATCATGGCGAAGCCCATGATGATGGCCCAGGGCCAATCGGCGTCGGTGTTACCCAGGGTGGCAAAGACGATGGCGGTGGTCACCGCCAGCCCGACCGCGGTGCCGATCCGCTGCCCGGTCTGCATGACCGCGCCGGAGGAGCCGGCGTAGTTGGCGGGCACCTCGGCCAGCGTCAGCGTCTGGTTCGGGGAGACCACCGCGCCCTGGCCGGCGCCGACGAAGCACAGGGTGAGCACCAGCCACCACTCGCTGACGGACCAGTGCGTGGTCCCCCAAATCACCGCGATGGTCGCCACCAGTCCGTAGAGCGTGGTCAGCATGCCGATAATCACCACGCGGCGCCCGTGGACCGAGACGCTCTTGCCGGCGAGGGTGGCAGTCACGGAGTTCAGCAGCGCCGAGGGCAGGCCCACACAGCCGGCCACCAGCGCGGAATAGCCCAGCCCGTTCTGGAAATACAGCGCAACCAGCACCCAGATGCTGGTAATGCCCATGAACCACAGCGTGGCGATGATGGTGCCATTGCGGAAGGTAAAAGTCTGGAAGATGCCCAGGTCGACCATCGACTCGTGGCCGGTGGACTTGTGGTGGCGCTCCCAGGCCACCCAGATGGCCACGCAGACCGCCCCGGCCGGCAGGAGGGCCCAGACCCACCGCGAGCCGGAGGATTCCACGAACGGGAAGAGCACGCACAGCACCGCCAGCCCCAGCAACAGTGCGCCGACCGGGTCCAGGGACTTAAACGCCCGCCAGGCGCCGACCTTCTCCCCGGCGCTGTCGCGCACCCTGGAAAACAGCGGCCGCGGAAACCACATGAGCCCTAAGACGATGGCCAAAAGCCCGATGGGGAAATTGACCAGCATGGTTAGGCGCCAACCCAGGTCCGCGCCGCCGATGCGGATGAGGAAGCCGCCCAGCACCGGCCCGATGGCCACCGCCACGCCCACGGTGGAGCCGAAGTAACCGAAGGCCCGGCCGCGTTCCGCGCCGCGGAAGTACTGCTGGATCATGCCCACGCCCTGCGGGTTGAGCAGGCCCGCGCCAATGCCCTGGATGAAGCGGGACAGGTTCAGCGACTCGGCGTTCGGCGCGAAACCCGCGGAGGCACTAGCCAGGGTGTAGATAGCGATACCGACGAGGAAGATGCCGCCGCGGCCCACCAAGTCCCCGGCGCGCCCGGCGGCCACCAGCACCACGCCGAAGGTGAGCGCGTAACCGGACAGCACCCACTGCACGTCGGAGTCGCTGGCGTCCAGGCCGACCTGGATGGACGGCAGGGCTACGTTGACGATGGACACGCTAATCAGCGACATGAAGATCGCGACGAGCAGGACGATGAGTACGCGCCACCGGGCGGGATCCTGCCCGGTCGGGTACTCCGAGGCGTTCGCCTCCGATACTGTGGATGCGTTTTTGTCTGGCCGCCCGGATTTTGTCATTACACTACTTATACTCTGCTCGCGCAGATTCGCAATCCGCCGTGACAAGGCCTGCACAAAGCCAAAAAACGCCCGCGTTCCGAGGAATAAGCTACCTCGGAGCGCGGGCGGAAAATGCGGCGGAGACGAGAGGATTTGAACCTCCGGCCCTCCGTTAAGAGGGCAACTCATTAGCAGTGAGCCCCATTCGGCCGCTCTGGCACGTCTCCAGCGTAAAACGCGGTGCTTCTAGCTAGCGCGAACCAGCCGTCGCACCATGAGTTACGAAGATTTAGGGTACCTGTTAACCAAAACAGAAACAAACTCACCCCTCCCTACTATCCCGCCTACTATCCCGGCGGCGCCGTAAACTAGGAGAAATCCGCACGATATAGTGACCCAGCACACTTTTCGCGGCATACTCGGAAGGCAGGACGTTCACAGCACGAGCCACCACCCCGCGCCGTGCTGGCGTACCTTAACCGGAAAAGACTTCTTTATGCGCACCACCATCGGCGAGTTCCTGCTGGACCGACTCAAGGCCATCGGCATCACGGAGATCTCCACCCGGGTTTCCCCGATGAACGTCGTGGAGGAATTCGACGCGCCGCAGGGGCTCAAGGCCTTCGGCCCGACCACCGCAAATTTCGATTTCGGCCCCCGCGGGCCCCGCAGCCCCTAAGGTTAATTCCATGATTCGTCCTGACCTTTCCTCCCTACCCGTCTACCGGCCCGGCGCGCGCAACGACGACGCCGTGAAGCTGTCCTCCAACGAGGCCAGCCACCCGCCGTTGCCGGCCGCGCAGGAGGCGATGAACCGGGCCGCCGCCGGGGCCAATCGCTACCCGGACATGGGCGCCGTGGCCCTGCGCGAGGCGCTGGCCCAGCACTTGGGCGTGGACTTCGACGAGGTGGCGGTAGGTACCGGCTCTTCGGCCATCTGCCAGCAGCTGGTGCAGATCACCTCCACCGCCGAGAGCGAGGTCATCTTCCCGTGGCGCTCCTTCGAGGCCTACCCGATCTTCGTCCAGGTGGTCGGCGCGCAGCCGGTGGCTGTCCCGCTGGGAGCGGACCATGGCATGGATCTGGCCGCCATGGCAGCCGCCATCACGGAGCGCACCAGCCTGATCTTCCTGTGCAACCCGAATAATCCGACGGGCACCACCATCACCAACCAGGAGTTCACCGACTTCATGGACAAGGTGCCCGGCGACGTCATCGTCGCGCTCGACGAGGCCTACTTCGAGTACAACCGCGCCGCGGATACCCCGGACGCCAGCCAGTACCTGCGCCGGTACCCGAACCTGGTGGGCATGCGGACCTTTTCCAAGGCCTACGGCCTGGCCGGGGTGCGCGTGGGCTACGCCTTCGGCGCTGCGAATATCATCGCCGCGCTCAACCAGGTGGCCGTGCCGTTTTCCGTCAACGCCGTGGGCCAGGCCGGAGCTCTGGCATCGCTGGCGGATGCTGCCGCGCTCCAGTCCCGCACCGACGAGGCGGTCGAGCAGCGCGAACGCGTCGCCGCCGAGCTGGCCGATTTCGGCAGCCCGCACTCGGAGGCCAACTTCGTGTGGCTGCCGGCGCCGGCCATCGCTGCCTTCGGCACGCCGCAGGAGCTGGCCGAAAGGATCGCGGCCGAGGGCGTGCTGGTGCGCGCTTTCGACGAGGGCATCCGCATCACCGTCACCACCACGGAGGAAACCGACGCGCTGGTAGCCGCCTTCCGCGCCGCCACGGCACAGGCAGACTAGGCGGGCGCGGCGGGACCGCTAGAATGGGGCGAAACGTCAACCGCAAGGAGTGCCCCGCCATGCGTACCCTCGTCAACCTGGCCCTGAACGTGGTGGCCATCGCGATCGCCCTGTGGGTCGTGGTCACCTTCGTGCCGGGCGTGGACATCGTCCCGCCGGCGGCCAACGGCTTCAACGAAATTGGCTCGACCAACGAGCCCGGCTCCTCCGGCACCTTCATCGCCGTGGCCATTGCCTTCATCGTGGTCAACGCAGTGGTTACCCCGGTGCTGCGAATCCTCGGCGCGCCGATTACCTGCCTGACGCTGGGGCTATTCATCCTGGTCATCAACGGCGCCGTCCTGCTGCTGGTCGAGTGGCTGCTCAATCAGCTGGATCTAGGCGTGGGCAACCTGGCCATCGACGGCTGGTGGCCGGCCATCTTGGGCGCGGTGGTGCTCTCGCTGGTCTCCGGCGTGGTCAACTTCTTCACCAGCCCAGTCCGGCGCCTTGCCAACGGCGGCCGCTCCTAGCCGCCCGCGAAAGGCGGCAGGACGTCCACGCGGGTAACCCCTTCCAGCGCCACCCCGCGGTAGCTGTCGCCGGCGGCCGAACCGTCGACGAGGAAGGTGCAGCGCGGAAGGATTTCTTCCAGGCCCATACCCGCTTCCGTGGTCCCTGGGTGAGCGGCGGCCAGCTGATCGAGCAGCTCGCCTAGGCGGGCGGGCACCTGCGCGTCCGGGATCTGCTCCTGGGCCGTCCCGGCGGCGGCGCGGGCGGCCGCGAAATAGTGCACCTCCAACATGGCCTCTACTATGCCGGGCTAGGCCGTTCCTTGTCGAACCCGCCACCCCAGCGCGCCTAGAACGCCCGTTCAGTCCGCGGCCAATTCTTTTCCGCGGCTGCCGCGCCGGGGCGACTAAGATAGGGCCCATGCGTACTCCGGAACAGCACCATGCGGAAGTCAAGCAACTGCTGGATGACTGCGGCGCGCTCCACCGCAGCCGACACCACGAGGTGGCCCTGAGCGAATCCTTGGGCGCCACACTGGCGGCGGACGTGGTCGCCGCCTATGACTCGCCCCGCTTCGATAATTCGCAGATGGATGGCTATGCCCTGCCCACCGCGGCTGGCGGGACCTTCACGGTCGGTGAGACCATCCCGGCCGGCACGGATCCGGATCGCTTCTACGCGGACGGCTTAGGCGGCCAAGCCGCGCCCATCATGACCGGCGCAAAAGTCCCGCGCGGCACCGCCGCCATCGTGCCGGTCGAGCGCACCGAGCCGGCGGACTTCCTGCCGCAGGGAGCCACCGTTAAAGCGCCGGCCGTGCCGGAGGGCCAGTTCGTGCGAGCCGCCGGCAGCGATATTTCCCGCGGCTCCACGCTGGTCACCGGCGGCACCCGCATCAACGCGGCGGTCATCGCCACCCTGGCGGGCCAGGACATCCCAACCGTCAACGTGGTAGCCCCGGCGCGGATCGTGATCTGTACCGGCGGCGCGGAGATCGGTAGCAGCAGCGCGGACCTGGCGGATCGTTCGGCCGCCATCCCGGACTCGAACGGGCCCATGCTCACGGCCCTGGCCGCGGAAGCCGGCATCGTCGTGGCCGGCCACGTGCGCACCGACGACGATCCGGTGAAGCTGCGCCGCGACCTGGACACCGCCATCGCGGAGCTGCAACCGGACGCCATCGTGACCTCCGGCGGCATCAGCGCCGGCAAGTTCGAGGTCGTGCGCCAGGTGCTGGAACCGCACGGCTGGTTTGGCCACGTCGACCAGCAGCCGGGCGGGCCGCAGGGTCTGGCCAAGCTTTCCGGGACGCCGGTCATCTGCCTGCCGGGCAACCCGATCTCCTCACTGGTCAGCTTCCACCTCTACGTCGCCGACCTGCTGGGGACCACCCTGCCGGCCCTGCCCGCCCAGCTCGCGGACCCGGTGACCGGGCTGGACGACCGCGAGCGCTTCCTGCGCGGCCGCATGACAATCGGGGCCGACGCCATCACCGCCAGCCAGGTCGGCGGGCCGGGTTCCCACCTGGTCGCTCAGGCTATCGGCGCCGACTGCCTCATCCGCATCCCCATCGCCGCGGAGCTGGACGCTGGCGCCCAAGTGATCATCTACCCGCTGTAATTCTTTGTAATTTTCGCCCAGTTTGAAGGAATTGAAGGAGCAGCCATGACCCGCACCGGACTAGTCATCGTCGCCTCGACCCGCGCGGCCGCCGGGATTTACGAGGACAGCTCCGGCCCCATCGCCGTGGAATTCCTGCGCCGGAAGGGCTTTGATACTCCTGACCCGGTGGTCGTCCCCGACGCCGATATCGAGCAGGCCGTCGACACCGCCTTCGCCGCCGGGCACTCCGTCATCCTGACCTCCGGCGGCACCGGCCTGACCGCGGACGACCGCACCGTCGAGGCCGTCGCCAAGCACCTGGAGCGTGAGCTGCCCGGCATCCCCATGGCCTTCTGGCAGAAGGGCTTGGAATCCGTGCCCACGGCCCTGGCCTCCCGCGCGGTGGCCGGGGTGACCGCCACGACCTTCGCCATGACCCTGCCCGGTTCTACGGGAGGGGTGAGGGACGGTTGTTCAGTCCTGGAAGAATTAGTGGTTCCCCTGGTTGACATGCTAGAAGGGACACATGAGCACTAACGGGGATCCGGATTACGTCCACGCCCAGACCGGCAAGGTCCTGGGCGCTTTCCTGACGCAACAGCCCCTGGAAGACCTGGTTGGCCCCGCCCGTGAGCAAGTCCTGACCCAGGCGATGGGCGCGGCGGTGGCCTTCGATGGCATCGTCCGCGATCACGACGGCGGCCAGCGGGTAAAGCTGCTGACCTATTCCTCCCACCCCAGCGCTGATGCGGAGATCGCCCGCATCGCTGGCGAGGTCGCCGCCGCGCACCCGGCGGTGCGCCTGTGGACCGCCCACCGCACCGGGCCTCTCACGATCGGCGAGCTGGCCTTCGTGGTCATCGCGGCCTCGGCCCACCGCAGAGACTCCTTCGTCGCGGCCGCGGAGCTCGCCGACCGCGTTAAGGCCGGGGTGCCAATCTGGAAGGAACAACTGCTGGACGACGACTCGGTGCAGTGGGTGGGGATCGAATGAGCACTGAGCCGCCCGGCACCGATCCACAGTTCAGCCCGGCAGAGGTCTCGCGCTACCGCCGCCAGCTCAGCCTGGCAGGCTTCGGCCGCGCGGCGCAGGCACGGCTGCGCGCGGGGCACGTGGCTGTCATCGGCGCCGGCGGGCTCGGCTCACCCGCCTTGTTGTACCTGGCCGGGGCCGGTATCGGCCGCATTACCGTCTTCGACGACGACACCGTCGGGGTATCCAACCTGCACCGCCAGGTCATCCACACCGACGCCGCGGCCCGCGCGAACGAGCCCAAGGCGGAGTCGGCCCGGCGGGCCATGCTCGCCCTCAACCCGACTGTTGAGGTCAACGCCGTCTCCACGCGCCTGAACGCGGACAACGCCGAAGAGCTGCTGGCGGATGCCGACGTGGTCCTGGACGGATCCGACAACTTCGCCACCCGCTACCTGGCCTCCTACGCCTGCGCCCGGCGCGGCATCCCGCACGTGTGGGCCTCCATCCTCGGCTTCGACGCACAGATGACCGTCTTCTGGGCCGGCCGCGGGCCCATCTACGAGGACCTTTTCCCCACCCCTCCGCCGGCCGGTTCGGTGCCCAGCTGTTCGCAGGCCGGCGTGCTGGGCCCGGTGGTCGGCACCGTCGGATCGGCCATGGCGCTCGAGGCCCTCAAGCTGCTGACCGGCGTCGGGGACCCGCTCATCGGCCAGCTCGGGTACTTCTCCGCCCTCGACGGGACCTGGGAATACATCCCGGTGAACGGCGATCCTTCCGTCGCCGAGCGGATCCGCGCGCACGGGCCGGTCACCGACGCCACGGCCACGGAGGAGCCCACCGCCTCCTCGCCCGCGGTCTATCCGGACGTGCACGAAACCGAGACCATCCCCGCCGGCGCCCTCGTGCTCGATGTGCGCAACCCGGACGAGGTCGCCACCTTCGCCCTCGACGGTTCGGTGAAATGCCCCCTGCCCCGCTTGCGCGAGGGCTACACCCCGCCCGAGGTGACCGCCGCCCTGGACCATGATCAGACCGTGGTGGTCCACTGCGCCGGCGGCGTCCGCTCAGCCGAGGCCGTCCACCTTTTCCACGAGCGCGGGCTGACCGGCCCGCTCTACTCGCTGCGCGGCGGGGTTGATGCCTGGTTGGATTCGAAGGGCTAGGGAAACTATCGACCTTTGCCGCCCCGGGCGCACGTTTCCCCAGGTGGGGTGTCGGCAAAAAGGACAGAGTCGATATTTCCCCGAACCCCCGCTGGCGGAGACGGCGGGATTTGAACCCGCGGTGAGTTTCCCCACGCTGGTTTTCAAGACCAGTGCATTCGGCCGCTCTGCCACGTCTCCATCTGCCGCCCGCAGGCGACATGCTCACCTTACCCGAGCGGGTCTTCGCTCCGGTAAAGCGGGGTCTTTCCTGCGGATTCTCTACCTGCGGAAGCGGGGGAAGTTTCGGTACCGTGGAAGGGCATGAAGGCAATCATTCAAAAAGATCCGGATACCCCACGCTCGCTCGAGCTCGCCGAGGTGGACCAGCCCGAGCTGCAGCCCGGCGAGGTGCTGCTCAAAGTCCACTACGCCGGCGTGAACCGCGCCGATATCCTACAGACGCAGGGCAACTACCCGCCCCCGCCGGGGGCGTCGGAGCTGCTCGGCTTGGAGTGCGCCGGCACCATCGCGGACGCGGGCGACACCGATTTTGAGGTCGGCCAGGAATTCGCCGCGCTGCTCGCCGGCGGCGCCTACGCGGAATACGTCGCGGTGCCGGCCGGTCAGTTGCTGCCCATCCCGGAAGGCTACAGCCTGGAGCACGCGGCCTCGGTCGTCGAGGTCGCCTGCACGGTGTGGTCGAATATCGCCATGGAGGCCGGCCTGCATGAAGGCCAGACCATCCTGATCCACGGCGGCGGGGGCGGAATCGGCACCTTCGCCATCCAGGTCGCCAAGGCGCTCGGCGCCAAGGTGGCGGTCACCGCCGGTTCGGCGGAGAAGCTAGAGGCCTGCCGGAAGCTCGGCGCGGACATCCTCATCAACTACCACGAGCAGGACTTTGCCGAGGAGCTCAAGAACTCCTGTGACGTCATCCTGGACATCATCGGCGCGAAGTACCTGAAGCAAAACATGAAGGCCCTGGCCAAGGACGGCCACATGGTCACCATCGGCCTGCAGGGCGGGACCAAGGAAGAGCTGAACATGGGCATCCTCGTGGCCAAGCGCCTGACCCTGCAGGGCACGACGCTGCGCGCGCGTTCCCTTGAGGACAAGGCGGCCATTGTGCGGGATACCGTGGACAACGTCTGGCCGTGGCTGGCGGACGGCACGGTACGCCACCACTGGCACGCCACCTACCCGTTGGCCGAGGCCGCCGAGGCCCACGCGGCCCTAGATTCCGGCGAGGTCACCGGCACGCTGGTGCTGGAAGTCGCGGACTAATTAGGCTAGCGAGGCCACCACGCGCGTGAGGTGCTCCACGTCGCAGGCCGTGTTGAACGGCGCGAGTGCGACGGTTACCGCGCCGCCGATTTCGTCGGCGCCCATCTCGCTCAGCAGCGGGGTGGACGGGGCCCGCGTGGTCACCAGGCGGTTATCAAAGAGCCGCTGGTGCACGGTCTCCGCAGGCACGCCGTTGACCGCAAAGCTCAGGCGCGGGAGGCGATCCTCCTTCGCGCCCGCGGCTGCTTCCCCAGTCACGCCCAGGATGTGGACGGCGGGCAGGGTTCCGAGGAATTGGTAGAGATCGTCGCGCAGCCCGTTCAGGTAGGGCTCGAGCAGCTGCATCGAGGCAATCAGGCGGCGCCGGCGCGATCCGCGGCCAGCCGCCTCCCCACCCAAGGCGGCAAAGTGATCAATGAGCGGGCTGACGCCGCCGGCCAAGCCCGTGGACACGGGGGTTTCCAGCTTGGCCGCGCCGTGGCGGCCGGGGCTGAGTGCATCGATCCGCTTGAACATGCGGGTATCCCGGAAGACCAGGGCGGCGACCTGCGGCCCTCCGAGCTTGCCCAGGTCCACGCCCAGGATGTCGGCGCCGAGCGCGTCAATGTCCACTGGCCGGTAGCCCGCCGTGGCGGAGATATCCACCAGGGTCCAGGCCCGCGAGCGGGTGTTGACCGTGTCGATGATTTCTTCCACCGGCGCCACCGTGCCCAGCAGCTCGTGACCGGCGGCCAGGGAGACCAGGCGGGTCGAGCCGTCGACGAGATCGGCAAACTGGAAGGCCGGCATCTCCCCGGTCCCCAGGTCCGGCTGCGCCCAGCGCACCTGCGCGTCGACCTCCGTGAAGGCGGAGTAGAGCTCCGGCGGGTCCAGCTTGGACAGCACGACGGAGGAATTAGCGCGCAGCAACGGCGCGATCGCCCGCGCCAGCGCCTGGTAGAGCACCGGCAGGTTGGCGCCCAGCACCACGCGGTCGGCGGTAGCGCCCACCAGGTCCGCCACGGCGGTGCGCGCAGAGTCGATATAGTACTGCCCCTCCAGGCAGCCGGGCTGCGGCGCCGCCGAGTGCGTGCCCGAGGGGGTGTCCTGATCCGCCACCAAGGCGGAGGTGCGGAAAGCGCGGGATACGCCCGCGATCACCTTTTCCGAGATTTGCGGTACGTCGTGTGCATTGAGATACGTCCAACCGCCCGACAAGCCGGTATATAGGCCGCGCACACTGGCGACATCGTACCGTGTGACCATGCGGTTCGAACCCTCCTTGGGTGGTTGTTGCAGGCGCAGCTGCGCGCCTTATGCCACCCCACTTTATACGCCACCTCACCACAATACTGAAATGCCCAGGAATGGCTAATTTGCTCTGTCAATAGGTATATATTACCATCTTTATACCGCCACTAATGGCACTGTTAAAGACGCCCAAGGCGTGAGGAGCCGTCCCGCATTTGGCCGGCTGTGCGTTAACTCTCGGGCGGCAAGACCCACTTTTGTCCTTCAGCGCGATAGGGTATTTCACGTGCAAGACAAAAATAAACTGCAGGAAGACGTAGCGCGCATGACGGCTACTCCGGACGGCGGCGCCGCCCCGGAGTCGAAGTCCATGACGTTCAGCGCCGCTTTCGGAGACCTCATCCAAGGCGCCAAGCAGCGCGAACTGTGGTTCATGTTGGGCCTGCAGGACATCAAGCAGCGCTACCGCCGCTCGGTGCTGGGCCCGCTGTGGATCACCATCGCCACGGGCGTGATGGCCGCGGCGCTCGGCCTTTTGTACTCCATGCTGTTCCAGATCCCGGTCGCGGAGTTCCTCCCCCACGTCACGGTGGGCCTCATTATGTGGAACTTCATCTCCGGGGCCATCAAGGAAGGCTCCACCATCTTCATCGACAACGAGGGGCTCATCAAGCAGCTGCCCGCCCCGCTGTCGGTGCACGTCTACCGCCTGGTCTGGCGGCAGACGCTGTTTTTGGGCCACAACATGATTATCTGGCTACTGCTCATCCTCATCTTCCCCCGCCACCTGGGCTGGGAGTTCTTCCTGTTCATCCCGGGCCTGTTCTTGCTGCTGGTCAACGGCGTGTGGGTAGCGATGTTCTTCGGTATTATCGCCACCCGCTTCCGCGACGTGGCTCCGCTGCTGGAGGCGCTGACCCAGCTGCTGTTCTACGTCACGCCGATCGTCTGGATGACCAACACCCTGAAGGACCAGGGCGGCGCTGTGGCGGACCGCGCCCGCATCGCGGAGATCAACCCGCTGTACCACTACCTGGAGGTCGTGCGCGCCCCGATGATCGGTGAGCCGGTGGCCGCCTACCACTGGTGGATCGTCATCGGCTGCACTATCGCCGGCCTGTTCATCGCCGGTCTGGCCATGCGCAAGTGGCGCTTCCGCGTGAGCTACTGGGTCTAGAAGGAGCACCAACTATGGTTTCTATCGATACTTACAACGCCTGCGTGGACTTCCCCATCTTCGACGCGAAGTCCCGCTCCTTAAAGAAGGCAGTGCTCTCCTCCGCCGGCGGCGCCATCGGCAAGAACTCGGACAACACCGTGGTGGTCGAGGCCCTAAAGGACATCAACCTGCACCTGCGGGAGGGCGACCGCGTCGGCCTGGTCGGCCACAACGGCGCCGGCAAATCCACGCTGCTACGCCTCCTGTCCGACATCTACGAGCCCACCCGGGGCTCTTCCGACGTGCGCGGCCTCGTCGCGCCCGTCTTCGACCTAGGCGTGGGCATGGACCCGGAGGTCTCCGGCTACGACAACATCATCATCCGCGGCCTGTTCCTGGGCCAGACCATCAAGCAGATGAAAAAGAAGATGGATGAGATCGCGGAGTTCTCCGAGCTGGGCGACTACCTGTCCATGCCGCTGCGCACCTATTCCACCGGCATGCGCGTGCGCCTGGCCTTGGGCGTGGTCACCTCCATCGAGCCGGAGATCCTCCTGCTGGACGAGGGCATCGGCGCCGTCGATGCCGCCTTCATGGCCAAGGCGCGTGTCCGCTTGGAGGAGCTGGTCAAGCGCTCCGGCATCCTGGTCTTCGCGTCCCACTCCAACGACTTCTTGGCGCAGCTGTGCAACACCGCCCTGTGGATCGACCACGGCGAAATCCGCTCGGCCGGCGAGGTCGCCGACGTGGTGGCCGACTACGAGGGTCCCGAGGTGGGCGAATACGTCCGCGACCTGCGCAAGCGCTTCGAAAGCGAGGACGGGCAATCCTAGTTCCGCTGGGTGTCAGTAGCCGGGCCGGCACCCCGCCGGTGGCACAATAGAGCACATGACTGCCACCTTGCATTCCTCCGGCACCACCGCCGCCGTCATCGTCACCCACCAGCGCGCCGAGCTGCTGCGCCTATCGCTGGATCAGGTGGTCAACCAGACCCACCCGGTCGACTGGGTGATCGTGGTGGACAACGGGGCAGAAGACGCCGTGCGCGACTCCCTCGACGAGCTCGCGGGCGAGCGCGCGGTCTACGTGCCCTCGGAAACCAACCTGGGCGGGGCCGGCGGCTTCGCTCTGGGCTTTTTGACCGCGCTGTCCCTGGGCGCGGACGCCATCTGGTGCGCCGACGACGACGGCCGGCCAGCCGCCCACTCCGTGCTGGAAACTCTCTACCGCGTGGCAGAAGACCACCACCTGGCGGAGGTCTCCCCGGCGGTCTGCAATATCGACGACCCGCAGCGCCTGGCATTCCCACTGCGCCAGGGGCTGGTCTGGCGCCGCCGCCTGGACGAGCTGGAGGGCGACTTCCTGCCCGGCATCGCCAGCCTGTTCAACGGCGCGCTGATCTCCGCCAAGGCGATGGAGGTCATCGGCGTGCCGGACTACCGCCTGTTCATCCGCGGCGATGAGGTCGAGTACCACCGCCGGCTGGTCGGTTCGGGCCTGCCCTTCGGCACCGCCCTGACCTGCGCCTACCTGCACCCGGACGGCTCGGACGAGTTCAAGCCGATTTTGGGCGGGCGGATGCACACCCAGTACCCGGAAGGCGAGTTCAAGCGCTTTTTCACCTACCGCAACCGCGGCTACCTGCTGTGGCAGCGCGGCATGCGCAAGCTGCTGCCGCAGGAATTCGCCCGCTTCGGATGGTTCTTCCTCATCCAGCGCCGCGACCCGGCCGGCTTTATCGAGTGGTTCAAGCTGCACAACCGTGGCCGCATCGAGGACTTCCGCCGGCCCAAGAATTAGCCCTTATGCTCCTAATAGCTAGCGCCTAGTTCACCTCGAAGCTCTTGCGCGTGGAGCGGAAGATGATCCAGCGTTGGACCCAGAAGTTTACGAAGGTGGCTAGGCCCTGGGAGACGGCGTAGGCCACCACCAGCGCCGGGGTTGATGGCCACTCCAGTCTGTGATCCAGGAAGCCGAATCCCCAGCGGTAGAGCGTGATGTTGACCAGGAAGGTCAGCGCGTAGGTGGCTGCCACCGCCAGCAGACGCCGCAGGCTGGGCCGCGCGTTGAACGTCCACTTGCGGTTGAGCAGGTAGGCCGTGAGCGTGCCCGCAACGAAGCCGACGGAGCGCGCCCCGGTCTCCCCCAGCACGCCGAGGACGATCTGCAGCAGCCAGGTAATCCCCAGGTCCACGACCGCAGAGATGCCGCCGGTGATAATAAACTTGGCGGACTGAGCGCGCAGCGAGTTCGACTGGGACAGCCGCCCCGCCATCGTCGATAAGTCTGCCTGCTCAGCCACTGTGTTCTCCGCCGCTTTCCTATTTAAAGACGAATACTCGCTGGACAACGAAGTTGGTCACCGTCGCCACGCCCTGGGCGATGACGAATGCCACGGTATTTTTGACCGCGCCGTCCAGCCCCAGCGCCATCAGCGGCGAGTTGAGCAGCCAGAACAACAAGTTTTGCACCGCGAAGGTGCAGCCGTAGAGCGCTGCCACCGTCGCGGCGGTACGGCCGGTCACCTGCGCGCCAAAGGTCCAGCGCGCGTTCGCCAGGTAAGCGGCGATGGTGCCGAAGACCCAGCCAAAGGCCTTGGCCGCGGAGCGGTGCAGGCCGAGCGCGATCAGCACCATGGTCAGCCCGTAGTCCAAAACAGCGGTGAAAACGCCCACCGCGATGAAGCGCCCCAGCTGCTGTTTCAGGGATCCGCGTTGGACTTCGGTGTTCTCCGGCATGTCATTCACGGGTCACTAGCCTACCGCCTGCGCCCCGCGGCCTTGACGATCAGCGCCGTAGCAGGGCGCGGTAAATATCCAGGCGCTCGACCGGGGAGGCCTTCTTCTCACCCAGCCCGCCAATCTCCGCCAGGGCCCTCAGCGAGGCCTCGCAGACCTGGCGGGCTTGGTCGGCGGCGAGCTCAGAGCCGTCGTCATCTACCCAGCCCAGGGCATTCATGGTGGTCTCGATGACGCTGTCGGTGACCTCGGGCCCTGACAGGCAGGCCAGCCCCAGCACCGTGGACCAGAAAGCGTCCTTGCCCTGGGAGGTCACCTCCCGCGGCAGGCTCGCCAGCACCCGCTGCGTCTGGGGGCTGATGTCCCCCTCGCGCTCCAAGTCGAGCGCCTGCAGCAGCGGCACGAAATCATAAAGCCGGGTGCGCTCGACTATCTGGCGCACCTCTTCGGTGACCAGCTCCAGGACCTCGTCGATGGTATCCTGCCCGGTCAGCGACGCATTGACCGCAGTCAGGTTGAAGCTCGAGCCCGGGAAGGAACCCGAACCGCCCACGCACAACGCCCGGGGCGAGCCCGCGTCGCGCGGGTAGATATCAGCGACAACCAGGGAAAAGTCCCACAACCCCCAGGTGTAGTCCACCTGCGAGCCCACGCGCCACAGGAACTCCGAAACCTGGTGGGTGGGATCTATGCGCTTGCCGCGGGCGTCGTGGTGCTCGAAAAAGTGCCAGGGCGAGTCCTCGTCCGGCAGGTCGAAGCAGACGGTGAGGACGTCGTGGAGGTCGTGGAAGGACAGGGCGTCGTTCAGGCCGATCTGGCGGTGGACCTCCGCGTCGGCGCGCACGTTGGAGACCTGGCAGATGACCGTCAGCGGCTCGCGCGCAAGGCGCACCAGCGGATCCCCGCGGCCGCGGGCGGCGCGGATATCGGTGACGCTGGCCATCTCTGACATAGGCCCCAGCGTAGCGCTTTCGCCGCTAGCTAACCGTTGCCCCAGTTGAGACCGACCTTAATCCGCACGGCGGGCGATCTCCCGGGCCTCCGCCTCGCTGACCACGAAGGTCAACCCCGCCCCGATGGCCCCCAGCAGCGTCCACGGCTTGGTGACCCCGCGGGTGCGCAGCCAGTCGGCCACCCGGCGGGTGACCGCGATGTCCAGCGCCGCGCCGAGGGCGAAGACCGCCACGCCGGCCACGATGGACCACGCGGGCAGGGTCGGGGCGTCGTCCGGGACCTGGCCGAATTCCTCGTCGTCTTCGTCCTGGGCGTTCAGGTAGCCCACCAGGCCCAAAAAGCCGGCGGCGGACAGGGCGTAGGCGCCGATGAGCACGGTGCGGTTTTTGATCCAGTCAGGGTAGGCAGTCACCGCGCCGATGAACGCCGATTGGGCAATCCTTCCGGCGAGCGTGTCATCCAGGGCGTAGTTGTCAGTGTTGTCAGTATTGTCTGCTTGCTTGTCGGCGCTCACCGTGGTGGAGGTCCGTTCGCGGTCGGTAGAAGTCATGACACCACTGTAGGCAGGGCTAGAATTGGGCGCATGTATTCTTCGGATCCGCAACACCTCACCCCGGCGCAGCAGGCGGCGAAAGACCAGACCAACGAGGACGACCACCGCCACGGCCACTTTCTGGCCACCGAGCACACCAACCTTCCCTTCGACGGGTTCATAACGCGGCTGATGGCCGAGGAGCTGCCGATGTTGGACTCGGCCTCCCGCGCCCGAGTCATAGAGATCATCAAGGCCTACGACGGCCCGGTGATCTGCTCCCAGGAGGAGCTTCCCGCCGAGATCCGCGAGCTCATGGATCTCTAGGCTTCCTTCCCGAAAAGTTAGAAACCGGGCACAAATAATACGGTTGTACTGCCCGTTTTGTTCCGAATATCACGAACTCGCCGCGCTGGCTTTCACACCTATACCGATCGGCACTAGGTAGGCTAGGACTTTGAACTATCCGTCAAGCAAAGAGTTGAAAGATGGAATTACACACCACTGAGAAGTCTCTCCACGGCTGGGGCCGCACCGCGCCGACCACCGCGCACGTGCTGTCCACCCCGGATGTAGATGTCATCAAGAACGCGATCGCACAGGTTGCGGACGCCAACGCCGACGCCCCGCAGCATCTGCGCCGCGGCGTCATCGCCCGCGGCATGGGCCGTTCCTACGGCGACCCGGCCCAAAACGGTGGCGGCCTCGTCATCGACATGCAGGCACTGAACCAGATCCATTCCATCGATCCTGACAGCGCCATCGTAGACGTCGACGGCGGCGTCACCCTGGACCAGCTGATGAAGGCCGCCCTGCCGTTCGGCCTGTGGGTCCCGGTCCTGCCGGGCACCCGCCAGGTGACCATCGGCGGCGCCATCGGCCCGGACATCCACGGCAAGAACCACCACTCCGCTGGCTCCTTCGGTGACCACGTGGTCTCCATGGAGCTGCTGGTGGCCGACGGCCGCGTGCTCCACCTGGAGCCGGAGGGCAGCTCCGATGACCCGGACGGCACCCTGTTCTGGGCCACCGTGGGCGGCATGGGCCTGACCGGCATCATCCTGCGCGCGCAGATCCGCATGACCAAGACGGAGACCGCCTACTTCATCGCGGACACGGACCGCACCGAGAACCTGGAAGAGACCATCGCCTTCCACTCGGACGGCTCGGAGAAGAACTACACCTACTCCTCCGCCTGGTTCGACGTCATCTCCCCGGAGCCGAAACTGGGCCGCTCCACCATCTCCCGCGGCAGCCTGGCCACACTGGACCAGCTCAAGGAATTCGCGCCGAAGCTGGCGCAGGATCCGCTGAAGTTCAACGCGCCGCAGCTGATGACCGTGCCGGACATCTTCCCGTCCTGGACCATGAACAAGCTGACGCTGTCCGCCATCGGTGAGGCCTATTACCTGATGGGCGCTCCCGCCCGGAACCAAGTCAAGAACCTCACGCAGTTCTACCAGCCACTGGATCTCATCGGCGAATGGAACCGCGGCTACGGCTCCAAGGGCTTTTTGCAGTACCAGTTCGTGGTCCCCATGGACGCGGTCGAGCCGTTCAAGGAGATCATCCGGGACATGCAGCGTTCCGGCCACTACTCCGCGCTGAACGTCTTCAAGCTCTTCGGCGAAGGCAACCGCGCGCCACTGTCCTACCCGATGCCGGGCTGGAACGTCTGCGTGGACTTCCCCATCCGCGAGGGCCTGGGCTCCTTCCTGGACGACCTGGACCGCCGCGTCATGGAATTCGGCGGCCGCCTCTACCTGGCCAAGGAGTCGCGTACCTCGGCGGAGAACTTCCACCGCATGTACCCCGGCCTGGAGGGCTGGCTGAAAACCCGCAACGAAATCGACCCGACCGGCGTCTTCGCCTCCGATATGTCGCGGCGCCTCGAGCTGCACTAAGAAAGGACACTCATGCTTAACGCAGTAGGCCAAGCACAACACATTCTCCTTCTCGGCGGCACCAGCGAAATCGGCCTGGGCATCGTCGAAGAATTCCTGGACCGCGGCCCGGCCAAGGTCACCCTGGCGGCCCGTCCGGGCTCCCAGCACCTAGAGACCGCCCGCGCTCAGCTGGCCCACAAGGGCGCGGACGTGGAAGTCATCGAATTCGACGCCACCGATTTCGACTCCCACCCGGCGGTTATCGATGCCGCCTTCGCCCGCGGCGACGTCGACGTCGCCATCGTTTCCTTCGGCACCCTGGGCGATCAGGAACAGCTGTGGCAGGACCAGGCCAAGGCCGTGGCTTCTGCCCAGGTCAACTACACCGCGCCGGTCTCCGTCGGCGTGCTGCTGGGCCAGCGGTTTAAGGCGCAGGGCCACGGCACCATCGTGGCGCTGTCCTCGGTGGCCGGCATGCGCGTGCGCCGCTCCAACTTCGTCTACGGCGCCTCCAAGGCCGGCCTGGACGGCTTCTACGTCAACCTGGGCGAGGCCCTGCGCGGCGACGGCGTCAACGTGCTGGTGGTCCGCCCCGGCCAGGTCCGCACCCGCATGTCCGCCGAAGCTGGCGATGCCCCGCTGACCGTCAACGTCTCCGACGTCGCGAAGGACACCGTGCAGGCGGTCCTCGACGGCAAGCAGGCCATCTTCGTCCACCCGCTGTTCAAGTACGTGAGCTTGGCCTTCAAGCTCATCCCGCAGACGGTTTTCCGGAAGCTGCCGTTCTAAATCGGCTCGCCGGTTGAGTCGTAGGCCCCGGAGCTTTCGTTCCGGGGCAGCTGGCGGCACTCCTGCTGCTCGGCATCGCCGAAACGACTGACGTAGAGGCCCGCGTCACGCTGGGCCTCTTTTTCTGTCTGCCCGTTGCCAATCACCGAGCCCACAACGAGCGTGTCCCCGGCCGCTCCCGGGCCTTCCACCGCACATCCGACGGTCACTCCCACCTTCTGGGCGGGCACCGACTCCGACTCATCTTCGCCAAAGGACTGGCCGACCACGGGGACGGCGATAGCCACCGCCGCGACCGCGCCCGCCGCTGCGACTGCGTATCCTCGCTTCATAGTCCTTCCCTAGTTCTAATCACGGTATCCGCGAATCACCGTACCTAAGATCCCTGGCGCTGTATAGCGACATCCGCAGCCTCGGCCAGTATCCCCGTTCGCAGCGTGCGCTATGAGGAACGAGCCGCGCCATATGAGAAACTAGAGAGCATGTCCACTGAGTCCACCGTGACAACTCCTTCCACACCTGCCTTAGCCCGTCCGCTGTCCCAGTTCGGCGATCACCGCGATGAGCTCGGCCGTGGGCCGGCGCTGCTGGCCATCCTGCTCGCCGCGCTGGGCGGCGGGCTGGTCACCCTGGCAGGCTGGGTAGTCTTCCGCTCGGTGTCCCTGCCGGCGTTTTCGACCTCGATGGTCACCCGCGCGCTGGCTACGGTAGGTATTGTCGCCACGCTGGTGGTGGTAGGCGTCCTGCTGTTTTTCTGGATCCGGGACGAGCACTCGGCCGGCCCGCGCCCGCGCTGGCGCGCCTGGCTGACCACCGTCGTGTCCTACCTTTCCCCGGCGCTGCTGGTGCTGTCCTCCATCGGCTTGCCGCTGTCGGCCAGCCGCCTGTGGCTGGACGGCATCCAGGTCGACCAGGTCTTCCGCACGCAGTTCCTGACGCGGATGGCGGATACCGCCACGCACGCGGACATGAATTACCTGGATCTGCCCACCTTCTACCCGATGGGCTGGTTCTGGCTGGGCGGACGCCTGGCCAACGTGCTGGGCATTCCCGGCTGGGAGGTCTTCCAGCCCTGGGCGCTAATCTCCCTGGCCATGTGCGGGTGCCTCCTGGTTCCGCTGTGGCAGCGCCTGGTCGGCTCCCTGCCCGTAGCCACCGCTATCGCGCTGACCACCACGGCGGTGACGCTCACCATCGGTGCCGAGGAGCCCTACTCCGCAGTCATCGCGATGGGCGTTCCGGCGGCGGCCCTCCTGTGCTCCCGGGCCTTCGACGGTTCCTGGCTGTCCACGCTGGGCCTGGCGCTCTTCCTCAGCGCTTCGGCCTCCTTCTACACCCTATTCACCGGCGCGATCTCTCTGACCGTCGTGAGCTTCGTGGCCATCATTACCGCGGTGCTGGAGCGTCGCTGGGAGCCCATCGTGCGCCTGGTCTGCATCGGCGTCGGCTCGCTAGCCCTGGCCGCCATCTGCTGGGGCCCGTACGTCCTCGGTGCGCTGCGCTCCGATGTCCCCATCAACTCCACCGCGCAGCACTACCTGCCGGAAGAGGGCACGCAGATCCCGGTGCCCTTCCTGGCCCCGACCATCATCGGGCTGCTCTGCCTCATCGGCCTGGTGTACCTGTTCCTGCGCCAGCACAACCGCGACATCCGGACCCTGGGCTGGGCGCTCGGCGGCGCCTACCTGTGGATCGCAGCATCGATGGTGCTGACCCTGCTGGGCAGCACCCTGCTCGGCTTCCGCCTGGAAATCCTCGTGGTCCTCATCATGGCCACCGCCGGCATCCTGGCGCTGGCCGAGCTGCGCATGCACGGCATCGACAAACTCTGGCCGCAAGGCTTTAGCCCCGTCACCAACCGCCGCATCACCGCCGCGTTCATGGCCGTGTTAGTGCTGGGCGGGGTCTTTTACGCCCAGCGCATTCCCGAGGAAAACGAGTCCGCCATTGATCACGCCTTCACGGACACCGACGGCTACGGCGAGCGCGCCGACCGCTACACCAGCGACTCCTCCGGCCACTACCAGGAGATCCAGCGTTTCCTGGAGGAGCACGGAGTAGTACCCAATGAATCCGTGATGCTCACCGACGAAAAGCTGTTCATGGCCTACCACCCCTACTGGGGCTTTAACGCCTTCACCTCGCACTACGCCAACCCGCTGGGCCAGTTCGACGCCCGCAACAAGCAGATCGAGACCTGGGCCAACGACTCCTGGGACCAGACCCCGGAGGAGTTCCTCGACGCCCTAGACTCGGCCCCCTGGCGCGGGCCGGACGCCATGCTCTTCCGCGGCAGCCTGGAAGACTCCGCCGACGGCTTCAAGACCCACCTGGCCGAAGATATCTACCCGAACCAGCCGAACGTGCGCTACCGGGCCGTCTTCTTCGACTCCGCGGTCTTCGACGCGGCGCACTGGGCGATGGAACAGATCGGCCCCTTCGTGGTCGCCGTCCGCACGGATTAGCCGGCGGAAGGTATGCCGCGACATGGAGTTTTAGCCGCAGTGCCGTAAACTATTCGCCGTGTCAGATAGCCTCGCAACTCCGTATACGCCAGCCGAACCCACCAGCCACGGCTCCCCCGCCCCCGGGTGGCTCCGTCTTAGCGCCATCGTGGCGGGCCTGGTAGGCTTCGTGCTGTTTATCGCCACGCCGCTGCTGCCGGTCAACCAGGTCCAGTCCTCGTTCAGTTGGCCCAGCGACGACTCGCTGAACTCGGTCAACGCGCCGCTCATTTCCCTGGCGCCGGAACAGCTGGAGGCCGACATCCCGGTCTCCGCTATCGACCAACTGCGCGAGGGACAGACCCAGCTCTTCGGCACGCTGCCGGCCTCCTCCAAGGAGGCCACCGACCGCGGTCTCTTCGTCAACGCGGGCGACTTCGGCCTGTCGGTCAGCTCCCTGAACGAGGTCGTGCTCTCCCTGACCCCGGATCAGATGGAGCGCCTGGACGACAAGGACGTCATCCATATCTCCTCGACCGAGGACGAGACCACCGTTGAGGTGGGCCCGTTCTCCCAGTCGATCGATGACGACGACCTGCGCCCGCAGGTCACCGGCGCCTACTCCGAGATCGAAGACACCCCGGAAAACCTCGCCCAGCTGCGCGCGGACGGGCTTGACGTCCAGGTCGAGATCAACTCGCGGTTTACCTCTTCGCCCACCCTGTTAAAGTCGCTGGCAATGTGGGGCGGCCTAGCGATGGTGCTGGTCAGCCTGTTCACGCTGTGGCGCATCGACCGCTTGGATGGCAAGCGCCCGGGCTTCATGCCGGAGTCCTGGAAGAAGATCCGCCCGCTGGACGGCGTGGTCGCCGCGGTGCTGATCTTCTGGCATATCTTCGGCGCCAACACCTCCGACGACGGCTTCATCCTGACCATGGGGCGGGTCTCGGAGAACGCGGACTACATGGCCAACTACTACCGCTGGTACGGCGTGCCGGAATCACCGTTCGGTTCCCCGTACTACGACCTGGTGGCCTTCCTGTCCCAGATTTCCGCGACCTCCGTCTTCATGCGCCTGCCCGCGCTGGTCTCCGCGTTTCTCATCTGGTTCATCCTCTCGCGCGAGCTACTCCCCCGCTTCGGCGAGCTGATTGACTCGCGCCGCGTGGCCCACTGGACTGCGGCATTGATGTTCCTGGCCTTCTGGCTGCCGTACAACAACGGTGTCCGCCCGGAACCGGTCATCGCGCTCGGCGTAATTTTCACCTGGGCTTCCTTCGAGCGCGCCATCGCCACGCGCCGCCTGCTGCCCGCGGCCGTGGGCACCATCGCCGCCCCACTGACCCTGGGCGCGGGCCCGACCGGCCTGTTCGCCGTCGGCGTGTTCCTGGTTTGCCTGCCGCAGCTGTTCAAGATCATGCGCGAGCGCCTGCCGCTGCTGGGCGGTGGAGCCACCGGCTGGCTGAGCATGATCGCTCCCTTCCTAGCCTCCGGTACGGCGATCTTCGTGGCCGTCTTTGGCGACCAAACCCTGGCCGCGGTGATGGAATCCATTCGTGTGCGCTCCGAGGTCGGCCCGGCGCTGCCGTGGTACTCCGAGTACGTGCGCTACTCCACGCTGTTCCAGCAGTCCGTAGACGGCTCCATGACCCGCCGCTTCGCCATGTTCACCATGCTGTTCTGTTTGGTGCTCATCATCTACGCCTACATCAAGGACCACCGCGTGGCAGGCGCGCCGCAGGACATCACCCGGCGCCTGTTGCTCATCGTGGCCATGTCCATGTTCTTCCTGCTGTTCACCCCGACAAAGTGGACCCACCACTTCGGCATCTACGCTGGGGTGGCCGGCGTAATCGCCGCGCTCGGCGCGGTGGTCTTGTCCCAGATCGCGCTGAAGTCGCCGCGGGCGAGGACCTTCTCCCTGGCCGCTGTGGTCATCCTGCTGGCCTTCTCCACCGCCGGCTGGAACGCCTGGTGGTATGTCTCCTCCTTCGGCGTGCCGTGGTGGGACCGCACCATCCAGTTCCGGGCCATCGAGGCCAACACCGTGTTGCTGGCCATCGGGCTGATCCTCTTAGGGATCGGCATCTGGCAGTCCTTCCGCCACAACTCGCGCAAAGCGAAAGCCGAGGCCGCCGGCGCCACCGACGAATTCGAGCACCAAGAGGCCGCCCGGGTGTCCCGTTGGGCCGGCGTCATGTCGGCGCCTATCGCGCTGGCCTGCGCGTTCATGGTGGGCATCTCCGTGACCTCCTTCGCCAAGGCCTATGTCGACCAGTACCCGGCCTACAGCGTGGGCAAGGGCAACACCCAGGCCCTGGCGGGCAAGACCTGCTCGCTGTCGGATGAAGCGATGATCGAGACCAATACCAACGACGCCTTCCTCACCCCGATGGACGGCGACTTGGGTGACTCCTTGACCGATCCGGATAAGGACAACTACGGCTTCGACCCCAACGGCATCCCGGAAGATATCGAGCCGGAGGCGCAGAACTCCGCCTCGGTCGGCGCTATCGGTGACTCCGGCTCGGCCGGTTCCGCCACCTCCGGCGGCAACCGTTCCGACGGCGGGGACGTCTCCGACTCGGACGCTACCGGTTCAGACGACTCCGAGGACTCCAGCCACAAGGACTCCGCCAGCAAGGCAGCCGAGGAATCCGGCGCCTCCGAGGGCGGCTCCCGCGACACCACGGGCGTCAACGGCTCGGTCAAGCACCTGCCGTTCAACTTCGACTACAACCAGGTGCCGGTCTTAGGCTCCTACAACGAGGGCCAGAACTCGACCGCGAAGCTAACCACCAAGTGGTTTAACCTGCCGGAGGAGAAGGAAAACTCCCCGCTGATCACCGTCGGCGTGGCCGGCAAGATCCACCACCACGACGTCAACGGCGTGGAGCAGGAGGGCATGGACGTCACCCTCGAATACGGCACCGCGGACGAGACCGGTCGTGTCTCCAACACCGGTGAGATTGAGATGATGGACGTCGGCGCCACCCCGAAGTGGCGCAACCTGCGTTACCCGCTGGCTGACATCCCGGACGAGGCCAACGTCGTGCGCATCGTCGCCGTGGACGACTCCACCAACGAGGACGACTGGGTCGCCGTGACCCCACCCCGCGTGCCGGAGCTGACCAGCATGACCTCGCGCTTCGACAACTCCCGCCCAGCCCTGCTGGACTGGTCCACCGCTTTGCAGTTCCCCTGCCAGCGCACCTTCGATCACTACGCCGGCGTGACCGAGATTCCGGAATTCCGGATCCTGCCGGACGCTCCGGCGCAGACCTCCCTGACCGACTTCCAGTCCTTCAGCGGTGGCGGCGCCATGTCCACCTCGGAGGCCGTGAACTACTCCTACGAAATCCCCAGCTACCTCAACGATGATTGGGACCGCGACTGGGGCTCCATCTACAAGTACGAGTTACGCACCAACTCCGCGGGCATCGCCCCGGATAAGGCCAACATCAATCTGGAAGACATCACCCGTTCCGGCTGGTGGAAGAACTCCGAGATGAATGTCCGCCCCGAGGGCGAAGAATAACCCTCCGCACCCGCCTCAGCTAAATCCCCGGCTGAGGCGGGTTATTTCTTTAGACGCTTGGTTAACGAACAAGCACCAGCGCAGCAGAAGGGTCACCGTGGGCGAGAAGTCCCGCATCTACCGGGCGTTCGTCATCCCGGACAACGCGAAGCAGGTGAAACTCTATGGCCGGACCATGGATGTCGCACCTGCTACCCAGGAAAGCTAATTCCGTTAGCTCACCCCGCGGAAAAACTCCGCCACGTCACGGATGCGCTGGCGCATAACGGTCGGGGTCTGGAAGCGGTGCCGGCCGGCGTAGTCTCGGGTGGTGATGTGGCTGGCCTTAACGTCCGGGTGGGCGGCGACCTCGTCCTGCCGGGCGAGCTGGAGGAAGGTTGACGGCCAGCTCTCCTGCTCGGGGAGCTCGTGTCCTGCGCGGAGCTCGTCCGGCAGGGCCGCCAGGGCGCCGAAGTCCGGGAAGGTGAGCACGAGGGCATCGGCAAGCGGGGCGGCGAGTGCGGCCAGTGCGGCGCCGGAGGAATAGCCCCAGACCACGACCTTGTTCGCGCCCTGGGCGCGGCAGTACTCGATGGCCTTGGCTACCGCCTCGAGCATCTGCCCGACCGTGTGTTGCGGAGCCAGCGGGTAGTCCAGGTCCACGGCGCGAGCCCCGCTCAGCCCGACCGCGGCGGCGACCTCTGGGCGCCACTGCATTTCCAGGGCGCTACCGGAACCGCGCCACCAGCCGCCCGAGTGCAGGCTGACCACCCAGGTGCCCGAATGCTCGGTCTCCTGCGTGGAGGAGAACTGGCAGGCTGGGAGCTTGGGCGGGTCGGTCTGCTCCACGTCGCGGGTAAAAGCTACGCCCGGCAGGCTGTGATCCACCCCGGTGCCCAGGACCATCATGGCCGCGTGAGTGACACGGTCGGGCAGCTGGGCACAATAGTTGTCCGCCGGGGCCGGATCCCCCGCCCCGCCCTTCCACGGCGGGGTGAAGTCCGGCAGCTCGTAGTGGGCGTCGATATAGGAGGCCAGCTGCTCGAGCTGCGCGTCGTCATCCAGCTGCCGGTTCTGACCGCCGATGAACCATTCTTGGCCCTCCTCCAGGGGGCGCGCGTTATCCGGAGTGCTCATAACTACCAGATGGTCACGCGCTGCTCGGGGGCGACGTACATCGGGGAATCGACCGGGACGTCGAAAGCTTCGTAGAGCTCCGCGACGTTGGCGGCGATCAGGTTACAGCGGAACTCCGCCGGGGAGTGCGGGTCGATGGCCAGGTACTGGGTGGCCATCTCCGGGCGGATGGCGGTGCGCCAGACGCGGGCCCAGGCCAGGAACAGGCGCTGCAAGCCGGAGTAGTTCTGCTCGTAGAGCTCCGGCTCGGCGCCTTCGACCTCAAAGGGGGCGAGGTTCTGATGCGGATCGATGCCCTTGTCGCGGCAGTAGTTTTGGTACGCCACCACGGCGATGCCCAGGCCGCCCAGGTCGCCGATGTTCTCACCCAGGGTGAACTTGCCGTTGACGCCTAAGGACTCGATCGCGTTGTCCTTCAGCACCGTGGGCACCTGGCCGTCGAACTGCTCCACCAGCTTGGCGGTGAGCTTCTCAAACGCGGCGCGGTCCTCATCCGTCCACCAGGAGTTCAGGTTACCCAGCCCGTCGTACTGCGAGCCCTGGTCGTCGAAGCCGTGGCCGATCTCGTGGCCGATGACCGCGCCGATAGCACCGAAGTTCTCCGCGGCGTCCGCCTCCGGGTTGTAGAACGGTGGGCGCAGGATGGCCGCCGGGAAGGTGATGTCGTTGACCACCGGGTTGTAGAAAGCGTTAACGGTCTGCGGGGTAGTGACCCACTCGTCGCGGTCGGCCGGCTTGCCCACCTTGGACAGCTCGTAGTCGTGGGAGAAGGCCGCGCCGCGCCGCGCGTTGTCCACCAGGTCGGCGCCCGCAGGGCTAAAGCTTAAGTCCCCGTAGTCGCGCCAGGTATCCGGGTAGCCGATCTTCGCCTTGAACTGGCCCAGCTTCTCCAGCGCCCGCTCGCGGGTGGCCGGGGTCATCCACTCCAGGGTGCTAATCCGCTCGCGGTAGGCGGCGATGAGGTAGTCCACCAGCTCGTCCATCTCCCGCTTGGACGACGCCGGGAAGTGCTTGTCCACGAAGGCACGGCCGATCTCCTGGCCCACGAAGCTCTCCGCCAGGCCGACCGCGCGCTTCCAGCGGTCGCGCTGCTGGGTGGCGCCGGACAGGCGGGTACCGTAGAACTCGAAGTTCTTCGCCCCCACCTTCTCCGGCAGCAGGGCGGCGCGGGAGAGCAGGATGTGCCAGGTGGCCCACAGCTGCCAGTCGGCGATCCGGTCCTCGGTAAACAGTCCGGCCAGGTGGTCGAAGTAGGACGGCATCATGGAGACCACGCGGCCGTCCTTGATTCCCCCGGCGCGCACGATGGTCTGCGCCACCCGGGGCACGTCCTTCAGCTCGACCGGGTTGTAGGTCTCCACCGCGTTGCGAGTGGCGACCACGTCCCAGTGGCCGGCGGCAATGTCGGTCTCCAGCTGCACCACGCGCTGCGCGGCGACCTCCGCGCCGAGGCCGAAGAGGCGGACCGGATCCAAAAAGCCCAGCATCTGGGCCACGTGCTCGGTATAGGCGCGCAGGGTGTCCGCATGCGCCTCCTCGCGGTAGTAGGCCTCGTCCGGCAGGCCCAGGCCCGACTGGATGAGGTAAGGGACGGCGTCCTCGGAGCCGGAATCCTTTTCCACCCAGAAGGTCACCGGGGCGCCCACGCCCTCGCGCTCGAGCTGGCCCAGGACTTCCGCCAGGGCGTCCATGTCCTCGACGGCCAGGCGGTCTAGGTCCTTATCCAACGGGGCGAGGCCGGCGCCGTTGACGCCGTCGACGTCCATGAAGGAGGTGTAAAGCGCGCCCGGGCGGGAGTCGTCGCTTTGCACGATCTGGTGCACCATCTCCTCGGCCTCATCGCGCAGGCCGTGGAACGTACCGTCCACGCCGCGATCGTCCGGGATGACGTGTGCGCCGAGCCAAGGTCCATTGACAAACTGGTAAAGGTCTTTCATACCTACCCAGCTTAAGCGAGTTAACAGACTAGCGACGACCCCACCGGTGCCACCGTCTAATTAAGCCCCTATCTCCACCAGCAGCACCCCGCCGATAATCAGCGCCACGCCCAGGGATTTCAGCCAAGTGAAGGGCTCTTTGAAAAAGAGGAAAGACAGCACCGCCGTCAGCGCTACGCCCACTGCGGACCAGATCCCGTAGGCCACGCCTAAGGCCATTCCTTCCAGCAGGGCCAGGGACAAAAAGACGTAGGCCGCGACATAGCCGGCCAAAACGGCCATCAGCCACCAGCGCCCGCCGCGCACCGCGGACATCCGCAGGCTCATCGTGCCGGCGACCTCGCAGAGGACCGCGAGAATGATATACGTCCAGGTCATGCCGGATCCACCTCCACGGGGGACGCCTTCGGCCGCGGCCTAACGCCCATCTCCACGCAGGCGACACCGGTCACGATGAGCGCCATGCCAATCATCTTCAACCAGGTCAACGTCTCCCCGAACAACACCGCCGACAACGCGGCGGTGGCCACTACCCCGCCGGCGGCCCACATGCCGTAGGCCACCCCGATGGCCATGCCCAGCTTGAGGACCCTATGCAGCAGTGCGAAGGCCGCGACATAACCGGCCACCACCACCGCGTAGACCCACGGATGATCCAGGGCGATCTTCAGCCCTAAGGTGGCGACCACTTCGCTGGCGATGGCCAGCAGGAGGAAAAACCCAGCGCGCAAACACTCAACTCCTTTGCCAGATGTGCTTTATCTCTTCGGCGGCAATACCGCACTGCCGCATATCCACTCTACCTGCGGAAAAAGCAATTCCTTCCGCCCGCCAATGGCCCCGCGCGCGTTCCGGATCGTGGCAGGTACCGTCGGCTCGCACAACCCGCCACCACGGTAGATCCGCGCCATACCGGCTCATAAACCAACCGACATACCGGGCGCCGACGCCGGCAACCTTGCCCACCTCGCCGTAGGAGGTGACGTTGCCGGCCGGGATGGCCGCGCAGACGCTGCGGACCGTCTCTTTCACTTAGCCGCCGAGGTTGAGCACGTCGTCGGACTCGCGGGGCTCCTCCTCCGGCGCCGGCGGGGTCTGAACCAGGGTGACCGTCGCGCCGGTGGCATCGGCCAGCAGGCACATGCGACCGAACGGGGACTCTTCGGCCGGCCGGATGACCTCGCCGCCGTGGGCCTGCGCCTGCTCTATCGCGGCGTTGAGGTCCGCGACTCCCAGGAAGGTCTGCCAGAAGCTATTGACCTGGTCGGGGAACTGGCCTTGGGCGTTCCAGAAGCCGGCGAAGGCCGCGCCCTCGGCCTCCGCGGTGGCGTATTCGATCTCCCCTGCGCGGCCCGGGCTGGTGCGCAGCTCCCAGTCGAAGAGCTCGCCGTAGAAGTCGAGCGCCTGGGGGAAATCCCGGGTGACGCTCAGCTCGTGCCAGACCGCGCAGCCGGGCTCGCCGCCGGCGGTAAAGCTGGTGGGGGACGCCGGCTGGATAAGCCCAAAGAGGCCGCCGGCCGGATCCACTAGTAGCGCCATCTGGCCGCGTTCGATGGGGCGCGGATCCGCCATCACCTTGCCGCCGAGGCGCTCCGCGCGCTCGCAGTCGGCCGCGATATCCGCGGACAGGAAATGCGTGACCCAGGTATCGGGGTTCTGGGCGCCTTCTGGCTGCGGGATCAACCCGCCAATGGGCAGCCCCTTGACGGTCACGGTCTGGTAGCCGCCCGGCGCGCCCTCGATGTCCCAGCCCAGCACGGCGCGGTAAAACTCCGCCGAGGCCGGCTGGTCTGCGGTGGTCAAGTCGATCCAGAAGGGCAGGCCTACCTCGGCCTCGAATGCTGGCATCTACAGGTTCCTCCACTTCTCGGGGTCAAAATCATCATCGGCCGTGGCCTCGTCGAAGAAGTCGTCGTCCTCGTCGCCGGCCTCCCCCACCACGAAGATGGCATCGGCTACCTGCACCCGGTCGCCGGGCACGATCTTCTCGCCGCGCGTCTGGCACACCGACTCATTAACGGTGACCTCGCCGGCCGCGATGAGCTCCTTGGCCTCGCCGCCGGTGGCCACCGCGCTGGCGAGCTTAAGAAACTGGCCAATCTTGATGGACTCGCCCGCAATGGGCACTAGAATTTCCGCCATGCGGACCAGTCTACCGCTGGGGTTTCAGCGTCACCGCGGTGCCCGAGGCCGTGACCATCAGCATGTTGTTGGACGTGCCCAGCACCGTGTAGTCGAAGGCGATGCCGATCACCGCGTCCGCGCCCAGCTCCTGGCCGCGGTTCCACAGCTCATTCAGGGCGGACTCGCGGGCGCGCACGGCCTCTTCCTCATAGCCAGCGGAGCGCCCGCCGGTGATGTTGCGGATGCCCGCGCCGAAGTCCTTCAAGAAATTGATGCCGGAAACCGTCTCGCCGGCGATGACGCGCAGGTACGTGTCGATCTCGCGGCCTTCTACTGTGTTCGTCGTCGTGAAAATCATGCCTTTAGGCTACCCCGATTGCCCCGCGCACACCTTCGTAGAGGATGAACCCGGCCAGCAGCAGGAAGACCACCCCGGAGAAGAGATCCACCCACGAGGAGTGGCGCGACATCCAGCGCGAAAACGCCCGCACGGTCAGCGCGACGGCTCCGAAAAGCACCAGGGACTCGCCCACCAGCAACACCACCAGCAGCGCCGACCAGCCCAGGCTCATGCCCGGCTCTAGAAAATTCGAGAAAACCGCGCCGAAGAAGATGACGACCTTAGGGTTCGACAGATCGCAGATAAAGCCCATGCGATAGGCCTTGCCGGCGGTGATCCACACCCGCGGGGCCGAGTCCGGGTTTGGCTCTTGGAAGGTCTCGGTCTGCACCACGCGGGCGGGCACACGGCGCTGCGCCAGCCCGGATTTGATGGCGCTGTAGGCCATCCACAGCAGATAGGTACCTCCCAGCAGCTGGAGCGTGATGAGAATCCCCGGGTGCGAATCAATCAGGGCGGACAGGCCCGCCAGCGAGGCCACCACCCAGAGCAAAAGACCGGTAGAGCTGCCCAGGGCCGCCCACAGCCCGGCCCGGGTGGAGCGGGACCCCAGCCGGATGATCTGGATGACGTCGGGCCCGGGCGAGGCCATGGCCACCAGCCACACCCCCATCAGCGTGAGCAAAGAGACTAAAGACACGCGCACCTCCTGTAGAAACGACTGCAAGGCCCCGACCGCAAACCGGGACCTTGGTTGAGCTCTCTTTGGCTCCGCAAAGGGCGGAGTTGATACCGCAACCGAAGGTACACGTCATCCCACCTAGTGGGAAACAGGTTTGTTTACTGGGCTAATTAACCAGGCCCATGACCCCTTCCACCAGCATGACAAGCCCGAAGATAGTGAAGATGATGCCGGCGACGATGTCCAGCCAGTTGCCGTGCCGGACCAACCAGCGCGCGGCCGTGCGAACGACGAGGGAAAAGCCGCCGAACCAGACAAAAGAAATGGTCAGCAGGATGAGCCCCACCGCCACGGTCCACAGCGCGGACATGCCCGGGGAAAGGAACTGGGCGAAGACGGCGCCGAAAAACACCAGGGCCTTCGGGTTGGACAGGTTGGTCATCAGCCCCAGGCGGTAGGCCTTGCCCGCGGTGAGCACCCCCTGGACGCGCTCGGGCTGCAAGGCCTCCGGCTGGCTCGTGCGCAGCCCGCCGCGCAGAGAGCTAAGCCCCATGTAGATAAGCACCCCGCCGCCGATAACCTGCAAGCCGCTGAGCAGCTCCGGCCGGGCAGCAATCAGCGCGGACAGGCCCGCCAGGGAGGCCGCCAGCCACACGCCCGTGCCGGTAGCGATCCCGGCCGCGCACAAAAGGCCCGCCCGGCGCGAGCGCGGCGCAGTGCGGACCACCTGCACCACGTCGGGGCCCGGGGTTACCAGCAGGACTATCCACACGCCGATGAGCGTCAACAGGGAGGCCATGCTCATGGAGGTTTCTACCTTCCAAAGTATTCAAGAGGCAGTCATTTAAAAAACCGCCACACTGCCGGGGTGGCAGGTGACGATTTTAAGTGTATACGGAGCGTTTCTGTGGGTTTACCAGGCGCCCTCGATGGCATCCTTGTGGTCACGGACCTTCTCGCCCTCGGCGTAGAGCGGCATGTCCTCGCCGGCCTTGTACCAGGAGGTGTACTCCGGCTCCAGCGGGGTGCGTCCGGCAATCAGGTCGGCGGCCTTCTCTCCCACCATCATCGTCGGGGCGTAGATGTTGCCGTTGGTGACATTCGGGAAGACACCGGAGTCGGCGATGTAGAGGCCCTCGATGCCCCAGACCTGCATGGTCTCCGGGTCGACGACAGCCATCTCGTCGTCCTTGGAGCCCATCTTGGTGGTGCAGGACGGGTGCAGCGCGGTCTCGCCGTCGTTGCGAACCCACTCCAGGATATCCTCGTCGGATTGAACCTCGGGGCCCGGGCTGAACTCACGAGCACCGACTTCCTCCATGGCCTTGGTGTCCAGCAGGGAGCGGGCCACACGCACGGCCTCAACCCATTCGCGGCGGTCCTGGTCGGTACGTAGGTAGTTGAACAGGATCTCCGGCTTGTCGTGGATGTCGGCGCTCTTAATGCGCACATAGCCCTTGGTGTCGGAGAACATCGGGCCCACGTGCCACTGGAAGCCGTGCTTGACGTCGGCCTTCTGGCCGTCGTAGCGCACTGCCATCGGCAGGAAGTGGAACATCAGGTTCGGGTACGCTTCCTTGTCGTTGGAGCGCACGAAGCCGCCTGCCTCGAAGTGGGAAGTGCCGACCGGGCCCTTCTTGGTCAGCAGCCACTCCAGTCCCATGAACGGCCAGCGCCACTTGTCCAGGTACGGCTGGGAGGAATCCGTGTTGTTGGTCAACTCGTACTGGATGTAGACCTCGAGGTGGTCCTGCAGGTTCTCGCCCACGCCCGGCAGGTGCTTGACGACCTCGATGCCGTGGGACTCCAGCAGCTCACGGTCGCCGATGCCGGAGACCTGCAGCAGCTGCGGGGTGTTGATGGCGCCGGCGGACAGCACGATCTTCTTGGCGTAGACGCGGTGGACGCCGCCTTCCCACTCATATTCCACGCCGATGGCCTTCTGGCCGTCGAAGAGGACCTTGGTGGTGAAGGCGTGGGTGCGGATCTCCAGGTTCTTGCGCTGCTTGTTCGGGTGCAGGTAAGCCCGGGCCGCAGACCAGCGCTTGCCGTGGCGGATGTTGCGATCGAACGGCGCGAAGCCCTCCTGGCGATAGCCGTTGACGTCGTTGGTCAGGTTGTAGCCCGCCTCCTGGACGGACTTGAACAGGGCCTGGAACAGCGGGTTGGTGGCCGGACCGCGGGACAGGTAGAGCGAGCCGTTGTGGCCGCGGCGCGGATCGTCCGGGTCGGCGCCGGTGGCGGTCTCCATCTTCTTGAAGTACGGCAGGCAGTGGGCGAAGTCCCAGTGCTCCATGCCCGGGTTGTCGGCCCACTTCTCGTAGTCCATGGGGTTACCGCGCTGGAAAATCATGCCGTTGATGGACGAGGAACCGCCCAGCAGCTTGCCGCGGGCGTGGTAGACGCGGCGGCCGTTCATCTCCGGCTCCGGCTCGGACTCGTACATCCAGTCGTAGTGCTTGGCGCCGATCGGGAAAGAGAACGCCGACGGCATGTGGACGAACAGGTCCCACAGGGAGTCGTTGCGGCCGGCTTCCAGGACCAGCACGCGGGTTTCGGGATCTTCAGTCAGTCGAGCAGCGACCACGGAGCCGGCGGAGCCGCCGCCGACAACAACCACGTCGCTTACTTCGTCAGTTACCTTCTTCGAGTTATTCTTAGTCACCTTGTCTAATAGACCCATACGGAAAGCACTTCCTTTCTTCGCGGTGTTCAGAAATGCATATTATGCAATCAATGCATGGACAAATATGCACCATTCCGCTCCTACTTGCATAACGAGCCTACCTGAGAAGCTTGCAATTTGCCCAGAATAGGATAAGTTTGACATGTTCCGTAACGGTTTTTCCGATAGTGGCCCTACCCCTGCTCACCCTAGATGCACTCGGGTTTTTTGCGCCGTTTCGAATATATGAGTCAAATATGTTTGAGCGTTTAGCCTTAAGCCCGTCTACGTCCGTTTGGAGTCCGTGTGGGCAGGGGTGTTAACAACTTCAGAGGAGTGATCCATGGCGAATTTCGATCCACACGATCCTGAATCGCCCCAACCTGCTAACGCCGAGCCTTCCTCAGAGGGTAAGGCGCGCACCAAACGTCGATCGCGCTACCAAGTCCGCGCCCTGGTCGGCAGCTACAAGGCGGAGACCGGCTCCGATGTCGGCGCCGACGAGGTCGATCCGCCCAAGACGAACTGGCCCGTCTTCACCGTCTCCAGTGTGCTGATCATTGCGATGGCGCTCTACGCCGGCCTGGGCCGCGAACACGCCGCCAACACCCTGGCCAACGTCACCGGCTGGATCAGCACCAACCTCGGCTGGTTCTACATCCTGACCGCGACCATCGCGGTCGTTTTCGTCCTCTACATCGCGATGTCCAGTTCCGGCAATATCCGCATGGGGCCGGATCACTCGCGCCCGAAGTTCAACACCTTCGCGTGGGCCTCCATGCTCTTTGCAGCCGGCATCGGCGTCGACCTGATGTTCTTCGCCGTGGCCGAGCCGGTGACCATGTACCTGGCCCCGCCCACCGGCGAGCCGGAGACCATGGAGGCGGCCAAGGAGGCCGTCGTCTACGCCATGTTCCACTACGGCCTGACCGGCTGGGCACTCTACGCCCTAATGGGCATGGCCTTCGGCTACTTCGCCTACCGCCTGAACATGCCTCTGGCCATCCGCTCGGCGCTGTACCCGCTCATTGGCAAGCGCGTCCACGGCCCGGTCGGCGACGCCGTCGATGTCGCCGCCATGCTGGGCACCGTCTTCGGCGTGACCGCCTCCCTGGGCATCGGCGTGGTGCAGCTGTCCTACGGCATCCACCTCATCTTCGATATCGATCAGGGCCTGGGACTGCAGTCCGCCCTCATCGTCATCGCGATTGCCATCGCTACCCTGTCCGCCGTCTCCGGCGTGGACAAGGGCATCCGGTTCCTATCGGAGCTCAACGTCTTCCTGGCCATCGCACTGATGATCTACATCGTGGTCTTCGGCAAGACGGCCTACCTTTTCGACGCCATCGTGATGAACGTGGGCGACTACGTCTCCAAGTTCCCGTCCTGGACCATGGACACCATGGCGTTTACGGATGATCCGGCCGCCACCTCCGAGTGGATGCAGTCCTGGACCCTGTTCTTCTGGGCCTGGTGGATCGCCTGGGCCACCTTCGTGGGCCTGTTCCTGGCACGTATCTCCCGCGGGCGCACCCTGCGACAGTTCATCTTCGGCACCCTGACCTTCCCGTTCCTGTTCATCCTGATGTGGATGTCCTTCTTCGGCAACACCGCCCTGGACATGGTGCGCTCAGGTGATTACCCCGAATTCGCCGAGAACGCGGTCAACATCCCGGAACAGGGCTTCTACGACATGCTGCAGGAGTTCCCGGCCTCGGGCTTCATCATCCTGCTGACCACGGGCATCGGCCTGCTGCTCTATATCACCTCAGCCGACTCCGGCGCGCTGGTGATGTCGAACTTCACCTCGAAGATCACCGACAGCCGCCAGGACGGCACCCGCTGGCTGCGCATCTTCTGGTCCGTAGCCGTGGGGCTGCTCACCCTGGCTCTGTTGCAGATCGACGGCATCGCCACGGTCCAGTCCGCGACCGTGGTCATGGGCCTGCCCTTTGCCGTGGTCATCTACCTGGTGATGTTCTCGCTGTGGAAGTCGCTGCGCCTGGAAAACGTGCAGAAGGAGGCACGCACCACCGCGCTCCACGGCGTCATCTCCGGCCGCACCGACCGGATCGCTGCCGACGACAACAGCTGGAAGCAGCGCCTGGATCGCGCTAATACCTACCCAACCAAGCAGGACATGGACACCTATATGCGGGACACCGCCGAGTTCGCTCTGGAAAAGGTCGCGGTCCAGATGCGCCAGCGCGGCTACGACGCCATCCTGCTCACCAGTGAGCTGCCCGATCTGGAACTGCCCCAGCTAGACCTGCAGGTCACGCTGCACAACGAGCGCAAGTTCCGCTACCAGCTCTTCCCCGTGACCGCCGAGTGCCCGGAGTTCTTGGCCGGCGATCAGAAGGAATACTTCCGCCTGGAGGTCTACGATCTCACTGGCTCGTTGGGCTACGACGTCTACGGCTACAGCGAGAACCAGCTCATCAACAACGTGTTAGATCTCTACGAACGCCACCTGGCCTTCCTGCACATGCAGTCTGAACGCCCAGGTGACTCCGATGTTTCCGACGGAGCAGAGCCCGAGCGGATCTGGCGCGAGGATAATTAGTTCTGGTAGACCGGAAAGCGGAACCGAACAAATTCCCTGTTTGAATACGAATGCCGACGCCTATTAAAGCGCCGACAAGAAAGGATGCTTTGTTGAGCACCCAGAACGCACTGTTTGATCCTTCTACGACGGAGCTCCTCTCCGGCGTCCACACGGGCGACGGCCCGAAGTCCCTATTCATCGATGGCCAGTGGGAGGCCGCCGCTGAGGGCGGTACCCGCACCATCACCTGCCCGGCCGACGGCACTGTGGTCGCCGAGGTCTCCGAAGCCACCGACGAGGACACGATCCGCGCTATCAAGGCCGCCCGCCGCACCTTCGATGCCGGCACGTGGTCCTCCGTCCCGGCCATCGAGCGCGGCAAGCTGCTGCTGCGCGTGGCCCAGGCCATCCGCGACAACCAGGAGCTTTTCGCCAAGGCAGAATCCGCCGACACCGGCAAGCGCCTGGAAGAGTCCATGGGCGACATGGAAGACATCGCCGGCGCCTTCGATTACTTCGGCACCCTAGCTTCCCACCAGGCCGGCCGCGTGGTCGACCCGGCGGACCCGAACGTGCGCTCCCGCATCGACGCCGAGCCGGTCGGCGTCTGCGGCCTGATCACCCCGTGGAACTACCCACTTCTGCAGGTGTCCTGGAAGGTCGCCCCAGCCATCGCCGCTGGTAACACCTTCGTCCTCAAGCAGGCGGAGCTGACCCCGCACACCGCCATGCTGCTCATGGCCGTGCTGCACGATGCCGGCCTGCCGGACGGCGTGGCCAACCTGATCACCGGCGCCGGCGCCAACTGCGGTAACCCGCTGTCCCAGCACCCGGACGTGGACATGGTCTCCTTCACCGGCGGCCTGGTCACCGGCAAGTTGATCGCCAAGAACGCCGCGGAGACCGTCAAGCGCACCGCGCTGGAGCTGGGCGGCAAGAACCCGAACGTCGTCTTCGCCGACGCGGACTTCGACGCCGCCGTGGACAACGCCCTCAACGCCGCGTTCTTCCACTCCGGCCAGGTCTGCTCCGCGGGCTCCCGCCTGATCGTGGAAGAATCCATCCACGACAAGTTCATCGAGGCCCTGGTCGAGCGCACCAACAACATCAAGATCGGCGGCCCGACGGACGACAAGGCCGAGACCGGCCCGCTGATCTCCGCCGAGCACCGCGACAAGATTGCCAAGTACGTGGACCACGCCCGCGAACAGGGCGCCTCCATCCTCACCGGCGGCCGCGCGGCCACCAGCGAGGACACCAACGGCCAGCACGGCACCGGCAACACGGACCTGGGCGCCGGCATCTACTACCTGCCGACCATCATCGATGACACCACCCGGGAGATGGACTGCGTCCACGACGAGGCCTTCGGCCCGACCGTAACGGTGGAGACCTTCACCACGCAGGAAGAGGCCATCGAGATCGCCAACGACACCGAGTACGGCCTGGCCGGCGCGGTGTGGACCACGGATGCGGGCAAGGCCGAGCAGGTCGCCCGCGGCCTGCGCCACGGCACCATCTGGATCAACGACTTCCACCCGTACCTGCCGCAGGCCGAGTGGGGCGGCTACAAGCAGTCCGGCAACGGCCGCGAGCTGGGCCCGACGGGTCTGGAAGAATACCAAGAGCACAAGCACGTCTACCAGAACCTGACCCCGGCCGCTTCCGGCCAGTTCGGTCTGCAGAAGTAGGCTGTAAGTTCCTAGCTCTGGGTGCGCGGCTTGACCGTCATCACGTCGATGTTGACGTGGGCGGGCAGGGACGCCACCCAGCGCACCGCCTCCGCGATGTCCTCGGCGGCGAGGTTGAGCTGGCCGTCGTAGACCTTAGCGGCGCGCTCCTCGTCGCCACTGAAGCGGACGAGCGAGAAATCAGTGGCCACGCGGCCCGGGTCGATCTCTGTGGTGCGAATGTTGTGGTTTTCCAGTCGCAGCGCCCGGGAGATCACCCGCACGCCGTGCTTGGCGCTGTTGTAGCCGGAGCCGCCTTCGTAGACGCCCCAGCCAGCCACCGAACCCATGTTGATGACTAGCCCCGAGTTATCCGGGGCTTGTTCTAGTTTCGGCACCAGCGCCTGCAGCATGCGTACCGTGCCCAGCACGTTCACGTCATACATCCACTGCCAGTCCTCGATTTTGGTGTCGACTAGTGGCTCCAGGCCCTTGGCGCCGCCAGCGTTGTTGACCAGCAGGTCCACCCGGTCCACCTGCGCGGCAAGCGCGTCCACGGATTCCTGGCTGGCAACATCCAGCTCAACGGCGGTGCCGCCGATCTCTTCCGCAAGGGCGTCCAGCCTGTCCTTGCGCCGCGCCGCCACGATCACGTGCCAGCCGTCGGCGGCCAGCGCCCGCGCGCTCGCGGCGCCAATCCCGGAGGAGGCACCCGTCACGATTGCTACTTTCTTGTTACCTACGTCATGTTTAGCCATGCCCCGCAGTGTAACAAAGCCCTTGCTTTCCGGTACGGAAAGTGTCATACTTTCCACTGTGGAAAATAATGAGAAGAAGCAGGCCACCGAGGCTCTATCCTTTAACGAGACCCTCGCCAAGAAACATACCTCCCTGGTCCCGCCCTTGGTCGCTTTTTGCCTGGCGTTGACCTACCTGGCAGCCTTCTTACTCATGGCGTTTAAGTCCCGCCCTTGGTGGGCGCTCCTCATCGTCGCTGCCGTTATCCTCGTCGCCGCCTTCCTCATGCCCCGGCGCTACCCGCGGGTGCGTCAGTCTTACCGCCAGGATCCCTTCGCCGCGCCCTCCGCGGATAAGCGCTACTGGCTGGGATTTTTCTGCCTCTACTGGCCGATGTCCGCTTTCATCTTCGCCCATGACCTGCCGGCCTGGGCAATGCTTCCCCTTGGCTTCCTAGCCTTTGCCAGCGTGTGGTGGGCCCTAGGTAGTGGTGCTTTAGATCTCAGCTCCCGGGAGCGGAATCATTCATGAACGGCCAGCTCGATCCGGTCATCCACCCGCTCAACCGGTTTAAAATCTGCGCCGTACTCAACGCCTACGGCGCGACCGAGGGAGAAGTCAAGCAAGAGATGGAGTTTTCCTCGCTTGCCCGGGAGGTGGGCTTAAGCCCGTCCACGCTCTCCAAGCAGCTCAGCGCCCTACAGGAGGCAGAATACATCAGCCGCTTCCGCGAATACGGCTCCACGCGCGGCAAAGACACGGTGTGGGTAAGCCTCACCGCGCGTGGTCGCGCTGCCTTTCACGAGCACCTGGCGGCACTCAGAGACATCGCCGGCTAGTGGGCGCGGAAAGAATAGCTACCCGTCAGCCCGTTGTGGATCTCCACGGAATAGCTCTGCCCGTTAGCCTCGGCGCCCTCCACGAGGGAGTCCAGCTCCTGCGCGTTGTAGTAGCGGCTTAGGCCCAGGTACAGCAGCAGCAGCAGAAACAGTCCCACCACGACGATCGCGGCAACCACCATGGGGGCGTTTCGAGTTGTTTCTACTTCTGACATTCGAAGCGGTAGCCTCCTTCATTCTTAGCTGCTCCGGAATCGGTGGTACCCTCCACGCCGGCGGAATCGCGGCTGTCAACCACCGGGTTGCCACCGTTCTGGTAGCACTGGTTAATCAGGTTCTGCTTTTCTGCATGGGTAGTGTACATCGAGTAGAAGATCAATCCGCCACCGGTGAGAATACCCAAGATGGCCACGCCTCCCCAGATGATGGCGGGCGCGATCCGGAAGGAGACCCCGGAGTTATCGCTATCCGAGTCACGCATCTCGTCCGGCTCGTAGCCGTTGTCGATCAGCACCTGGTCGATCTGCTCGTCGGTCAGATCCGCCAGGCCAGCCTCTACCTGATCAACCTCTTCGGCGGTGACGCGGTCGTGATCGATCTTGCCTTCATCGAGCCGGATCTCGTCCTCCCCGGCGTCGTAGTACATCGCTTCGGCCAGCACCAACGGGCCCTGGATGTTGGAATCCAGCTCGTTGGCCTGCGCTGCCGGGGCAGCAGCGCCGGTGGTCACCATTGCGGCAGCCAGCGCGCTGGCGATGCCCTTCTTCGGGCTGAACGGGAAGGTCACGGAAAGTCCTTTCTACTCAAAAAATAACGGTGCACTGGGCCAGCGAATGCCGTGGGCATCGCCGACCGCAGCCACCGTAACAAGCAGTCAGGCACCCCGCAGCGCGGCTGCCAGCGGCTTTCTCGTGCCGGGGGTGAATCCGCAGCCTTTGATGTACCAACAAAGCCTATATTTAGGTTTTATAAAAACGAAGCAATTCTCCGCTGGGGGTGTTATTTACCCAGCGCATCCTCCAGCTCGGCCAGGATGTTGTCCATGCGCTTGGTCTTGTCCTCGTCCGGGGTGAACTCGCCGTCGGTGAAGTCCGAGAAGATGGAGACCTCCAGCTGGTTGCGCAGCTGGGCCATCTGGAAGTTGCTGACCACCAGGCGCCAGGCCTCGACCGCGCGGATGGCGCCGGAGGCGCCGTAGCCGACGAAGGCGACCGGCTTGCCGGCCCACTCCGCGCCCAGGGAGTCGTAGGCGTTCTTGAAGGCGCCCGGCACGGAGTGGTTGTACTCCGGGGTCACGAAGACGAAGGCATCGCAGGCATCGATAGCCTGGGACCACGCCTGCACGTTAGCGTCGTCGTACTGCTTGTTGGCCGCGCCCGGGACGGTGGCGGCGGTCAGCAGCGGAACATTGAAGGCGGCTAGGTCGATGAGCTCGTAGTCCACACCCTGCTCGGCGCGATCGCGGGCGATACCCTCGACCCAGCGGCCGACGGCCTCCCCCAGGCGACCTTCGCGGATAGAGCCAATAATGATGCCGATCTTTGCCACTTCGGGCTTCCTTTCAGCTCAACGGTTAAGTGTTTCTAGCACAGCCTACCCGGAAAAGACCTGCCGCACCGTGACATTGATTCGGCCCTGCGCCAGCCCGCAGCCTTCCGGCGCGGTGCCTGGGCGAACCTCGGGCACCCCGTGGAAAGCAAAACGCTTCGGGCCGCCGAAGACGATGAGATCCCCGGAGACCAGCGTCACCTCGTCCCAGGGCCGGTTGCGGTTTTCTGTGCCGCCGATGCGAAACAGCGCCTCCTCCCCAATGGAAAAGGAGACGATGGGCGCGCGCGTGGACTCGTAGCGATCCTGGTGCATGCCCATCTGCGCGCCCGGCGGATAATAATTCACCAGGGCCATGTCCGGCAAGTAGCTTTCCGCCCACGGGGCTAGCTCCCCGGCGAGGGCGGCGGCGCGACAGACGGCATCGATAGCCGCCTGCCGAAGAGCCCCTGGCAGGGCCGGGACGGTGTGGCCGAATTTCCGGTCCACGTAGCGGTAGCCGTCATAGTCGAAGTAATGCCCCAGGTTGAGCATGTGCACGCTCATACGCCCGCCGGAGGCCAGCTGCGGCCGCTGCATGGCAAAGGGCGTCTCGCTGGCCCGGCGCGCCAGATCCCGGAACCGCGCGACCCACGCGTGCTGCTCCGGCGTCGACCAGTAGCCCGGCACGTGCGCGACCCCGGGCGCGACCTTGGCCGCGGGGCGCTCCAGCTCGAAAAGCATGCCACCCAGTCTGGCAAAACCAGCGGCGCGATAGTGGGCACAATAGACAGCATGACGATTAAGGACAGCGAGGACAATCACGCGGTCTATGGCACCCGCGAGCGCATGGAATCCGGGCAATGGCACCTGCCCGGCAGCGACGAGCTCCGCACGGAACAGCTGCGCGACGCCGGCACCCTGGTCACCAAGGACGTGCCGGACAATTTCCTGGTGCTTGGCTTACCCGGGCGGGTCATGCGTAAGCTTGGATGACATGTTCGACATCGCACGGATCGGCCGCGACCTGCCCGTGGCCGGGGTCATTGACCGCCTGCCCACGCTTGTCGATGCCACCGGGCGCCTAGTCATCCAAGCCCCGCCCGGCACCGGTAAGACCACCCTGGTCCCGCCCGCCCTGGCCAACCACTGCGGGGGCAAGGTCATCGTCACCGCGCCCCGCCGCGTGGCCGTGCGCGCCGCCGCCCGCCGGCTACGCCACCTCTCCGGAGCCCCGAAAGCCGTCGGCTTCAGCGTCAAGGGCGAGCACCAGCCCGGCACCCACGTCGAGTTCGTGACTCCGGGCGTACTCCTCCAGCGGCTGCTGCGGGATCCAGATCTGGAGGGCGTGTCCGCCGTCGCCATCGACGAGATCCACGAGCGCCAGCTGGATACCGATCTCATTCTGGGCATGTGCCTGGAGCTCGCCGAGCTGCGCGACAACTTCCGGCTGGTGGCCATGTCCGCCACCCTGGAGCGCGACAAGCTCACCGAATTCCTAGGAGCCGAAACGCTCAGCACTCCGGCGGTGACCTACCCGCTGGATATCTCCTACCGCCCGCACCCCGACCGCAGCAGCTGCTCCCGGGAATTCCTGGACCACCTGGCCCAGCTGGCACAGGAGCAGGTGTCCGCCACCGGGCACTCCGCCCTGGTCTTCGTGCCGGGCGTGCGCGAGGTAGAACACGTCGTCGGCCGCCTGCCCGGCAGCTTCCCCCTGCACGGTCGGCTGGATGCCCGGCAGCAGGACGCGGCCCTGCAGCCCTCGTCCACCCCGCGGATCGTGGTCTCGACCTCCCTGGCCGAGTCCTCCCTGACCGTGCCGGGGGTGCGCACTGTCATCGACTCTGGCCTGTCCCGCGTGCCCCGGCTGGATGCCAGCCGCGGCATGACGGGGTTGGTCACTATCAGCTCGGCCAAGTCCACCGCGGACCAGCGCGCCGGCCGCGCCGGCCGCGAGGGCCCGGGCACCGTGGTGCGCGCCTATTCCGCCACCGACTACGAGCACGCGGCCGAGGCCATCACCCCGGAGATCCTCACCACGGATCTGACCCAGGCCGCCCTTCAACTGGCCGCCTGGGGCGACTGCCCGCTGCTCGATAGCCCCCAGCCGCAGCACCTGGCCCGCGCCCGAGAGCACCTGGAATCCCTCGGCGCCCTGCGGGGCGGCCACCTGACCCAGCTGGGCAAACGCTTGGTCCGCCTGCCGCTGGACCCGCGCCTGGGCCGCGCCCTTATCGAATGCGGGCCGTCCGCCGCGGCCACCGTCGCCGTGCTGTCCGACGATCCCCGCGGCGACATCGCCCGCCAGCGCGCGCCGAAGTCCGAATCCCAGCGCCTGGCCAAGCTGGTGAGCACTGGTAGCGGTGTCAGCGATCCCGGCGCCATCACCGGGCTGGCCTTCCCCCGCTGGATCGCCCGCCGCGTGAAAGACGACACCTACCTGCTGGCCTCCGGCACACGGGCCCGCCTGCCCCACGACCTCGGCCTCGACGGCTCCGAGTGGCTGGCAACCGCGGTCGTGACCCGCTCCGCCGAGGGCGGCACCATTCGCGCCGCCGCCCGCCTCAGCGAAGAGGACGCACTGGATACCATCGGCGTGAGCGAAGAGCTGGAAACCGACTTCGTCAAGGGCAAGCTGCGGGCCCGCCAGATCCGCCGGGCCGGGCAGATCGAGCTAAGCTCCACCCCGACCCAGCCCAGCCCGGAGGCCGCGGCCGAGGCCCTCGCCCGCCTGCTCGAACGGACTGGGTTGGAAGTTTTCCACTTCTCCGACAAGGCGCAGCGCCTCTTCGACCGCCTGGCCTTCCTCCACGCCCGCCTCGGCGATCCCTGGCCGGATCCACAAAAGGCCGACCCTCAGTACTGGCTGGGCCCAGAGCTCGCCGACATCGTCCGCGGCAAGCCCCCGCGCGAGGTCGACATGTACCCAGCGCTCCAGCGCCTGCTGCCGTGGCCCAACGACATCGATGCCGCCGCGCCCGAACGCCTCACGGTCCCCTCGGGCAAGCACCCGCGCATCGACTACGCGGGCGGCCGCCCCATCGTGCGCGTCAAGCTCCAGGAGTGCTTCGGGCTGCATTCCTCCCCCGAGATCGCCGGCATGCCTGTCCAGTTCCACCTGCTCTCCCCCGCCGGCCGCCCGCTCGCGGTCACCGATGACCTGGCCAGCTTCTGGTCCGGCCCCTACCAGCAGGTGCGCGCCGAGATGCGCGGGCGCTACCCCAAACACGCCTGGCCGGAAGACCCGGCCTAACCCCACTGCTGCCACGCGAGGTAGCAGCTCATGACCACCACGAGGGTCAGCAGCGCGTAGCGAATCAGCTTCGTGCCCCCGCCCAGCACCGTGCGCGCGCCCAGCTGCGCGCCGACGATATTGGCCACCGCCAGGACGATGCCGAGCGTCCACCACACGTGCCCGCCGACGATGAAAACCACCAGCGCGCCTAGGTTCGTCGCAGTGTTAACCACCTTCGACATCGCCGCCGAGCGCAGGAAGTTCTGGGAGAAGATGGCGGTAAAAGCCATGATCAAAAACATGCCGGTGCCTGGCCCGAAGATGCCGTCGTAGAACGCCACCGCGGCCGTTGCTACCAGCGCCGCCCAGGTACGCCAGCCGGAGTGGATCCCCTCGCTGTCGCCGCCGCCGAAGCTCGGCTTGAAAGCGATGAACGAGCCCACGGCGAGCAGCAGAACAATGATCAGTGGGCGCATGACGTCCTCGTCGAGCAACGAGGCCATCAGCGCGCCCACGCCCGAGGCCACCGCCGCCAGCACCGCCATCGGCACCAGCTCCCGCGCCGGAGGCCGCACCTTGCGCACCAGCGTCACCGCTGCCGATGCCGTGCCCGAGACCGCCACCACCTTGTTCGTCGCCAGCGCCGTGGCCGGGGCCACGCCGGGAACCAGCGCCAGGATCAGGGGGATGAGCACCAGCCCACCACCGCCGATGACCGCGTCGATCCAGCCGGCCACGCCGGCCCCAGCGACCAGCAGTGCCCAGGTTCCCACGCCTATTTCCATGGCAACAGTATAAGGCCAATAGTATAAAGGGGGCCGAATTCACAAGGAGGTCCCCGAATGCCGTTGGCAGTGCGCTGGATGATTGTCGCGCCCGCCTCCGTGTGCCTCGGCTGGCTTTTTGATCGCTGGAACGTGCCGGCGGCCTGGATCGTGGCCGCCATCGTGGTCTCCGCCGGCATGGCGCTGGCGACCCGCAAAGAGCTGCCCGTCAACCGCCACGTCTACGCGCTCAGCCGCGGGTTCATCGGCATCCTGGCCGCGATCCCCCTGACCACGGTGCCACTGTCGCGCATCGTCGGCTTTCTGCCCGCGGGCGTCGTGGTCTCCCTGGCGACGGTGCTAGTCGGCGTCGGCGGCGGGCTCCTCCTCCACCGCGCCCAGCCGAAGGCCGTCAGCCGGGACACTGGCATCCTGTCCATGCTGCCCGGCGGGGCGTCCATGATGCCGGTGCTCGCCGACGACCTCGGCGCGGACTACCGCTACGTGGCGCTGACCCAGTACCTGCGCCTGCTGACCGTGTCCATGACCCTGCCGGTCGTCGTCGGCTTCCTTTCCACCCCGGCCGACTCCCATCCGGTCGACGCCCCGCAGCCAGACCAGCACTGGTGGATGATCCTGCTCGTGTTGGCCATCGCCTTCGCCGGCGAGCCCCTCGGCAAGGCCCTCCGCCTGCCCGCCCCGAGCGTGATGGGACCGCTCCTGCTGACGGTGTTGGCCTCGTTGTTCCTGCCCGGTGAGCTCACCCTCCAGCCCATTGAGCCCTTCCGAATCTTGGTGTTCATGTCCATCGGCTGGGTCTGCGGCGGCGGACTGTCGTGGTCCGCCCTGCAGCGGTTCGCGGCGCAGCTGCCCGCCACCGTGACCTATATCGTCGTGGTCATCGCCCTGTGTGCGGCCACCGCCTGGCCGCTGACCTGGACGCTAGACATCACCTATTTCGAGGCCTACCTAGCAACCAGCCCCGGCGCGCTCGAGACCGTCCTGGCGCTGTCCTCCGAGGGCGGGGCCGGGCCAGCCGTGGTGGCCATCCAGCTCATCCGGCTCATCATCGTGCTGGTGATTGCCGGCTACCTGCCCCAGCTCATCCGCCTCTTCACGCGGAGGAAACGCTAGCGCCTAGTCGAGGACGGTCTCGCGCAGGATAGACATCGGCACCGAGCCCAGCGCCAGCGCCTCGGCGTGGAACTCGCGCTCACTCATGCCCTGCGCGACTGCCTCGTCGCGGGTCTGGCGCCACAGGCGCGCACCCAGCGCGTACGACGGCGCCTGGCCGGCCCAGCCTAGGTAGCGGTTGACCTCGAAGGAGAGGTTCGCCGAGTCCATCGCGGTGTTTTCCCGCATAAAGGTGTGCACGTGGGACTTGTCCCAGACGCCGGAGCCGTCCGGCATCTTCTTGCCCAGGTGCAGGCCGATGTCCGCGACCACGCGGGCGGCCCGCAGGCGCTTAGCGTCCAAAAGGCCCATCCGGTAGCCGGGATCATCCATGTAACCGAGCTCCGCCATGAGCTCCTCGGCGTAGAGGGCCCAGCCCTCGCCGTGGCCAGAGTTCCAGCACACGCTGCGACGCCACAGGTTCAGATCCGGCTCGACCAGGGCCTGACCGATCTGCAGGTGGTGGCCCGGCACGCCCTCGTGGTGGACCGTGGTCAGCTCCTGCCAGGTGTGAAAAACGTCCTGGCCGGCCGGCACCGACCACCACATCCGACCGGGACGGGAGAAGTCATCCGCCGGCTGGGTATAGAAGATGCCGCCGGTGCCCGCCGGATCGATGCAGCACTCAATCTCGCGCACCTGCTCCGGCACGTCGAAGTACTTGCCGTCCAGCTCCTCGATGGCCCGGTCGGCCGTGGAGTGCATCCACTCCACCAGCGCGTCCTTGCCGCGCAGGAGGTAGCGCTCTTCCTGGTTGAGCTTGCGCATCGCCGTGCGCACGGTGCATTCGTTGCCGTAGAGGCTGTGGGCGATCTTTTCCTGCTCGGCGTTGATCTCGCGCAGCTGCTCCAGGCCCCAGCGATAGGCCTCGTCCACGTCCACGACGTCGCCCACAAACAGGTGGGAGAACAGCTCGTAGCGCTCGCGGCCGAACGCGTCCGAGGTCGGCGCCTGCGGCTGCAGGTCCGTCGACAGCCAGGCAGAGAATTCTTCGAAAGCCTGCTTGGCGTGCTCCACCTCGACGGAGTCCTCGGCCAGGCCGAGCTCGTCGAGCATCGAGTCGCTATCCGTCAGCGCATTGCACTGGCCGATGACCTCATTGATCTGGCGGTTGGCCGCCACCAAGCCGTGCGATGCCGCCTCCGTCAGCGAGTCCCGATAGCCCGCCAGCGCGCTGCTCACCTTGGACAGGCGGGAGCGGATGGCGTCCAGGTCCTCCTCGGTCTCCTGCGGCATGAGCAGGAGGGTGTCCCGGATGGTCTGGACCGGCGAGGCGATGTTGTTGAGCAGCCGCAGGTCCTCCATGCGGTGGTGCATGTCCAGCTCCAGGCAGAGCCGGTCGCGCAGCACGGCTGCGGTCACGTAGTCGACGTCGTCGAAGTCGTCCTCGTCGTCCGACTCGTCCGTCGAGTCATCCAGGGCGTCGAGATCCGCAATCATCTCGCGAGTACGGTCCGCCACGGCTTCGTAGTATTCGGGCGAGAAGTCCTGCAACTCACCCTCGTAGCCCGCAACGCCCCACGCCGTCGCATCGGTAGGGGTCAGGGCTGCCAAATCAGCTGCGAAATTATCGCACGAAGCGTCCAGAAGGGAAGGCTGGCGCTCGGCGTTATGCTCGGAACTCATGATCGGGAAGTCTAGCCACTTTCCCTACTTCACCGCCACCTGGCGCGGCGCAGTGACAACGCTGAATACTTCTTGCCCCGCCAAAGTCGCCCGTACCTGGTTTTTCCAGCCGCCAGCAGGAAGATAACACGTAAGCATCAGATCTCGGGCCGTTCCTCTTTAAAAAATTCGAACATAGTTTCGCAACAGTTTGCTGTTGGGGTTGCGGTTCGAGTTTGAGTAGGTATTATGGGAGTTGGGCTAGAACATAGTTACGGCATGATCATTCGGGGAGAATGTCATGGACCCTTATTACACCGTCAATACGCCGAACTGCCCAATCGCCCACGACGCCACCCAGATCCGGCGCGTTGACTACCACCTGTGGCAACGCCTCCGCCCGCCTATTAACGAGGATTGCGAGACCACCGTCGGCAACCTCGCCGCGCGCGCCGGCCTTTCTTATACCGCCTGCCTCAACCGCTGCTTAGCCCTCGAACGCCTCGACACCCTGGCCCAGCTCAAAGAAACCGTGGAAAGACTCCAGCACATCGGTTTCAATTACCTCACCCTGATCGACCAGGTCTTAAATAACCTGGGCGGGCCCACCCAGGACGTTCAAGAACGCATAGATAACGCATAGATACTGAATTAAACAAATACCTCAGCCCTACCCGCCCAGGCCAGCGCCTGCCCTCCTACGCCAACCTGCGCCGCAAGCTCAACAGCCTGGTGGCCACAGAACAGCCCGAAGACACGCCGAAAAATCGGCCGATACCTCCGGCCCAGACGGCGGCAACTATTCCTGCGAGTCCCAGTCAGGATCCCGCGCCGGCATCTACGCCGACTACGACCCCGCAACCACCGCCCAACTAGACGACGCCATTTCCCGCACTGCCAAAGAACGCGGCATCAGCCCGGCCGCCGCGCTCGCCGGCCTCATCCTCGGGGAATACTCCTCCCCGCAGGTGGTCCTCAACCTCTACCAGGCCAGCGACGTCCCCAATGCCCCAATCTTCGTCGCCGGATTCGGCTGGATTAGCCACGACAGCGGGCAGAAGCTGGCGGACGCAGCAACCACCGTCCGCCACATGTCGGACATCGCGGAAAAGCGCAGCCGCAACTACGCGACACCGAACGACATCAAGGCCTTCGTCAATGGCCGCGACGGCACGTGCCGCTACCCCGGCTGCACGGTCAAGGCGGAACGCGGCCAGAAGGACCACTGCTTCGACTTCGAAGACGGCGGCCCGACGGCCGCGTACAACCTCGTCAATCTGTGCCAGCACCACCACAACATCAAGACCGACGGTCGCGCGACCTACGTCATCGACCCGCACACCTCGGACGTCATCTGGTTGTTCAACGACGGCACCTGGCAGGCCACGGGCCCAGAGGGCCCGATGTCCCCGCGCTCCCGCAATTGGTTGCGGACGGTAGAGCAGGTCATGGCCGGGCGGAGGGGTTGATGTCGAAAAATCTGACATTTCCGCACCAAAGCACCACATTTGCTAGACCATACAGTCTAATTTCGGCCACCGGTCAACGTATAGAATTAGACAATGCAGTCTGTTCTCTTTATACTAAGTTGCATGATCAAGCCAGGATCGGCCTTCACTCGCCCACGCACGCCCGCCGCCAAGTGCCTCCACCTGGTGCGCCTCAATCCGATCGTCACTCGGAGCGAGCTAGTGGAAGCGACCGGCCTGTCCCAGCCCACCATCACGCGCGCGACCACGGCGCTATTGCAGGCCGGGCTCATCCAAGAGCGCACCGACCTGACCCGCACGAAGGGCCGCGGGCGTCCGACGGTGCCGCTGGAGGTAGCGGAGAACAACTGGCTGCTGGCTGGCATCGCCATCGGCACCTCCTCGACCTATATCGGCCTCTACGACACGAAGGGCCGCACCATTCGGGAGGATGACATTACGACCCCGGTGGCGTCGCTGAGCGAGGCAGATTTCATCGAGCACATCATGGCCGGAATCAACCGCTTGACCGCAGGCCTGGACCAGGCGTTGGTCTCCGTCGGCGTGACTACCTCCGGCCAGGTCGACGAGGAAGGCCTGGTCTACGCCCCGAACCTGGGGTGGAACGGCGTCGACATCGCCGAGCGCCTGCGCTTCCAGTTCAGCGTGCCGGTCGTGGTCACCGCAGCCATCCCCGCGATCCTGGGCTCCGAGACCCAGGCCGCGGACATTGCCTCCGAGGACAAGGTCTTGGTGCTTTTTGCGGACGACTCCATCGGCGCGGCCCTGTCCAACGACGACGGGGTCCAGCAGCTGACCCCGCTGACCGATCCGCAGGGCCGACCCGCACAGGATTCCCTCTCGACGGCGGCGGTGCTCAAGAAGGCGGCGGAGCAGGGCGTTACGGTCGACAGCATTGCCGATGCCCCGCGCTCCATCCTCGATGAGCGCGCACACGATCTCGGCGTGGTCGCCGCCCGGCTGGTGCGCGAGCACCACCCGAACACCGTGGTGGTGGCCGGTTCCGCCTTCGTGGATGATCCGCAGGCCCCGCGCCGCTTCGCCAGCGCCGTACGGGAAGAGGCCCCCGATGCCGAGGTCCAGCTGCGCATGATCCCCACCCACCGCGAGATCGTCCGCGCGGTCGCGCGCGCCGTCGCCCTAGATCCGCTGTTGCGCGTGCCGCTCGAGCTACGCAAGGTCAGGGTGTAGAAAGCACCTTCCGCACGCTATCGATGCCGTCGAAGCGCTCGGCCCGCAACCCCGCCTCGCGGGCCCCGCGCACGAAGTCGTCGCGGTCGTCGAAGAAGAGGGTGTCCTTGAGGGCGCCGCCGAGGGCGTCGACTGCGACGAGGTAGGCCTGCTCCTCCGGCTTGGCCACCCCGATATCGCAGGACAGGGTGACGGCGGCGAAATCCTCTAGCCAGGGGTGCTCGCGCCGCACGACGGCGGCGAGCCCGGTCGGGATATTGGAAAGGATGCCGACGGGGTGGCCGGCATCGATAAGCGACTGCACGAAGCCGACCATCTCCGTGTCTGCCTCGACGCAGCCCGCGATGTCCGCGGCCACGGCCTGGCTGGTGTCGATGTCGCCTAGGCCGCTGCGGCGGGCGAGCGTGGTCCACCAGCGCTCGTCGGAGACTAGCCCGGCGTCGTAGGGCGGGCGCAGCTCCTCGTAAGTGTCCCAGAAACGGGCACTATCCTGCACGCCGAGCGTCTCCTCGAGGAGGAGGCGGTCCGCGGCCGAGGGCAACCGCATGAGCACGCCGTACAGATCGAAGAGCAGCTTTGTTTTAGCCATGCGTTACCACCCGGGGCTTGAGCAGGCACAGGCCGGCGATGCCGCAGGTCGCGCCGCCGATGAGCATCGGCAGGCCCGTTCCCGAGGGGTTCATGAAGAGCAGGGCGATGGCTGCCAGGAGCAGGACGCCGCCGACGCCGAAGAAGGCCTTGACGAGCCCGCTGGCGCGCAGAAAGCGCACGCCGGCGAGCATGGCCATGCCGGCGAACGGGCTCAGCATGAGCGCGGCCGAGGAGAAGAAGATCCCCCACGCGATGTCTACCGCCGTCAGTGCCAGTCCCCCGACCAAAGCGAAAACCATCAGCCCGAGGGCGATGGCGGCGATAGTTTTTTGCTTTGCGGTCATAAAATACGATTGTCCCACCGGAGAAGCCTCCAGTGGGACAAAAGTGATTATTTTAACCAGACCGTTATTTGGTCTAGTGCTTTATTCGGCAGAGCCCAGGTTTGCGTCGATGCGCAGCAGGCCGGAGCCGTCGTTGCCAACCAGCTTGACCTGGTCGATGATCTCGGAGACGGTGTCTTCTTCCTCGATCTGCTCCTCCAGGAACCAGTTGACCAGGCTACGGGAATCCAGATCCTTGACCTCGTCCGCGATGCGGGCGATCTCACGGATCTCGGCGGAGACCTTCTGCTCGTGCTTGAAGGCGGCCTCGAAGGCGTCCAGCGGGGTGGCAGCCTTCAGGGACGGGATAGCGATATCGGTCAGCTCGACGCGGTAGCCGCGGGCCAGCAGGTGGTCGGCGAACTTCTGAGCGTGGGTGCGCTCCTCGTCGGCGTGACCCAGGAACCAGTCGCGCATGCCCGGGAAGGACAGGTTGTCCATCTCATAGGCCAGCTGGGTGTAGATGAGCGCCGCCTGGTGCTCGGAATTAACCTGGTTGTTCATTGCGGTTTGCAGTTTCTCGTCCATGACCTGGACCTTTCTGTCGGATCGGTGATTAACTACCGATAAGTATACGCGTTTAAAAAACCATTTCCAGGCAGGAAATCCTTACCAATTTAAGGTTATGTTTACGTAACCCGCGTTATGTTTCGTTGAATTTCTCGATCCGGCGCTGACTTTCGCCATCCAGTCCCTTAAATTCTACCTCGATTCCGCGGGAGGCATACTTGCTGCGCACGGCATCGACGGCCGCGATGGTGGAGGTATCCCACAGGGTCGCGGCCGAAAAATCGATGGAGACCTTGTCCGTGCCCGGCGCGTAATCGAAGGAATAAACCAGGTCATTCGAGGAAGCGAAGAAGAGCTGGCCGGACACCGCGTACGCGCCCGGCCCGGTCTGGTCGACGGTCACCACGTGCGAGACCCGCTGGGCGAAGCTGACCGTCGCCGCCAGCACGCCCAGCACCACGCCGACCGCCAGGTTGGAGGTAATCAGGGTCCCGGCCATGGTGAGGCCCATGACGAGGGTCTCGGACCAGGGCATCACCCGCAGCGTGCGCGGCCGCAGGGAATGCCAGTCTACGGTGGTCGCCGACACGATGATCATCACCGCCACTAGGCCCGCCATGGGGATGCGCCCGACGGTCTGGCCCAACACCAGGATGAGGATGAGCAGGAAGACCCCGGCCATGAGCGTGGACAGCCGGGTTCGCGCGCGGGCGCCGCGGACGTTGATCATCGTCTGCCCGATCATCGCGCACACGCCCATGCCGCCGATGAGCGCGGAGAGGATATTACCTATCCCCTGGCCGTAGGATTCGCGAGTCTTGTCCGAGTGGGTATCCGTGATGCCGTCGACCAGCTTGGCCGTCAGCAGCGACTCCATCAGGCCCACCAGGGCAACGCCCAGGGCGTAAGGGCCGATAACCTGCAGGGTCTCCCAACTCAGCGGCACGTCCGGGATGAACAGGCCCGGCAGCGAATCCGGCAGCTCTCCCTGGTCGGCCACGTCGGGGACCTCCCAGCCGGAGATCATGACCAGGGCGGTGAGCACCACGATGGTAATCAGCGGCGCCGGGATGGCCGGTAGCAGGCGCGGGGCGGCGAGCATGAGCACCAGGCCTAGCCCCACCAGCGGGTAGACCAGCCAGGGCACGTCCTGCAGGTGCGGCAGCTGCGCGGTGAACATCATGATGCCCAGGGAGTTGACGAACCCGGTCATCACGCTGCGCGGGATAAACCGCATGAGCTTGGCGATGCCGACCGCCGCCAGCACCAGCTGCAGCACCCCGGCCAGCAGGATGGTCGCGACCACGTAGTCGAGGCCGTGGCTGGCCGTAAGCGGGGCGATAACCAGCGCAACCGCACCGGCCGCCGCCGAGACCATCGCGGGACGTCCGCCAGTAAAGGCGATAGAAATTGCCATCACCACGGAGGCGAAAAGGCCCACCCGCGGGTCCAGGCCCGCCAGGATGGAAAAGCTCAGCACCTCCGGGATGAGGGCGAGGGAAACCGCGAGACCGCCGAGCACCTCGATGCGCAGCCGGCGGGCAGAGGAAAAGGCGTAGCGGAAGCTATCCGCTACGCCCAGGGAACCTGCGTCATTCATCGGAATGTTAGGACCCTTCCTTGAACGAACCGTCCGCGGTGATGACCGGCAGGACCGACCAGCAGAAGTTGATCCACTTATCGGTATTGCGCCACACGTAGTCCGGGTGGAAGATGGTCACCGGCTTGGTGTAGATGACCGCCGAGCGCACGTCCACGTTCAGCTTCGGCTTTTCCGGATCCAGATCCTCGTGCTCGAGGATGCGGCAGACCAAGTCGAGGGTCTTGCCGGAATCCGCGACGTCGTCGACCACCAGGACCTTCTTGCCGTCCATGTCGGAGGCGTCCAGATACGGCGGGAGTAGTTCCGGCTCGGGCAGGGTCTTGCCGATATCGGTGTAGAACTCCACGTTGATGGACCCCATGGCCTTAACCCCGATGGCGTAGCCGATGGCCCCGGCCGGGATCAGGCCGCCGCGGGCTACGCCGATGATGAGATCCGGCATCCAGCCCGAGTCGATGATCTGCTGCGATAGGTTGCGGCTGGCCTCGCCAAACGTCTCCCAGGTGAGGTTCTCCCTCTCCGGTACCGCCCAGTCGGGGTTATGGGGATTAGTCACGTGGTTCTCCTATCACGGTTGCAGACTCTCTATGGGGAAACTTTCCGTCTAGTCTATCGCCGGATAAGCGTTAACGAAAAGGCACTTCCCCTAGCGCCCGCCGGAGCTTGCGCGTGTGGAGACGGGACGGGTTTTCCGCCAGCTGCTCGACCGCGCGCACCGCGCACATGACGTGGGCCTGCTTGGAATTCGAGTAGAATGCCTGCGCCTGGGCCGGCAGCTTGGGCACCGCGTGCAGCGGCAGGTCGCTGACGGCCAGCAGGGTGCCGTAGGGCACGCGGTAGCGGTAACCGTTGGCGGCCAGCGTGCAGGACTCCATGTCCACGGCCACGGCTGCCGATGCCCGCAGCCACTCCCACAGCTGCCGGGTGGTGCGCCACTCCCAGTTCCGGTCGTTGGTGGACAAGACCGTGCCAGTGCGCATGATGGGGTTGTCCGCGCCGTAAATCTCGTCCACGCTCGCCTCCAGCATGCGCTGGATTTCCGGGATGGCAGGGATCGGGTTCGCCGGGGTGACCGGATCGTCCAGGAGGCCGTCGTCGCGCTGGTAGGCGTTGCCCAGGATGAGATCGCCAATGCGCATGCGCCCGTCCAGGCCTGCGCAGTGGCCGATCATGATCCAGGCCTCGGGGCGCAGTACGGCCAGGCAGTCCGTGATGGTCTTCGCATTAGACGGGCCGACCCCGATGTTGATCATCGTGATGCCGTCGCCGGCGGCGGTGATGAGGTCGAAGCGGGGCATCTGGTAGCGCGAGGTCAGCGTCAGCTCGTCGACGTCCAAGTCCACCGCGTCGTTGGGATGGATGGTCTCGCCCGTGGGCAGGACCAGCGCGGTGTAGCGCGAGTCCTCGCTGGCGAGCTCGCGTAGCCCGAACTGTACGAACTCGGTGGTGTGCATGGCGTAGTTGGTGAACAGGATGTACTTCTGCACCGTGTCGACCTCGATACCGGTGTAGTGCTCGATCCGCTCGCAGGCGATGTCGAAGCGCTGCGGCCCGAAGTGGAACAGCGGCTTCTCCGCGCCGTGGAAGGCGTCCCAGTCGCCGTCGATGATGGCGTCGTTAACATCGTCGAGCGTGGGGCGCGGGACGGTGGTCCCGCGGTCCTGCGGGGCCGGCGGGGCGCCGCGGATGTACTCGGGCGGGATGCGCACGTCCGAGTAGCCGACGTAGATATCGCACGGGTAGTTGTCCACCAGGCGCTGCAGCTGGGTGGTCAGGTAGTCGCGCAGCAGGTAAGGCTTGGAGATCACCGCGGAATAGTTGCCGGCCTCGTTGACGTAGCCGAAGGGTTGCGAGCGATCGATGGGGTGCCACTCGCGCACGGCGACGGTGATTTTGGGGTAGCGGACCTGGTCGTAGTCCTCGAAGTCGTGGGAGCGCCGACAGGACTGCTCGTAGAGTTCGATGAGGCGCGTGACCGCCTCGTCCACCGTCTGCACCTGCACTGTCTCTACCTGATTTCGCATGCCGCCACACTACCGCGTAAACGAAGGCCCCGCCGGCTGCACGCTGGCGGGGCCTTCTCCCCATGACTAATCTAATCGGTGCTAAACAGAAGGAGTGGAGCGCAACTTCTGCAAAACAACCGCCCGTGATTAGGCAAGGCTTACTTTAAGGTACTTTGGAAAGAGCGTCAACCCTTCGGATGACAATTTTTAAAAAAGTTTTTCCTAATTCGCCTCACCTGCTAGTTCGCTAGGCTGGAAGGCCCCGGATTGTATAAGGAGATGGTTGTACGTGGCCGCTGATGCACTACAGGAACTGCGCTCCACAATCGAAAAGCAGCTGCGCCGCTTTTGGTCGAACGATGCCCCGGCCAACCCCCGCTTCGGCGTCAAGAACACCGCCCCGCCCAACGCGCTGCGCGAGGAGGTCGCCGAGGAGATCGCCGAGATGCTGCGCAAAGACCCCACCAAGGAGGGCTATTTCGGCTCGCTGCGCGAGGATTCGCGCACTCGGATAGCCGTGTCCAACGAGGAGGTCGACTCCGCCGGCTCCAGCTCCACGGTGGACTCGCTCCCGCTGGGCGCGCGGCTCAAGCCCCGCGGCATCTTCGAGGACAACTGGACCGCCCGTCCCAGCCCGGACCGCCCCTGGCCCATCATCTTGTTGCACGGCACGGCCGACTCCAAGGGCATCTGGCAGATCCTGGGCGGCGAGCTCCGCGAGGACGGCTGGGCCGTCTTCGCCCCGGACTACGGCACGCGGGCGACGGGCCTGCTGCCCGAGTCCGCCGTGCAGGTCGGCGCCTATATCGACGCGGTGCTGACCATGACGGGCGCGGAGAAGGTCATCATCGCGGGCCACTCGCAGGGCGGTCTGCTGGCCCGCTACTGGATGCGCGTGCTCGGCGGGGCCAGCAAGGTCCGCCACCTCATCTCGATCGGCGCGCCCAACCACGGCACCACCGAAGGCGGCATCATCAGCCCGCTGATGGCCAGCAAACGCAACGACTCCATCATGAAATCCATCATCCAGTCGTTCTTCGGCGACGCCGGCCAGCAGCAGATCGTCGGCAGCGAGATCTTGAGCGCCGTTAACGCCGGCGGCGACCTGGACGAGGGGGTGACCTACACGTGCATCGCCACGCGCCACGATGCCGTGGTGGTCCCGCCCGAGACCTGCTTTTTGTCCCCCAGCAAGGTCAAGGACGGCACGGTGCGCAACATCTACGTCCAGGACTTTGATTCTCGCGCGGTGGTGCTCCACCACGACCTGCCGGTGGACCGGCGGGTGCGCGCCATCGTGCGCACCATCGTCCGGCAGCTCTAGTCCGGCTCCCGGATGGTCTCGACGAAAAGCCAGCTCGAGTCCAGCTCCCCGTGGCGAGAGCACCGCGCGCGCCAGCCGTCAGGGCGGACCTGGACCACCATGCGCCGCCCGCACAGGCGACAGTAACGCGGCACGTCCAGGCCGGCCTCGGCCGCCGGGTGCAGGGTGGAGACCTATTCGAGGGGCTGTCCGGTATTCGGGTGGTAGACGGGCAGATCGCCGGCGAGGACGGACGCGGCGAGCGCGGAGTGATCAGTGCCCGCAGGTTTCCCCGACATCTATAGCGCCTAGATGGGCAGGTCGATGCGCCCGAGCATGTCCACGTCCTTCTCGATCTGGCGGCCCAGGGTCGTCAGGTAGTTGCCCGCGATGATGGCGTTGATGCCGCCGAGCAGGCCCTTCTCCGTGCCGTCGTCACCCAGGGACAGCTCGCGGCCGCCGGCGAAGCGGAGAGTGACAGCGGGCATCGCCAGCCGGAAAGCGGCGACGGCGCGCAGGCCCTCGCCCAGGGGCACCAGCGGGCGATCCGCGAACGGGGTGCCCGGCCGCGGGTCGAGGAAATTCATGGGCACCTCGCAGGGCTCGATCTCCGCCAGCTGGGCGGCGAACTCGGCGCGCTGCTCGAGGGACTCGCCCATGCCGATGATGCCGCCGCAGCAGACCTCCATGCCGGCCTCGCGGACGAAGTCGAGGGTCTGCCGGCGCTCTTCCCAGGTGTGGGTGGTGACCACCTGCGGGAAGAAGCTGCGCGCAGTCTCCAGGTTGTGGTTGTAGCGCTGCGCGCCCATGTCCTTCAGGCGCTGCGCCTGCTCGCGGGTCAGGGTGCCCAGGGAGCAGGAAATCTCAATGTCGACCTCCGCGTTGATGGCGGCGATGGCCTCCCCCACCTGGTCCAGGAGGTTATCGCCCGGGCCCTTGACCGCGGCGACGATGCAAAACTCGGTGGCGCCGGTCTTGGCGGTGTTCTTCGCGGCCTCCACCAGCTCGGCGATATCCAGGCGGGCGGCGCGCACCGGGGAGGCGAACAGACCCGACTGAGAGCAGAAGTGGCAGTCTTCCGGACAGCCGCCCGTCTTGATGGAGATGATGCCTTCCACCGAAACGTCCGGGCCGCACCAACGCAGGCGAGTTTTATGCGCGATGTCGGCGATTTCTTCCAGCTGCTCGTCGGGGACGGAAAGGACCTGTAGGAGCTCTTCTTCGCTCAGGCCGATGCCCTGCTCAAAGGCCTTCTCACGGGCGATATCAACAATACTCATACGGGTAGCGTAGCGAACAAAGTTGAACGGCGTTTAATTTTGCAACTTTAAGTTTATTTCTCTCGCGGGTGGACCGCGGCACTAGGCTGAGGTGCATGAGCGAAAACACCAGCCTGTACGACGACACCCTGGAGCTACTCCAGGAGCTTATCCGCAACGCCTGCGTCAACGATCTCACCGATGATTCGGGCCACGAGGTCCGCAACGCAGACACGCTGGAGCGCTTCTTTGCCGGCACGGACGTGCAGGTCCAGCGCTTTGAGCCCCACCCCGGGCGGGTCTCGGTGTTGTTTACGGTCCCGGGCGGCGACGGCGAACCGCTGACCCTGATGGGCCACACGGACGTCGTGCCCGTCGACCAAGACAAGTGGACCAAGCCGCCTTTCGATGCCGTCATCGAGGACGGCGTGCTCTACGGCCGCGGCGCCGTCGACATGCTCTTCATTACTGCCACCATGGCGGCCGTGACCCGCGAGGTGGCCCGCCGTGGGAAACCAGCAGGCGATCTCACCTTCGCCGCCCTGGCGGACGAGGAGGCCCGCGGCGGCTGGGGCTCGCGCTGGCTGTATGCCCACCACCCGGACGCGATGAGCTGGGACAACTGCCTGTCGGAGACCGGCGGCAGCCACCTGCCGAACTCGCTGGCCTTCAACGTAGGCGAAAAAGGCGCGGGCCAGCGCCGCCTCCACGTGCACGGCGACGCCGGGCACGGCTCGACGCCCTTCGGCAAAGACTTCGCCATCGTGAAGATCGGCGAGGTCGCTCGCCGTATCGCCGCCGCCGATGCCCCCGTGGCCACCAGCGAGACCTGGACCGGATTCGTCAAGGCGTTCCGCTTCGATCCCGTCACGGAGCAAACGCTCATCGGCGGCCAGGGCACCGCGGAAGATTACCGCGCCTTCGGCAACTTGGACGCCTACGCACACGCCTTTTCGCACACCACCTTGTCCCAGACCGTCCTGCGGGCCGGCGGCGCTATCAACGTGCTGCCCTCCCACGCCTACCTGGAGATGGACATCCGCCCCTTCCCCGGACAGACCCAGGAGGAACTGGACGAGTTCCTGCGCCAGGCGCTGGGCGATCTGGCCGACGAGGTCACCATCGAGCACCTAATTACCGAAGACGCCACGCAGTCGGGCACCGACACCGCGCTCTGGCAGGCCATCGAGTCCACCGCCCACGAGTTCTTCCCCGACCTGGACGTCACCCCGGTGCTGGCGACAGGCGGTTCGGATCTGCGCATCGCCCGGCGCGCCGGCGGCAATGGCTACGGCTTTGCCCTCCACGCGCGGGCCCGGGACATGGCCGAGGCCAATTCGCAGCTCCACAGCCACGACGAGGCGCTCCACTTGGAGGACCTCGATCTCACGGTGCGGGCCTACCGCAGCCTGGTGCGGCGCTTCCTGGGCGTCTAGAAAGTTTCCTGCGTACACTTTCCCGAACCGCGAACTCGTGCCAAGATGTATCCCATGAAGAAACGCCTTGCTGCTCTCGTGTTGACCACTACTCTTGCCACCCCCGCCGTGGCTTCCGCCGATCCCGTCGACGACCTGCTGGCCAAGGTGCCCGCCGGCCAGATCTCTTGCGAAAAGGCCCGCAGCTACTGGACCAACCCCGGCGACTACCAGTCCAAGCGCAGCCAGGCGCTGTCCGTGGCCACCTTCCACCCGCGCGGCGGGGAGATCCGCTCCGCCATCGCCCGCATGGACGACGCGGTCAACCGCTGCAACCTGGGACAGTCCGGCAACCAGCAGCCCGCTCCACAAAACACCCACCAGAACCGCGCTCCGCAGAAGACCCACCGCGCCCAGAACGTGATTGAGCTGGCGGTCGTCCCCGGCCAGCCGACCGTCGACGTGCCGTTCGCCGGCCAGACCTTCCGCATCCCGGATCTCGCCGCCCTGGCCCGCACCGCGCTAGCCCAGGTGCAGCAGCAGTTCGGCTCTCTGTCGTCCTTCTAGTCGACCGGACCCAGCTGGAAGTAGATCTCCTCATGCGCGTGACACCCGGGATTAAACGGGTGCCCGCACGCCGGGCAGGCGGTGGCTAGCCGGTAACGCCCGTAATTCATCGTCTCCCCACAAACGCCGCACAAAACCGCGTTCGTGTGCTTATCCATCGCGCCGAAGGGGTGATCGGCGAGTTCCGCGTGGCAGATAGAGCACGCGTAGAACTGCCCGCACGTCGCACACTTGTTGGCCACCACGTCCACCGGCGTATGCCAGTGCGCGCAACGCCCCTGGGCGTCCACGTCGACGCCTTGGATTTCTTTTCCCGACATACTCAGCCATTCTTTCCCACGAAAAGAAAAACTCTTTGCACCTCATACCCTTTCGGGTTTTTGCACGCTCAACGATACTCAGAGGGAGGGGCCGACCCCCGGAAAGTGGACACGTCGGGGGTTAGCTATGCTGCTTGGGTCAGTGTAGCTGATGTGAGTGCTTCGAAGTCATCGGGAGCTAGAAGGTTGCACCAGGAGTGCCGTCTGCGCGTGTTGTAGCGCATGCACCATCGAAAGACCTCTTGGCGGCAGACGATGGGACTGTCAAAGACTTTCCGATCACGCAGGACTTCACGCTTTACGGTGGCGTTAAATGATTCTGCCAGGGCATTATCGGCACTCGTTCCCACTGCGCCCATGGATTGGCGTACACCAAGCTGTGCGCAGTGGTCCCAAAAGCCTGTGAGGTGTACACACTGCCATGATCAGAATGGAAAATTGCCCCTTTAAGGCTTCCGCGAACCTTGCTGGCATGGGACAAAGCTTCGATAACCAGCGATACCCGCATGTGATCGGCGAGTGCATGTCCGACGAGTTTGCGCGAGTAGACGTCAATGACTGTGGCAAGGTACATGTTCTTGCCGCCCTTACACGACAGGTACGTAATGTCGCCTACATAGACGTGGTTCGGCCTGTCAGCTGTGAATTTACGGCCTACTAGATCTGGCATGACTCGACGTCCAGGCTTGCGCCTGGTGGTGACGCATCGACGGCGCTTGGTAAAGCCTTTAAGCCCCATCGATTTCATGATGCGTGCGACCTTCTTGTGGTTGATCGAAGGAAAGTCCGTATCGTCGTTGAGGCTTGCAGCAATGCGTTTAGCACCATAAAGCCCGTGCTCATCATCGAAGATGGTCTTAATTTGTGGGTTGCGTCCGCTAGCGTGGTGTATCTGTAGCCCGCGGTTGGCCTTGTGCCGGTGCACAATGAGGCGACCATCGCG
>NZ_JASTTF010000014.1:0-72804 GCF_055700955.1 Corynebacterium sp. 1103A
GTCGTTGCTGTCATGCCTCACACGCTAGAAGCGGCTGACAACCCCCACAAGGGCCGAAATACGGATCTGTGGATAACTCGGGGCACTATAACCGCCTTGCGCAGAGCATCCACAGGCCGAAAACGGCCGTTGTCGCGGCACCACCTGCCCAAAGGCCGAAAAATGGAGCAACGTGCCCAAGTAGGCGCAAAGCTGGTCCCTATACGCGTCGGGACTGTGGATAACTTAGGTCTCCGCGCGCAGTCCCGCGACGTCTCCAATGACGAAGACGGCCGGCGGCTGGATTTTCTCCTCCTCGACAATTGTGCCTAAGTGGGCCAGATCGGTGCGCACTACGCGCTGGCCCGACAGGGTCCCCTCCTGGATGGCGGCGACGGAGGTGCCGGCGGGGAGGGAGGCATCGATGAGCGTGGAGGCAATCGCGCCGGCGTTGCGCACGCCCATGATGACCGCCAGGGTGGCCCCGGAGCGGGCGAGCGCCTCCCAGTCGACCAGGGAGCGCTCGTGGCCGGGCGGCAGGTGCCCGGAGACCACCGTCATGGCATGGACCATCCCGCGCTGGGTCACGGGGATGCCCACGGCCCCGGGTACGGCGACGGCGCTGGTGACCCCGGGGATGACCTCGCAGCTTAAGCCAGCGGCGGCCAGCGCTTGGACCTCCTCGAAGCCGCGGCCGAAGACGAAAGGATCCCCGCCTTTGAGCCGGGCGACGCGGCGGCCGGCGCGGGCGTGGGAGATGAGCATCTCGTTGATCTTGTCCTGCGACGTCTGGCGCTTGTACGGCAGCTTGGAGACGTCGATGAGCTCCTTGCTGGCGATATCGCAGAGCTTATCCAGCTGCGCGGTTGGGCCGAGGTGGTCGGCCAGGATGACGTCGGCGTCCTGCAAGGCGCGCATGCCGCGCACGGTGATGAGGTCCCAGGCGCCGGGGCCTCCTCCGATGAGCTGGACGGGATGAAAAACAGTGTTTCCGGTCATGATGTCGAAATAGTATAACCGGCGCTACTAAGGTGGAAAACCATGGAGAGCACACAGTGGACACCGGAGCAGGTGCGCTTTTTCGACATTGCGCACGAAGGGGCGCAATTACGCGCGCTCGCCGGCCAGGCGGCGGGCCTGAATGAATATCTGGCCGGTCTGCGCCCGCGCTCGGTCGTGGTGCTGGCCACCGACCAGGTCGCCGCCGCGGCCGCCCGCGCGGTCGCCCAGGCCTACCTGCCCCAGGCTCAATGCCCGGTGGTCGTCGCCCGCGCGCTGCCGGCCTACGTCAGCACCCTCGACATCGTGGTGACGGTGGGGGAGGCCGCGGACTGCGAGTGGGCATCGCGGGCCATGCTCACCGCCCAGCAGCGTGGCGCCGCCACGGTCTTTGCCGGCCCGCCCGGGCCCCTGGCCGACGACGTCGCTGACGATGCCTTCTTGTTCACCGCCCTGCCTAACATCATCGGCCCCGCCCCGGCCCGCGTGGCGGGGGCGATCTGGCTGGACCTGGGCGGCGACCCGCAGGCACTAGACGAGGCCGCCGAAGCCGTCGATGCCGAACTAGCCGCCTGCGCCCCCGACCGCAGCGCGGATACCAACCCGGCCCGGCAGCTGGCCGCCTTCGCCGCGCAGGCAGGAGGCAGCGGGGTAATGCACTCGGCGCCGGCGGGGCAGGCGGTGAGTGAGGCGGTGGCATCGGTAGCCGCGGCGGTCTGGGCCACCCGCGGGCGTTCCGGGACCGTCGTGGAGGCGGCCCAGTTGCCGCAGGCCCTGGATGGTGCCGGCAGACAGCAAGCTGACGATATCTTCTACGATCCCTTTATAGATGGTGCGCTAACCTGGAGGGTGATTTTCTGGGGTCAGGAGGAGGCGAACCTGCCCCATAGCCTGGCTGTCAACGCCGTGGAGGGAAGCGAATTCTCCCGCGCGCTGCAGCTTTTAACGCGCGCTTATGCCGCGACCGCCTTCGATGAATGAAGAAGAGGACTCATATACCGCATGAATTTGCTCGATAGTTCCGTGCGTAATTATTCGTGGGGATCCAAGACCATGATCCCGCAGCTGTTGGGCCAGCCTGCGGGGGACAACCCCGTGGCCGAGCTCTGGTTCGGCGCCCACCCAGCCGCGCCGGCGACGCTGGAGGGAACGCGCCTCGACGAGGTCATCGCCGGCGACCCAGAGACCCACCTGGGTCAGCGCGTGCGCCGCGAACACGGCGACCGCCTGCCCTTCCTGCTGAAGCTGCTGGCTGCCGAGGAGGTCCTCTCGCTGCAGGCGCACCCGTCCAAGGCCCAGGCCGAGGAGGGCTTTGCCCGGGAAGACGCCCAGGGCGTGGCCCTGGACTCGTCGCAGCGCAACTACAAGGACGACAACCACAAGCCGGAGCTCATCGTCGCCCTGACCGAGTTTTACGCCATGGCGGGCTTCCGGCCGCTGGCGCGCACGCGCGATCTCTTCGCCGCGCTGGACTGCGCCAGCCTGGACCGCTACCTGTCCATGCTGGACGATGACCCCGCCGCCGAGGGCGCCAGCCTGCGCGCGCTGTTTACCACCTGGATCACCATCCCGGCGGGCGTGCGCAAGGAGCTCATCTCCGACATCGTGACGGCCGGCGAGCGCCTTGTTGCCGCCCCGGCCCCGGGCACCCCGGAGTGGATCGTGCGCGACGTGCGCACGGTGCTGGGGATCAACGAGCAGTACCCCGGGGACATCGGCGTGCTGGGCGCGCTGCTGCTCAACCACATCGTGCTGCAGCCCGGCGAGGCCGTCTTCTTGGCAGCCGGCCAGCTGCACGCCTACGTCCACGGCCTCGGCGTGGAGCTGATGGCCAACTCGGACAACGTGCTGCGCGGCGGGCTCACGCCCAAATACGTCGACGTGCCGGAGCTGGTCAAGGTGCTGGATTTCCAAGCCGCCGCCGACCCGCAGGTCCACCCGGGGGAAGCGAGCCCGGCCGCCGGCTGCGAGGTCTTCGACTACCCGGTGCCCATCGACGAGTTCTCCCTGCGCCGCTACGCCCTCGATGCCGGTGCACAGACCACCCTCGAACTGGACGGGCCCGCCATCGTGCTGTGCACCCGCGGCGACTGCGCCACCGCCGGGGACCTCAACCTCACCCCGGGCCGCGGCGCCTGGGCCCCGGCCGCCGATAGCCGCGTCCACTTGGTAGCCGGCGACAGCCCGGCGGAATTCTTCGTCGCGAGCGTCTAGCGTCAGCCGCCAAAGCGCTAGACACCCTCGCGCCGGCCTGTCGAGCGCCGCAGCCAGCGCCTAGCTGTTGCCCTGGCCCGCGGTTTCCTCCGTGGGTTCGGGCGCGTCCTGGGGCTCGGCGCGCCCCTTTTCGGCCGGCGGGGCCTGGTGGTGCGGCGGCCCGGGCAGTAGATCGGGGATCTGGACATCCAGGTGGCCGTTGTTCTCCTCGGCCGGCAGGCCCGGCAGCGTCGGGGACGGCTCCGGCTGGTTCGGGCTGCTCGGCTGCGGCTCGTTCGACGTGGACGGCTCCTCGCTGGTATCCGGGCGGGTGGTCTGCGTGGGCTGTGCCGGCTGCGTCGACTGGACCTGCTGGCTCGAATCCTGCGTGCCCTGCTGGCCCTGCTGACTCTGCCGACCTTGCTGCCCCTGTTGGCCCTGGGAGGCGGAGAGATTGTCCGGGCGATAGTACGTCGTCGGCGCGGCGGGCGCGGTTTGGGCGTCCACCACTGCGTTGGGGGGCAGGAACGGGTCGTTGGCCTGCGGTGCGGAGTAGTTGGCGTCCTCGCGGGCAGCGCGCTGGTTGTCGTCGTTGTCCTTGGCGTCGTCACGATCGCGGCCGTTGGAGGGCGCGGTGCTGGACGCGGAGCTCGACGAGGTCGTAGCCTTCTCCTCGGAGCTGGTTAGCTGCTTGTTGGCCACCGGCGTGGCATTATCGTCCATGGAAGAGGACTTGGGCGCACCGAGGTGCCAGACGCTCACCCCGACGCCGGCGGCCACTAGCAGGCCCACGACGACGAAGATGACGACGCGGCGCGTATCCGTATTCACCGTGTGGTCCCCTTCCGTGGTAACAAGTCGATAACAACAGTACCATGCACCTTAACGTCTGATACCCGACTTCCGCTAGTGCGGGAGCCAAATTCACCTTGCGAAGGAGATCACAGTGAGCACCTGGGACGAAGAGATTTTCACCCGCGACAGCAACACCGATTTTCTCGATGAGCTGTCTGCCCTCGAAGAAGAGGAGGTCGTAGAAGCCGTGCGGGACGCCGTCGTCCTAGCCGCCGATTCCGCCCAGCCCACCGACGAGGAGCTAGCCAACGGCCTGGCAGCAGCCACCATCGCGGCCATCTGGTCCGGCGCGCCGTTTAGCGCCGGCGACGTCGTGGCCGAGTACCCGTTCATCCGCTCGCTGACCGGCAGCTCCGACGAGGAGCTCAACGAAAAGGCCGCGGAACTGCTGGAAAACGCCGACCCGGACGAGGCCGACGACGCAGACATCGAACCCTTCCTCGAAGCCCTGGCATAAGGGAGTGGGTGACGCACTGCAGTGATTATTGCCATAGAGGGCATCGATGGCGCGGGCAAGAACACGTTGGTGTCCCGCCTGCGCGAGGCCATCAGCCGGGAGATCCATACGCTGGCCTTCCCGCGGTATGCCGACTCCATCCACGCGCAGCTGGCACAGGACGCGCTGTACGGCCGTATGGGGGACATGACGGACTCGGCCTACGCGATGGCCACGATGTTCGCCCTGGACCGCTGGGGCGCCAAGGAGCAGCTGCTGACGGCCCACCGCGCGCCGGAGGTGTGGGTGCTGGACCGCTACGTGGCATCGAATGCGGCGTATTCGGCTGCGCGCTTGCGCGATGAGACGGTGGCCGACTGGGTCTACCACCTGGAATTCGAGCGGCTGGGCCTGCCGAAGCCGCACCTGCAGGTCTTCCTAGACACCGACGTCGACCTGGCCGGGGCCCGGGCCCAGGGCCGCGCGGCTGACGATGCCACCCGGGCCCGCGACGCCTACGAAAAAGACACCGGACTCCAGGCACGCACCGCGGCGGCCTACCGCGCGCTGGCCGACCGTGAGTGGGCGGGGCGTTGGATAGCTACCGCAGATAGCGATATGATTATCCAAGCTGTACGACAACTGGTAGGGGAGAAGTAGTGGCACCGACAATCCTGGTAGTCGATGACGACCCGGCGATCTCGGAGATGTTGACCATCGTTTTGGAGTCTGAGGGTATGGAGCCCATCGCCGTGACCGACGGCAACGACGCGGTGCCCATGTTCCAACGCCACGACCCGGATCTGATCCTGCTGGATCTCATGCTGCCGGGCATGAACGGCGTGGACATCTGCCGCAGCATCCGCCAGATCTCCTCGGTGCCGATTGTCATGCTGACCGCCAAGACGGACACCGTCGATGTCGTGCTGGGCCTAGAATCCGGCGCGGACGACTACATCACCAAGCCGTTCAAGCCGAAGGAGCTGGTGGCCCGCATCCGCGCCCGCCTGCGCCGCACGGAGACCGCGACTACGGAGATGATTGAGGTCGGCGACCTGGTCATCGACGTGCCGGAACACACCGTGACCCGCCGCAACGTGGACGGGTTTTCCCGCGAGCTGAACCTGACGCCGCTGGAGTTTGACCTGCTGGTGGAGATGGCCCGCCGCCCGGGCCAGGTGCACACCCGCGAGGAGCTGCTGGAGAAGGTCTGGGGCTACCGGCACGCCTCCGATACCCGCCTGGTCAACGTCCACGTCCAGCGCCTGCGCGCCAAAATTGAACACGACCCGGAGGAACCACAGATCGTGCTGACCGTGCGCGGCGTGGGCTACAAGGCCGGCAAGCCGGCCGGCGCCGAATAAACCGGGGGAGTAACAGCCATCCTGGACCGCATCAGACAATTCCGCGACTCCGCTATCCAGTGGTGGCGCACCTCCCTGCAGGTGCGCGTTATCGGCCTGATCTTCATGGCCGCCACCGTGGTGATGGTCATTTTGACCTACGCGCTGGTCTCCGTGCTGACCTCCCGCCTGGTGGACCAGAAGCAGGACGTGGCGCTGCAGGAGCTGGAGCGCGCCCGGATCGCGGTGGAGCAACAGGTCGCGGCCACGGGCACGGCCAACTCGGTGCAGGTACGCATTAATTCCGCGCGCGCCTCGCTGACGCAGCTGGGCTCCCAGAGCGGCGAGACGCAGGCCTCCTACGAGCCGGTGATCGTGGTCAACGGCTCCGATGGCTCGGTGACCACCTCGCCGGAGGGCTATCGCATCCCGACGGAGCTGCGCAACGGCGTCTCCCACGGTCAAGTGATGGTCCAGTACGCGCCCATCGACCACGGGGATGGCACCAAGTACAACGCCATGATCGTCGGCACGCCCACCGAGTCCGACATCCCGGACACCCAGGTCTACCTGGTGATGAGCATGGAGTCGGAGGAATCCACGCTGGCGCTGATGCGCGGCCTGCTCTCGGCGGCCGCAGTGGTGGTCATCGTGCTGCTAGTCGGCATCGCCTGGCTGGCCACCCAGCAGGTGATTACGCCCATCCGCTCGGCGTCCCGGATTGCCCAGCGCCTGGCGGCCGGGCACCTGCGCGAGCGCATGGCCGTCGAGGGTGAGGATGAGATGGGCAGCCTGGCCCAGTCCTTCAACGACATGGCCGACAAGCTGTCCAAGCAGATTACGCAGCTGGAGGAGTACGGCGACCTGCAGCGGCAGTTCACCTCCGACGTCTCGCATGAGCTGCGCACCCCGCTGACCACGGTGCGCATGGCCGCGGACATGATCGCGGCGAACGCGGACAGCCTGGATATCTCCACCCGCCGCGCTAGCGAGCTGATGAACCGCGAGCTCGACCGCTTCGAGGGGCTGCTGGCGGACCTGCTGGAGATTTCGCGCCACGACGCCGGCGTGGCCGACCTGTCCACCAACAAGCTGGACCTGCGCAACTGTGTGACCGCCGCCTTCGGGCAGGTCGATCACCTGGCCGACGAGCTGGGGGTGGCCGTCAACCTGCACCTGCCGGACGAGCCCATCAGCTTCGAGGGCGACGGCCGCCGCGTTCAGCGCATCCTGCGCAACCTGCTGGCCAACGCCATCGATCACTCGGAGGGCAACCCGGTGGACGTGCACCTAGGCGCCAACGACACGGCCGTGGCCGTGACCGTCATCGACCAGGGCGTGGGGCTGAAGGAGGGTCAGGAGGAGCTGGTCTTCAACCGCTTCTGGCGCGCGGATTCCTCCCGCAAGCGCCACTCGGGCGGGACCGGCCTGGGACTGGCTATCGCCCGCGAGGACGCGGTGCTGCACAGCGGTACGCTGGATGCGACAGGTGTCTTCGGCCGCGGCTCCTGCTTCCGCCTGGTCCTGCCGCGCGTGCCCGGCGAGGCCGTGGAGGAGGCCCCGCTGGGTCTGTACGTGCCGGAGCCCAAGGTAATGGCACAGCCGCAGGGGCTGGCAGAGCCGCAGGGGCAGAAGGGCCCGAAGCCGCTAGCGGTCCCGCAGGACTCGAATGACCCGAAGGAAGGCCAGCCATGATGCACAAGACCCACCGGCGCTCAGCTCGCCCGGCCAGCCCGGTCCGCCCGGCCCGCGCCGTCGTCGCCGTGCTGGCCGCGGCGTCGCTGACGCTTAGTGCGTGCTCGACGCTGCCGCAAAACTCTAGTCCCAAGGTGCTGCATTCCTTAGAGCCGGCCGACACCCCGGAGCCGTCCATGGGCCCGCGCGCCGGGGAGGAGCCGGACCTTCTGCTGCGCGACTTCTACGCGGCCTCCGCGCTGCCGGCCGGGGACTATTCCGCCGCGCGCTCGTTTATGACGGAGGAAGCGGCCGGGGACTGGGACCCGGACCAGCAGGTACTCATCGTGGACTCACTGGACATCATCACCGACGCCGAGGCCGACTCCACGGAGGGCGGCCGCAGCTACAACGTGCGCGGCTCGGTCATCGGCACGCTCTCGGAGGGCGGGTCCTATTCCTCCGAAAACGGCGACTTCGAGGCCCAGATCCACATGACTCAGGTGGACGGCGAGTGGCGGATTTCGGACCTGCCGCAGGTCGTGGTCATCGAGCGCACGGAGCTGCGCAACCGTTACCAGCCGCACTCCCTGTTCTTCTACGAGCACACCGGCCAGGCGCTGGAAAGCGACCGCCGCTGGCTGTCCACGGGCCAGGAGTCTCTGGACACCGAGCTGATCACGCTGCTGCTGCAGGGCCCGGCCGAGGAGCTGGCGCCGGCGACGATGTCGGTGGTGCCGCGGGAGGCCAACTTCGGCGGCATCGAGGACGGCGTCTACCACTTCACCGGCATGTCGGACATGAGCCAGGAGGACCGCACCCGGTTCGCCGCCGAGCTGGTCTGGACCCTGTCCACGGCCGGCATCCCGGGGCCCTACCAGGTCGTGGCGGACGATGCCCCCTTGGTCGAAGGCCTCGACGAACTGACCACCGACGACTTCGCGGACTACGACCCGAAGGCGAACACGAACGCCGCCACCTCGCTGTACGCGGTGACCAACGGCAACGTGGTGCGCCTGACCGGCAACGAGACGCAGCTGCTGAACAACCCGGCGGCGAACGCCGGCAACGTGGAGTCAGCGGAAATCTCGGCGGAGGAGACGTTCGCGGCCGTGCGCAAGAAGGGCGCGGACAAGACCCAGCTGGTGCTGGGGACGCTGAACGGCGACGTGGCGGAGTCCTTGGAGGGCGAGAGCATCACCCGGCCCACCTTTGGCGGTATCGGCCGGGGCGCGTGGGTCGCGGTCGACGGCAAGAAGATCTACCGCGTGGTGCGCTCGACTACCGGCGAGGTCACCGAGCAGCCGATCAACGCGGACGCGCTGGACTACATCGAGGGCGAGATCTCGGTCATGCGCCTGTCGTCGACGGGCGCGCGGGTGGCTTTCATCATCGGCGGCGCGGTCTACTCCGGCGTGGTGGCGCAGGAGACCGACGGCGACTACCGGATCGTCAACGTGCGCGAGCTCGCCACGGAGCTGGGCCGCAACGCGCTGTCGCTGGATTGGCAGCCGGACGGTTCGCTGGTGGTGGGCACGTCGTCGATGGAGACGCCGGTCTGGCGTATCGAGCAGGACGGGTCCTCGCTGACCACCCTGCCCAGCGGCAATATCACCGCCCCGGTGGTCTCCGTGGCGGCCTCACCGACAACCGTTTACCTGACCGACGCCAACGCCCTGCTGCAGCTTCCGGCCGGCGAGTCCGACTCCGTGTTCTGGCGTGAGGTTCCCGGCCTCCAGGGAGTGCGCGCGGCCCCCATCGTGGGCAACTAGGCGGTTTAGCATGGGGGTCTGGCGGCAAGTCGGGGAGCTGTTGGTCCCGCGTGCCTGTGCTGGGTGCCAGGCCCCGGGCCAGGTGCTTTGCGTGGCCTGCCGGGAGCACCTGCGCACCCCGCCGCACCGCGTCACCCGCCGCACGCTGCTGGATCCGCCCATCTTTGCGCTGGGTCCGTATTCGGAGATCCGCCGCAACCTCATCATCCAGATGAAGGAGTACCACAACCAGGCGGTGCGCCCGTATGCTGGCGCGGTCATCGCCGCCGGGCTGGAGCAGCTGGTGGCCCAAGGCGTGCTGCCGCCGCGGCTGGTGGTGGTGCCGGCGCCGACGCGGGCATCGTCAGCCAGGGCCCGGGGCGGGGACCCGGTGCTGCACATGTGCCAGCATGCGGCCCGCTTGCTCGGCGATGGCCTGCCGCTGACCGTGGTCAACTGTGCGCGCCTGCGCCGCGGCGTGGCCGACCAGTCGCGGCTGAACGCGGACCTGCGGTGGGCGAATATGCGCGACGCCGTGGCTGTCGATGCCGACCCGCGGCTGGTGGGCCGGGCCACCGTCGTGGTCGACGACGTGGTGACCACGGGTGCCACGCTGATCAACACCGCCGACAAGCTGCGCGCGGCCGGCGCGCTGGTGCGGGCGGGACTGGTGCTGGCGGACGCCTAGAGGGGGATCTGCGTGGGGGTAAACAGAAATGTAATTCCAACCTTTGGTGGGGAATGGTTATGACCACTGGTATGATGAGGGGTGTCACAGGTTGAGGTTTTAGCCTCCGGATTCACACGGTTTCCGCCGGTGGAGGCCCGGGGCGGTGATCTCAGCAGGACGAGTCCAATAGTCCCCTGGGGGCGCCGGGATTGCGCGCCCCCAGCCAAATCTAGGGAGGCAAGTCAATGACCGAGCCACAGGCCACCAACGCACAGGTAACCATTACGGGGCGCAACGTGGAGGTGCCGGAACACTTCCAGGAGCGCGTCTCCGGCAAGCTGGCCAAAATCGAGCGGCTGGATCCGACGCTGACCTTCTTCCACGTCGAGCTGCAGCACGAGCCGAACCCGCGCCGTGACTCCCAGTCGGACCGCATCCAGATCACCGCCACCGGCAAGGGTCATATCGCCCGCGCGGAGGCTAAGGAAGACTCCTTCTACGCTGCCCTGGAGACCGCCCTGGCCAAGATGGAGCGTTCCCTGCGCAAGGTGAAGGTCCGTCGCGAGAACGTCAAGTCCGGCCACCGCGCCCAGAAGGGCACCGGCGAGATCGCCGCGGAGATGGTCGCCGAGGCCGAGGCCGAGCGCAAGGCCGCGCCGGCGAAGGAAGATCGCTACGTCGATCCGTATGCGGATTCTATCGAGGAGCAGCGCCCGGGCCAGATCGTGCGTACCAAGGAGCACCCGGCTAACCCGATGACTGTGGATGACGCGCTCAGCGAGATGGAGCTGGTGGGCCACGATTTCTACCTATTCATCAACTCCGAGACCCAGCAGCCGGCGGTCGTCTACCGCCGCCACGCCTTCGACTACGGTCTTATCACCCTGACCGAGGACGCCGAGGGTGTGCAGGCTAACAGCTAGCTAGCCCGCCCTGCGCCCAGCTGCCCGCCCGCCGGGCACTGGGCGCTTTTTCGTGTCGTTTTGGGCCAGGGCGGAGACAGTGGAAGCGCCGTTGGTGGGTACAATGGCACGGAGTTAACTAGTTTACGTGTCGCGACAAAGAAGGAAACTACTACGTGTTAGGACTTTCGAAGCTGCTGCGTGCCGGCGAAGGGCGCACCGTCAAGCGTCTGGAAAAGATGGCCGACCGTGTCATTGCCCTGGAGGATGAGTACGCCGCCCTCAGCGACGACGAGCTCAAGGCCAAGACCGACGAATTCAAGCAGCGCCTCGCCGACGGCGAGGAACTCAACGACATCCTGCTGGAGGCCTTCGCCACCGTCCGCGAGGCGGCCTGGCGCGTGCTCCAGCAAAAGCACTTCCGCGTCCAGCTGATGGGTGGCGCGGCCCTGCACTTCGGCAACGTCGCCGAGATGAAAACCGGTGAGGGCAAGACCCTGACCTCGCTGCTGCCGGCCTACCTCAACGCCCTCGAGGGCAAGGGCGTGCACATCGTCACGGTCAACGACTACCTGGCCAAGCGCGACGCGGAGATGATGGGCCGTGTCCACCGCTGGCTGGGCCTGTCCGTGGGCGTCATCCTGTCCGAGATGCGCCCGCCGGCGCGCAAGGAAGCCTACGCCTGCGACATCACCTACGGCACCAACAACGAGCTGGGTTTTGACTACCTGCGCGACAACATGGTGCGCAGCCTGAACGACATCGTCCAGCGCGGCCACAACTTCTGCATCGTGGACGAGGTGGACTCCATCCTCATCGACGAGGCCCGCACCCCGCTCATCATCTCCGGCCCGGTGGACGGCTCCTCCCAGTTCTACGGGGTCTTCGCGCAGCTGGCCCCGCGCATGCGCGAGGGCATCCACTACGAGGTCGACCACAAAAAGCGTACCGTCGGCGTGCTGGAAGAGGGCGTGGAATACGTCGAGGACCAGCTGGGAATCGATAACCTGTACGCCCCGGAGCACTCGCAGCTGGTGTCCTACCTCAACAACGCGCTGAAGGCCAAGGAGCTGTTCACGCGCGACAAGGACTACATCGTGCGCAACGGTGAGGTCATGATCGTCGACTCGTTCACCGGCCGCGTGCTGGCGGGCCGCCGATACAACGAGGGCATGCACCAGGCCATTGAGGCCAAGGAAAACGTCGAGATCAAAAACGAGAACCAGACGCTGGCCACGGTCACGCTGCAGAACTACTTCCGTCTCTACGACAAGATTTCCGGCATGACCGGTACCGCTGAGACCGAGGCCGCCGAGCTGCACTCCATCTACGGCCTCGACGTGGTGCCGATCCCGACCAACAAGCCGAACCAGCGTGCAGACCACTCCGACCGTATCTACAAGACGCAGGAGGCCAAGTTCGCCGCGGTGGTCGACGACATCGCCGAGCACGTGCAGAACAAGCAGCCGGTGCTGGTGGGCACCACCTCCGTGGAGCGCTCCGAGTACCTTTCGCAGCTGCTGGACAAGCGCGGCATCCAGCACACCGTGCTCAACGCCAAGCACCACGAGGAAGAGGGCAACATCATCGCCCGCGCCGGCCGCCCAGGCCAGGTCACCGTCGCCACCAACATGGCCGGCCGCGGTACCGACATCGTGCTGGGCGGTAATCCCGAGGTCATCTTGGACATGAAGCTGCGCGAGCAGGGCCTGGACCCCTTCGAGGATGAGGAGAAGTACCAGGAAGCCTGGGATAACCACATCGAGGAGGAGAAGGAGCGCTCCAAGCGCCTGGGCGACGAGGTGCGCGAGGCCGGCGGCCTCTACGTGGTCGGTACCGAACGCCACGAGTCGCGCCGTATCGATAACCAGCTGCGTGGCCGTACCGGCCGCCAGGGCGATCCGGGCGAGACCCGCTTCTACCTGTCCATGCGCGACGAGCTCATGGTGCGCTTTGTGGGCCAGTCCATGGAAAACATGATGAACCGGCTGAACGTGCCGGACGATGTCCCGATCGAGGCCAAGATGGTCTCCAACTCCATCAAGGGCGCGCAGGCCCAGGTGGAAAACCAGAACTTCGAAATGCGCAAGAACGTCCTGAAGTACGACGAGGTACTCAACGAGCAGCGCAAGGTCGTCTACGGCGAGCGCTACAAGATCTTGGACGCCGGCGACATCAAGGACAACATCCGCTCCATGATTGATGACACGGTCTCGGACTACGTGGCCGCCGCCACCGCCGCCGGCTACGTCGAGGACTGGGACCTGGACAAGCTCTGGCAGGCCCTGGACTCCCTCTACGGCCCGTCGGTGTCCTCCGCGGAGCTGGTGGACGGCTCCGAGTACGGATCGCCGGGCGAGCTGAGTGCGGAGCAGCTGCGCGACGCCCTGACCGACGACGCCCAGCACCAGTACGACGAGCTGGAGGAGAAGATCTCCGCCATCGGCGGCGAGAAGCAGATGCGCAACACCGAGCGCATGGTCATCCTGCCGATCATCGACCAGAAGTGGCGCGAGCACCTCTACGAGATGGACTACCTGAAGGAGGGCATCGGCCTGCGTGCGATGGCGCAGCGCGACCCGCTGGTCGAGTACCAGAAGGAGGGCGGCGACATGTTCCGGGCCATGAACGAAGGCATCAAGGAAGAGACCGTCCGCCAGCTCTTCCTGCTGCGCAAGCAGTTCGCGACCGAGGAGGAAAACGCCGAGTCGGGATCGACTTCCGAGGCCTAAAGCGGCCTAAACCCCGCTAGGAAAGCAGGTTTCCCATGGTGGCAGTCACCTTGACCTGGGCGCTGTTTAGCGTCCTGTTGGTGGCTGCCGCCATTTTTTCTGTCTGGCGGGCCCGGGTCGGGGAGGGGGTCGCTGCCGGCTTCGTCGGGGGCGTCGGTGCCTGGCTGCTGAGCCTGGGTTGGGGCAACCACACCCACTATGCCGCGTGGCAAATTGCCGTGGCAGCCATCGCCATAGTGGCGCTGACCGCCGTGGTGGCTTGGCGCGTTCCCCGCACCGGCGCCGGCGCGCTGGGCGCGGTGACGGGTCCGACGCTGGGGTTTGGCTTCGCCTGGTCCGTGCAGGCGGGGCTCAGCGACTCGACCGGCATGTGGCCGGTCGGCCTCATGCTGCTCAACACCGGTCTGGTGGTGGGCATAGGCGTGGTAGTCGGTCTCGTGTTCTGGGCCCGCCGCCGCGCGGAGCACGGAAATTCTGCGTCGCCGGCCGGCTTGAGGTAGGCTTAAGTCCTTGATAAGTACTTACTAATCGACTGGAGTTTTTATGCGAACGCCGCGCCGCCGAAGCCGTCTAGCTTCCCTGTCGGCTTTGGTGACCGCAGCGTTGCTGGGCGCGCCGACGGGGGCGAGCGCCGCGCCGACGGAAAACTACCGCGCCGATAGCTACGAATCCCGCACCGCACTAAGCGGCGGGCAGGAAACGGTAGGCGAGTGGCTCGAGCGCGTCGAGGCAGAACCGGGCCAAGCCGGCCAGGCAGGCCGGGCAGAAGGCGGTGCCGCAGCGCGGCCGGCCGAGGATACTGCCGCGCCGGGCACGGACGGTACCGAAAACGACCACGGCGCCGCTGGCGGCGCTGCTAGCGATGCCGACGCCGGGGCGCCCGTGTGGGGCATCGGCGCCGCGCTGGGCGGGATCCTGGTAGCGGTGGGGGCATCGGCAGCCGCGTGGTCTTCCGTGGACTGGACGCAGGTCCTGATGTTTTTGGGCTCGCTCTAGGCTAGAGCAGCCGGAAGGACACGAGCCGGTGCTGCTCGTAGGAACCGGTGAACGCGTGCTGCGTGACGCCGATGGTGGCGGTGCCGTAGAACTCCCCGTTGGCGTGCGCGTGCACGGCGACCAGATCGTGGCGCGCCGGCAGGCTGAACCCGCGCGTGCGCAGCCAGGCGGATAAGTGGTTGGCCAGCCGCGGCGGGAAGCGTTCGGAGCGCACGTGGCTGAGCGGGCGGCGACCGGCGGCGGTCTCGATGACCTGGCGGATAAGCGTCTGGGCTCGCTCCTTAACCTCCTCGTCCATGGGCGTGGGCTGCCGGTCGTAGGAAATCGGGTCTGCCGGCACGTACAGCTGCAGGTGGGCGAATCCGGGAATGGGGGCGTACATAGGCCGTATTCTGGCACGCACCGGGGCGGTGTGCAGGGCGAGGCTCGGAAGCTGTGAGCTTGCTGAAAGGGGTGGAGGCGCGCGAATTGCCTCTTCGCTATAATCTGCGGGGTTAGAGGGAAATAAAACCCGAAGCGAGAAGAAAGAGAACTCATGCGTGGTTTGATTGTGGACTACGTCGGCGTGCTCGACGGCACCGACGAAGACGTGAAGCGCTGGCGCAACCTCCTGGCCGCAGCCAAGGCCCAGGGCGTGGCGACGGCCATCCTGTCCAACGACCCGGGCGGCCCCGGCGCCGAGGCAATCCGGGAGTGGGAGTACCGCGGCATTGTGGACGCGGTCATGCTCTCCGGCGAGATCGGGGCGGAGAAGCCAGAGCTCGCGGCCTTCCAGGCGGCAGCCGACGCCCTCGACCTGCCGGTCAACGACTGCGTCTTCGTGGACGACAACATCGTCAACGTCAAGGCGTCGGTGGAGTTCGGCCTGCTGGGCATGCTGTACACGGTCTTCGACCGCACCAGCATTGAGATCCAGGCCGTTTTCGACATCGAGGGCGAGTTCTAAGATGTCTGATTGTCGCGTCTACCTGCCGGCCACCTTTGCCATGCTCACAGAGCTGAAGGAGACCGGCCAGCTGCACGCCCGCTCGGGTTGGGGCTTTATGGTCACCGACGCCCTGCGTGAGTTCTACACCGCCGGCGACGAGGAAGAGATCGCCTACTCGGCCTTCCTGGAGGCCTCCATGGCGTCGCTGCGGCTGCTGGCCATCGGCGACGAGGAGCACTTCCCCCACCGGCGCGTGGTCATCTCCGTGGACGTGCCCGCCGAGGCGGTCATCCCGCAGCCGGAGATGGGCGAGCCCGTGGTGAAGCTGGAACCGGCGCTGGTTACCACCGAGCAGCTGGCCGCCATCCACGTCGACATTGAAGAGTCCGAGGCCGCTACCGCCAAGGCCATCGAGGCCATCGACACCGCGGACCTGGGCGACGAGGACGCGGAGCTGGCCGTCGGCGACGCTCTCGATAATTTCATGGCCTTCTACGACCCGACCGAGCTGCCCTTCCTGGTGGAGCTGCTCTAGGCGGCAGCGGCTCGGACTGGGCTAGTTTTCCCAGTCGACGTTGGTGCGCAGCGCGGCCAGCAGCTTGCGCACCGCGGCCGCGCGCCGGGCCGAGGCCGAATCCGGGGGGATGAGCGCGGGAACGTCGAGCCCGCACTCGGGATCGGCCGGGGGACCGGCGTGCGTGCACCCGCGCGGGCAGGACTCGGTGGCCTCGGCTAAGTCCTCGAAGACGCCTAAGACGGTGTCGGCATCGACGTGCGCGAGCCCGAAGGAACGGATGCCGGGGGTGTCGATGATCCAGCCGTTATTGCCGGGCAGCGGCAGCGCGACGGACTGGGTGGAGGTGTGCCGGCCCTTGCCCACGGCGGAGACCTCGCCGGTCTCCCGGTCCGCGTCCGGGACCAGCCGGTTGACCAGCGTGGACTTGCCCACCCCGGAGTGTCCGATGAGCGCGGTGATGTGCTCGGAGATCGCGTCGCTGACCTGCTCCAGGCCGTCGTCGAGACCGGCGTAGACCACGCTGATGTCGAGGTCGGCGAATTCCGCGGCGAAGGGCGCCGGGTCGGCCAGGTCCGTCTTGGTCAGGCACAGGATGGGGTGGATATTGCCCACGAAGGCGGCCACGAGGGCGCGCTCGACGAAGCCGGAGCGCGGCGGCGGATCGGCTACCGCGGTGACAATCAGCATCTGGTCGGCGTTGGCCACCACGATCCGCTCGTAGGGGTCGGTGTCGTCGGCGGTGCGGCGCAGCACGGAGGTGCGCTCGGCGAGCTTGACTATGCGCGCGAGCGTGCCCTTGCGGCCCGAAGTGTCCCCCACGACGCCGACGCGGTCGCCGACCTCGATGGCGGTGCGGCCCAGCTCGCGGGCGCGCATGCAGGTGACCACGGGGCCGTCGTCGAGGGCCACGCCCCAGCGGCCGCGGTCCTTGGTGATGACCATGCCGAACTTGGCGTCTTTGTGCTTGGGGCGGTCCTTGGTGCGCGGGCGCGAGCCCTTGCCGGGCCGGACGTGGACGTCGGACTCGTCGTAGTGGCGCCTAGGCATGCGCGCTGCCTTCGGAGACCATGGTCTCCCAGAGCTCGGCGAAGCCGGGGAGGGTCTTCGCGGTGGTGGCGATGTCTTCGACCTCGATGCCCTCGACGGCCAGGCCCAGGATGGCCCCGGCGGTGGCCATGCGGTGGTCGGCGTAGGTGTGCCAGCGGCCCGCGTGCAGGGGCGCCGGGGTGATTTCCAGCCCGTCGGGCAGCTCGTGGACGTCGCCGCCCAGGCCGTTGAGCTCCGTGGCCAAGGCGCTGAGCCGGTCGGTCTCGTGGCCGCGTAGGTGGGCGATGCCGGTTAGCCGGGAGGGGCTATCGGCCAGCGCGCAGAGCGCGGCCACGGTGGGGGTCAGCTCGCCGAGGGCGGACATGTCGTAGTCGATGCCGCGCAGGCGGGCGCCTGGAGAGCCCACGACGGTGACCTGCCCGTGGGCCTGCTCGATGGTGACGGACATGCGGAAAAGCACGTCGCGGATGAGATCCCCGGCCTGGGTGGTCACGGCCGGCCAGTCGCGCACGGTCACGCGCCCGCCGGCCACCGCCGCGGCGGCCAGGAACGGGGCGGCGTTGGAGAGATCCGGCTCGATGCTCCACTCGCGGCCGTTGATGGGGCCGGGGTGCACGGTCCAGCTGTTCCCGTCCTCGTCGACGGTCACGCCGGCCTCGCGCAGCATGGCCAGAGTCATCTCGATGTGTGGGCGCGAGGGGATGGCGCCGCCGACGTGGTGGACGGTGATGCCTTTTTCGAAACGCGGGGCGGCTAGCAGGAGGCCGGAGACGAACTGGGAGGATTGCGAGGCGTCGATGGTGACCTCGCCACCGGCTGGGGTGTTAGAGGTGGAGATGCTAAACGGCAGACTGTCGCCTTCGGCGTCGACCGTCACCCCCAAGTCGCGCAGGGCGCCCAAGATAGCGCCCATGGGGCGTACGCGGGCCTGCTCGTCGCCGTCGAAGGCGACCGGCTCGCCGGCCAGGGCCGCCACCGGCGGCAAGAAGCGCATCAGGGTGCCGGCCAGGCCGCAGTCGATGTGCCCGCCGCGCAGCTGACCCGGGGCCACGTGGATCTCTGGGCCGGTGGTGGCGTCCTCGACTTCGATCTCGGCGCCGAGCTCGCGCAGGGCGGCAATCATCAGCTCGGTGTCCCGGGCGATGAGTGCCTGGGTGATGACGGAGGGGGCATCGGCAAGCGCGGCCAGGACCAGGGCCCGGTTGGTCATGGACTTGGACCCGGGCACGCGCTGCTCCCAGCGCAGGGGGCCGGTGGGATGCGGGGCTAACCAAAAATCTGCCATATAGGCCATAATAGAGGTTCATGTGTGGTCGTTTTGTCTTGTTCAGCGAGTCGTTGCTCGATTCTGTCGGTGCGCTGGAGGGAATCGAGGAAGTTTCTGCGCCCACCGGCCTGCCGGGGCCGCGGTACAACATCGCTCCGACCCAGAAGGTGCCCGTGGTGCGCATCCAGGAGGCCTACGCACAGGTGGATCCGGGGCGCTGGGCCCTGCTGCCGCATTGGAAGAAGGACTTAGACGGCCCGCCGCTGTTTAACGCCCGCGCGGATACGGTGCAGAAGAAACCGTCGTTCCGGGACGCCTTCGCCGGCCGGGCCGGCTCCGGGCGCTGCCTCATCCCCATGGACGGCTACTACGAGTGGCACGACGACGGCACCGGCAAGATACCCTACTACGTGCGCCTGGGTGACGGCCAGATGATGTGGGCGGCCGGCCTGTGGGCCACGGGGCTGGACCAGCTCTCGGCGACCATCGTGACCACCGCGTCGACCGAGGAGATGGCTTGGCTGCACGACCGTCTGCCGCGCTTTTTGGCGCCCGAGGAAATCCGGCAGTGGGCAGAAGGCACCCCGGAGGAGGCCGCCGAGCTTTTGCACCCCAGCCCGGTGACCGGGTGGCAGGTGGACCAAGCGGCCAAGGAAGTGGGCAATATACGCAACGATTACCCGGAACTTCTACCCCAAGGCGCCGGGGCCTAGGATGGTTATGGCAGAAAGCTCATTTAAAGGAGTACGTTAATGGCACAAGACTGGGCCGCCTCGTTCGAGGAACAGGCCATGCCGCTTCTAGACCAGCTCTACGGGGGAGCGATGCGCATGACGCGCAATCCGCAAGACGCCGAGGACCTGATCCAGGAGACCTACCTGAAGGCGTATAAGAACTTCGATTCCTTCAAGCAGGGCACCAACCTGAAAGCGTGGCTGTACCGGATCATGACCAACACGTACATCAACTCTTATCGCAAGGCGCAGCGCCGCCCCACGCAGTCCTCGGCGGACGAGCTGACCGACTTCCAGCTGTACACGACCTCCGGGCACGACTCGACGGGCCTGGAGTCCGCGGAGGTCGCCGCGCTCAAGGCCATGCCGGACACGACGATTTCGGAGGCGATGAACGACCTGCCGGAGGACTACCGCATGGTGGTCTACTACTCCGACGTGGTGGGGCTGGCCTACAAGGAAGTCGCGGAAGTGATGGATATCCCCTTAGGCACGGTCATGTCACGGCTGCACCGGGGAAGAAAACTACTGCGAAAAGCGTTGAAGGATGTAGCACGTGAGCAAGGCATTGGGCTCAACCACCCAGATATGGAGGCAGACAAGTGAGCAACTGCAACCACCGCGGGGCTTGTGACTGTTCTTCGCAGGAGATAGAGGCGCTGCTGTGCCGGCTGCTGGACGAGTCGCTGAGCCCGCAGCAGCGCGCGGCCGTTGAGGCGCGCATAGCCGAGTGCAACGTGTGTATGGAGCGCCTGGAGACCGAGCAGATCGTGCGCCGCCTGGTGCGCACCTGCGACAAAGCCACCCACGCCCCGGAGACCTTGCGGCAGCGGATCACCGTCCAGATCCGCTCCATCCGCTACCAGTAAATAACACAGCCTTCCCACGCCGGCTCTTCTCCGGGTCCCGGTAAACACGGCGGGGGAGGCCAAGACACAACAAGCCCGCCGCGGCGGGGTTTAACGCTTCGAGGCGTTATCCCCGCTGCGGCGGGCTCGGTGTTTTTAGCTGTGATTATGCGTTAGGACGCTTGCCGCGGTTAGCGGACTTCTTCCGGCGATCCTTACGCTTACGGCCACGCTTGCTCATGGTGGTACTCCTTTGCAGAGAGCGGTTAGATGAACTGGTAATAACTGTAGCGGCAGGCAACGCCGGGGGCGAAATTGCCCTACCTTAGGCGGAGACGCGGGCGCGTCCGCGGCCGCGGTTGCGGCGGCGCTTCAGGGCGCGGCGCTCCTCCTCGGACAGGCCGCCCCACACGCCGGCGTCCTGGCCGGACTCCAGGGCCCACTTCAGGCACTGGGAGGAAACGGGGCAGCGGTTGCAGACCAGCTTGGCCTTGGCGATCTGGGTGAGGGCGGGGCCGGAGTTACCGACCGGGAAGAACAGCTCGGGGTCCTCGTCGCGGCAAATTGCTTCGTGGCGCCAATCCATGATTGATATCTCCTAACAAATTTTCGACAGCGTTTAACACCGGTACTTGGAGCCGAATTCGGGAGTCACCGCAAATGGCGCACCGAAAATCAGAGCCAAGCCCTAATGTCATGGGGTTTGCGTGCCAGGACCGGTCTGCAACGCGGGGTGTCTGGTCTCGAGGTCAGGCCTCCGCTTGCCGCCATGGTTTACCTGGCGTTCACTCTGCGTTGGTGCAGAGTTTGGAGCTGGTTAAGCAGCTCGTCTTTTTTGCTACCTGAAGATAATGACACGTTTACAAAGACTTCGCTAGGGTTAAAGGCTAAATTGTGGTCAATATCACCGAATTATATCTCGGTGGATTGGGAAGCTTTCTCCGAATTTTAGGCAGCTGACAGGTACTAGTAACGCGCTGGCCTGCACAGACAGCGTTTGTCTGTCAAATACCTAAGGTATGACTAGGTCAAATCCGGGCCGGCGGACCACACCCGAGCGCGGTGGACCGGGCGCCCGCTCAGTCCCCTAGACAACGCGTTTAACATTACGGCGGGTAAACCCGCCTTTAAGCTTCGGAGGCTATGGCGAGTGGAGGCGCGCGGGCGGGAAAACGTAGACTAAGCGCCGTGAGCTCTAAGAAATCGACATCCGCTGCTTCAGCCGCCGGCTACTCGGCCGGCCGCGCCGGTGGGCTGGGCGCCCCAGCCACGGTCCGCCTGGGGGCCGGGATCGGCATCGTCCAGTCCATCGCCGTCATCATCTTCGGCATCTTTTTGATCGTGCACGAAGCCACCCACCCGGAAAACCCGTCGCTGGTCTCCGAGACCGCCGCGACCGACTATCTGGGCCTGGGCACCGCGATCTTCATCTTCATCGTCTTCGGCTTCGTCATCGTGGGCGCTATCGCCATGACCCGTGGCCGCCGGTGGGGGCGCGGCGCGGTGCTGCTGGTGCAGTTCATCCTGGCCGCCAGCTCCTTCCAGATGTTCTCCGGCGGGGCCATCGCCCTCGGCATCGCCACGCTGGTATCCGCCCTGGCGGGCATCTACCTGCTGATGGTCAACCCCATCTCGCAGGAATGGTTCCAGCAGAACTTCTAGGGCGGGCTTTCAGGCCCGCGTAGCCAGAGCAGGCCCAGGCAGCTAGGCCGGCGCGGCCTGCAGGGCCACCAACTGCCCGCCGCGGGCCTCGACCAGGTTGGTGCCGGCGACGGTGAGGTGGACTGGGCCGCGGTAGGAGCCGCGGTCGACCGGCACGGTGCGCTCCGTCTGGCCGGTCTTCCAGTCGTAGACGGCAATACCGTCTGCGGTGGGCACCAGCAGGCGGTCGCCGATGGCCGCACCGGTGCCGAGCGCGCCGTCGAAAACGCGGGTGACCTTGAGCTCGTTGGGGCTGAAAAGGTACAGGCGGGCGCCGTCGAACCACGTCATGTGGTGCGGCAGGTCCGCGGTGGCGGGCTGAAACAGCGTGGGGGAGTTGCTCACGGCCGGCGAGGAGGGGACGGCCTGGCGGTGCGTGACGGTGCCGTCGTCGCTAAAGGAGATGAGCTCGGGGGTGTCACCTTCCGCGTAGACGGTGGCCGCGGACTGGCCGACGGCGACCAGCCGGGCGGAGGCGGCCTCGACCTCGGCGGTGGCGTTAACGTCCGGGGTGCGGGAATCCTCCGGCTCCGTGGTCTGGAAGCGCAGGAAGTCGCGGTCGGCGGCGTCCGGGCAGGTCTCCGAGACGACCAGCAGCTCGGTGCGGGTCAGCGCGGAGTTGATGGTGCACTCCGGGTGCGGCTGCGTGTGGGCCTCCTGCGGGGCGGGGATCTCGCCGTATTCCACCGTGCGCACCATGTCGGAGCGCCACAGCTCGACGCGGTCGGTTGAGGCGGTGCCCACCCGGTCGTTGGAGCTGACCGGCACGGTCTCCTCAGAATTCAGCGCGCTGCGGGTGTCCGAGTACTGGCCCGTGGTGGCATCGATAGCCACGGTGTCGCCGCAGCCGACCGAGGTGCGGTAGGTGGCCACGACCTTGTCCCAGGCGGTGGCCAGGCTGCACAGTGGGGCATCGGTGCGGGTATAGGACCAGACCTCGTGGCCTTCGGTATCGACGGCGCGGACGGTGTCCCCGTCGGCGGCGATGATGAGCCCGTTGGTGGCGATGGGTTGGACCCCGGCCGAGGTCTGCGGGGCGGCGCCGTTGGCTAGCTCGAAGGCCGGGGCTAACTGCGCGGGGATCTCCGCCAGCGTGGCGGGGGCCTCCGGGACCGGCTGGTCGGCCGGGTGCAGGTCCGCGGCCCTTAGGGAGCCGGAAAAATAGGCGCCGACCACCGCGACGACGCAGACTACTGCGATGACCGCGGTGAGCACCCAGTCGCGGCGGGAAGCGCGCAGCATCACCGCGCGGCTCATCGCTTCCGGCCCCGTGCTTGAGGCGCGGACCGGGGGCGGCGGGGGCGCCCGGAGCGGCGCTCGCGCCCGGGCCGCTTGCGGTCCCCGCCCACCACGGCGCGGGCCGGGCCGACCGACTCCTCGGCGTCTTCCGGGAAGTCCAGGGCCTCGGCCAGCTCCGGGGAGGTGCTGAACCAGGTGGGCAGGTCGTGCTGGCCCAGGTCCAGCTCGGCATCGATAGCCTCCCACTTAGCCTGCTCGTCGTAGCCGACCAGGGTGACGGCCGTGCCGGTGTGGCCGGCGCGCCCGGTGCGGCCGATGCGGTGGATAAACGTCTGCGGATCGTTCGGGACCTGGTAGTTGATGACGTGGGTGACATCATCGATATCGATGCCCCGCGCGGCCACGTCCGTGGCCACCAGCGTGGAGACCGCGCCGGAGCGGAAGGCCTCCAGCGAGCGCTCGCGGGCGGCCTGGCCCATGTCCCCGTGCACGGCGGCCACGGCGAAGCCGCGCTGGGCCAGGTCCTCGGCCACCTGGGCGGCCGAGCGCTTGGTGCGGGTAAAGATGATGGTCCGGCCCCGCCCGCGGGCCTGCAGCGCGCGGGAGAGCACGGCCAGCTTGTCCATGCGGTGGGCCAAGAAGGAGATCTTCTTCGTCGAGGCGTGGGTCTGGTCGGCCTCGCCGGACTCGGCGCGGATGTGCACCGGCTTGTCCATGAAGCCGCGGGCCAGCGACAAGATGGCACCCGGCATGGTGGCCGAGAACAACATCGTCTGCTGCAGGCTGCCGGCCACCGCGGCGGCGAGCTTCTCAATATCGGGCAAAAAGCCCAGGTCCAGCATCTCGTCGGCCTCATCCAGGACCAGGATGGCCACCGCGTCCAAACGCAGGTGGTGCTGGGCGTGCAGATCCAGCAGCCGGCCCGGGGTGCCGACCACGACGTCCGCGCCGCGTTCCAGCTCGGAGATCTGCTCGGCATAGGGCCGCCCGCCGAAGACCGTGACCACGCGCAGCGGCAGGTTGGCCGCCGCCGCCCGCAGGTCGTCGCCGACCTGGTGGGCCAGCTCGCGGGTGGGCACCACGATGAGGGCGTGCGGGGTGCCGTCGCACTCCGGCAGGGCCGCGTCGTCGAAGACCCGGTCGAGCAGGGGAACCCCGAAGCCCAAGGTCTTGCCCATGCCGGTGCGCGCCTGGCCGATGATGTCGGCGCCCTTGAGCGCCAGCGGCAGGGTGAGCTCCTGAATGGCGAAGGTGTGGGTAATACCCTGGGCGGCCAGGGCATCGCAGATCTCGGCGGCCACACCTAGGCGAAAAAACGTCGGGGTCGGCGGTACGGTGGAAGGCGTTTGCGAGTCAGACACACCTCGATACTAACCGGCACGGTTATAGTGGGGGCCATTAGATTGTTTGGCTTCGCGCTCAAACAGTAGGAATTGGTGTATCGCGGTACGCCAGAGACGATGAAGACGCAGAAAGGCAGGTTTTCACCCATGGATATCAAGTTTGGTTTCGCGGACACGGCCCGGGAATTGGTCATCAACGCGGAGGGCACCCAGGATGAGCTGGCCCAGCGCATCAACTCCGCCCTGGCGGACAACTCCACCCTGGAGCTGGCCGATGAGAAGGGCCGCAAGTACCTGGTGCGCACCGACCGCGTGGTCTACGTCGAAATCGGCGCGGTCAAGCCGCACGCCGTCGGCTTCGCCGGCGTCTAGTTTTCCCACCGCTGCCTGGGGTCTTCGGCCCGGCCGCCCGCTTGCGGGGCGCCGGCGGGCACCGGGTAACCTAAAGGGCCATGGAGAATTCGGAATTTCCACAACCCCGGCACCACCGCCGCGCCGAGCCGCGCGGTGAGGACGACCAGCGCAGCTGGGCCGGGGATTCTGGTGTGCCGGAAAACACCCGCCATTCCGCCGCGCACAACGGCGCGGGCGCCGGCGGGGCGGTGCAGCGCTTCGCCGCGGACTACGGCTGGTGGCGGGTGGTGGCCATCCCGGTCCTGGCGATCATCACCATCTGGGTGCTCATCGACATCTTCACCGGCCCCGGTGAGACCGCTGAGGAAGCCGGCTCCCCGCGCGCCCAGAAGCAAGACAGCGCGGCGGCCGACCATGACGCCACGGCCGTAGGCCCGGACCCGGCGGACGCCGGCGACGTCCAAGGCGCTATCGACCAGCTGCCGCCGGGCGGGGAGTTCACCCGCGCCGGGGACGACACCTACCGCGAGGTCGGCACGCCCGGGCTCGAGGTGGGGCAGGGCGAGGTGCGTACCGTGCGCTACTCGGTGGAGATTGAAAATGGCATCGATACCTCCAGCTACGGCGGCGACGCCGCCTTTGCCAGCATGGTGGACGCCACCCTGTCCGACCCGCGCGGCTGGACCAACGACCCGGCCTTCAAGTTCGTCCACGTGGGCGCCGACGAGGACCCGGACACCCGCTTCCGGCTGACCTCCCTGGAGACCACCGCCGAGCTGTGCGGCGCGCAGCTGGGCATGGAGACCTCCTGCCACACCACGATTACCGGGGACTCGACCGTGGTGGTCAACGAGTCGCGCTGGGTGCGCGGCTCCCGCGCCTTCGAAGGCGATGTGGGCAACTACCGCCAGTACCTCATCAACCACGAGTTCGGCCACGCCATCGGCTACGCCGAGCACCAGGCCTGCGGCGGCGAGGGCAAGCTGGCGCCGGTGATGATGCAGCAGACCATCTCGCTCAACAACAAGGCTCTGCACGCCGAGGCCCCGGACGAGGTCTACCCGGACGAGGATGTGACCTGCGAGCCGAACCCGTGGCCCTACCCGGTCCCCGGCGTGGAGGATCCCCACGACCCGGGCCACGGCAAAGCCCGCAACGACTAAATACACCTCAAAACCTCAACTAGAGACCTAACCCCAAACCGAACCGAGTGAAGGAGCCGGACGTGATTTCTAACCCTCCGGAGCATGTCTTAAGCGCATTCCGCAGCAGCGGCCGTCCGGCCGTGGGTCAGCCCGAGCAGCTGGGGTATGCCTGGGACAACGGCCTGCGGGTGGGTGATGTGGTCTACGCCGTCGCACCGGCCACGGCCACCTGGTCGGCCCGGGTGCGCGAAAAGTTGAGTGTGCGGGGGGCGCGGGTGGCCCGCCCGTTGCTGACCACGGACGGGCGCTACACCGTGGCCGGCTGGAAGGCCACACAGTTCGTGGCCGGGGACCTAGAAAAGCGCGTCGACGAGACGGCGCTGCTGGCCGGGCGCTTAGAGGCCGCGCTGGCGGAGTACTCGGTGCCTTTCGCCGGCACCGCGGAAAGCCGCACGGACGTCTTCGCCCAGGCCGAGCGCGCGGCCTGGGAGGAAACCAGCGAGTACTACGCGGACCTTTCCGGCCTGCCCCGCGTGGTCGGGCACGCGGACCTTCTGGCCACCACCCTGTATTCCGGCCACAACCCGCCGGCCATCGTGGAGGTGGTGCCCACCGCCGCGCCCCGGCCGAAGGGCTACACGGCGGCCCTGGTGATTGTCGACGGGCTGGTTAACCGCGCCGTGGACGACGCCATCTGCGACCGCTTCGACCACCTCGAGGGCCTGGACCAGTTGCTGCTGCGCGCGGCGGCCTACCGCCGCCACGTGAACTCCCTGCACGAGGATTCGCGCGTGAACGTACGTTCGGAGATCCAGCGGGTGGAGCAGATGCTCGTGTCCCGCGTGTGTGCCAAACTTTAGGGCATGACAGGACGTTATGACCCCCATGACACCGCCCGCAGCGGCGTAGTCCTCCCGCCCTCGCCCGAGGTGCGCCTCGTGGCCGGTGAGAAGCCCGAAGGCACCCGCGCGTGGCCGCACCCCCTGCCGGAGCGGGGGATATGGAAGGTGACCGGCCGGGCCGGGGCCGGGGTGAGCAGCTTTCTGGTGGACACCGTCCTCAACGTGCTGCGCGGCGGGGCGGACCCGGCCGGGGTGCTGGTGGTCAGCTCCTCCAAGGAATCCGCGGCGGCGCTGCGGCGCGAAATCTCCGCGCACCTGGGCGACTACGCCTCCTCGGCGGCGCTCGTGCGTTCGGTGCACTCGCTGGCCTTTTCGCTCCTGCGCCAGGCCAGCGACGAAGACCTGCGCCTTATCACCGGCGCGGAACAAGACGCCGTCATCCGCGAGCTGCTGGAAGGCCACGCCGCCGCCGGCGGGGCTAGCTGGCCGGAAGAGATCCGCCCGGCGCTGGGCATGGTGGGCTTTGCCCGGCAGCTGCGCGACTTTTTGCTGCGCGCCATCGAGCGCGGCCAGTCGCCGGAATCCCTGCGCCGGAAAGGCCGCGAACACTCCCGCCCCATGTGGACTGCTGCCGGGGACTTCCTGGAGGAATACGAACGGGTCATGGCGCTCAGCGGCGCGCATTCCTACTCGGCCGCGGAGCTGGTCAGCCAGGTGCTCCTGCGCGCTGGGCAGCTGGATTTCGGCCAATGGCACACCATCGTAGTCGATGACGCGCAGCTTTTGGCGCCGGCCTCCGGCGAGCTGCTGGAACTTATCATCGCCCAGGCGAAACTGGCCGTGGTGGGCGGCGACCCGGAGCAGGCGGTCTTCGCCTTCCGCGGCGCTAATACCCGCTTTTTCGACGAGCTGGACGCCGAGCACCGGATCGACCTGGGCGCCTCGCAGCGGCAGCCGAAGCCGGCCTGCCTGGACATCGTGTCCACCGCGGCCCAGCTGCAGGCCTCCGTGGCCGACGCCATCCGCCGCCGCCACCTAAGCGACGGGGTGGCGTGGAGCGATATCGCCGTCATCGTGCGCTCGGTCGCGGATATCACCCCGCTGCGCCGGGGCCTATTGGCCGCCGGCGTGCCCGTGCACCTCAACCCCACGGACGTGGTGTTGTCCGAGCAGCGCCTCGTCGCCGCCATGGTCCAAGCGCTCGAGGCGGTCTACCAGCCCCTGCGCACCGCGCAGCTGGAAGAGCTCATGACCGGGCCCATTGGCGGCGCGGACCCGGTCACCCTGCGCCGGCTCATCCGCGGCCTGCGGCGCTGGAATCCCGCCCAGCGCGGCCTGGAAACCCTGCGGGAGCTCATCACCGGCCCGCTGCCGGACTTCGACGACCTGCTGACCGAGCGGGAAGTCGTCGTGCTGGAGCGTGTGCGCGGCGTGCTGGGCGCGGGCGTGGAGCAGGCCCAGGCTGGCGCCAGCGTGGAGGAGATCCTGTGGGCCATGTGGAACGCCACGGGCCTGGCCGAGCGCCTGCAGGCGGCCGCCCTGCGCGGCGGCGCGACCGGCTCCCAGGCGGACCGGGACCTGGATGCCATGATGGCGCTCTTCGACGCCGCCGGCGACTTCGTGGAGCGCTACCCGGGCGCCGGCCTTAAGACCTTCGTCCGCCACATCACGGAGCAGGAACTGCCCACCGGCGTGCGCGACAGGCGCAACGCCACCCCGCAGGCGGTCAACATCCTGACCGCCCACGGCGCGGTGGGCCGCGAGTTCGACACCGTGGTCGTGGTCGGCGCCCAAGAGACCGAGTGGCCGTCGCTGGGGGAGACCGGTAGCATCTTCGACCAGGCGGACCTGGTCGATCTGGTGGACGAGGGCATCGACCCGGACGTGCCGGTCAGCCACCTGCGCGAGCGCCTGCACGAGGAGCGCCGCCTCTTCCACGTGGCCACCACCCGGCACACCGCACGCCTGCTGGTCGTGGCTATCGATGCCCCCGATGCCGAACAGGTCCAGGAGCCCTCCCGGTTCATCGCGGATTTCGCGACCCCGGCCATCAACTTCCCGGCGCTGTTCGCCCGCCGCGCGGCCACCCGGCGCCTGCGCGCGAGCGTGTGGCCCAAGGAGCTGGGCCTGACCGTGCCAGAGCCGGCCGCCGAGACCCATCCGCAACCGGTACCCAGCGCCCTGCCCACCAGAACCCAGGCACCGAGTGCGCCGGGGCAGGCCGGCGGAGCGGAGGTGGATCCGCTGCAGGTCTCGGTGCTGTCCGTGCCCGTCTTCGTGGCGGCACTGCGACGGGTAGTCAGCGACGCCGAGCAGACCGAGCTCGCCCGCGAGCAGGCCGCCCGGCAGCTGGCGCGGCTGGCCGCGGCCGGGGTCCCGGGCGCCGAGCCGCAGCAGTGGTGGGCCGCCCGGGAGGTGGCCAGCAGCCCAGAGCTTGACCCGCGGCCGGCGCTGTCGCCGTCCAAGGTGGAAGCGCTCATGCAGTGCCCGTTGCACGCGGTGCTGTCCAACCTGGAGGAAGAGCCCGACAACCAGATGGCCATGCTGCGCGGCAGCCTGGCGCACGCCTTCCTGGAGGCCATCGGCCGGGGGCTTATCCCCGCCCTGGCCCACGAGCTGTCGCTGGCGGCCTTTAGCAGCATCCAGAACTCGCCGGCCTGGAAGCGCGCCTCGGAGGCGGAGTCCTTCGCGGAGCTGCTGCAGCGCACCCAGAACTGGGTCGCGGAGGCGAACGTAAACTTCACGGCCGTGGGCACCGAGGTGCCCGTCGACGTTCGGCTGGACAACGGCGTGCGCATCTCCGGGCGCATCGACCGTCTGGACAAATCCGCCGAAGGCTACCGCGTGGTGGATCTCAAGACGGGCAGCTCCGTGCCCTCGGTCCAGGCCGCGGAGGACAACCCGCAGCTAGCCACCTACCAGCTGGCCCTGTCCCAGGGCGAGGTGGTCACCGAGGACACCAGCGCGCGCAACCCCAGCGGGGTCAAGGTCACCAGCGGCAACGGCCTGCCGCGCGAGGGCGGGGTGCTGTTCTACCCGGCCTCGTCGAACAAGTCGGTGCCGGGCCGCTACCAGAGCGCCTGGGGAGAAGAGGCCCTGGAGGAATTCGCCGCGCAGCTGCCCGACCTGGTGGCCGAGCAGCGCGGGCCGACCGTGACCGCCCGCATTAGTGATAGTTGTACGTTCTGCCGGATTAAGCCCATCTGCCCGGTGCAGCCGGAAGGAAGGATGACCACCGATGTCGAAGGCTAATTACCCCCACCTGAGCCCGGACGTGCTCGCCGCGTCGCTGGGCAAGAAATTCCCGCCCAGCCCGGAGCAGGCCCAGGTCATCGACAGCCCCCTGGGGCCGAAGCTGGTGGTCGCCGGCGCCGGAGCCGGCAAGACGGAAACCATGGCCTCCCGGGTGGTCTCCCTGGTGGCCAACGGGGTGGTCCGCCCCGAGGAAATCCTGGGCCTGACCTTTACTAGGAAAGCCGCGCTGCAGTTGGAAAACCGCATCCGCCGGGCGCTGGTGCAGCTGCGGGAGACCGGCATGTTCCCGCCAGGCTCGCCGGTGGCCGACGCCCTGGAGACCATCGCGCCGAAGGTGGCCACCTACGACTCCTACGCCGGAGACCTGGTCCGCGAATACGGGCTGCTAGTGCCGGTGGAGCCGGGCGCGCGGATTATCACCGACGCCGAGCGCTTCGCCCTGGCCCACGAGGTGGTCACCAACTACACCGGTCGCCTATCCAGCACCAGCCAGGTCGGCACCGTCACGGAGCAGCTGGTCAATATGGTCTCCGCCATGGACAACGTGCTGGCGGACCCGGACGATATCCGCCAGCACGCCAGGGACTTCCGCGCCGAGGTCGACGACCTGCCCAAGGGCCCGCGCACCAAGGGCGAGTATTCCAAGAAACTCCAGGGCTACCTGGACACCCAGCAGGTGCGCGTGGATTACCTGGAGCTGGTCGAGGCCCTGCAGCAAGCGCAGCGGGACCAGGCCGTGGTCACCTTCGGTGAACAGATGGCCGTGGCCGCGAAGCTGGCCGCCGCGCACCCGACGGTCGGCGCGGCCCAGCGCTCCCGCTTCCGGGTGGTGCTGCTGGACGAGTACCAGGACACCTCCCACTCCCAGCGCGTGCTGCTGCGCGCGCTGTTTGGCGGCGAGCCCCACCCGGGCCTGTCCGTGACGGCGGTGGGCGACCCCATGCAGTCCATCTACGGCTGGCGCGGGGCCACCGCGGAGAACCTTGCGGCTTTCGTCACGGACTTCCCGAAAGTTGGCGGCGAGCCCGCGGACAAGGACCAGCTGACCATCTCCTGGCGCAACCCGCGCAAGGTGCTGGAGATGGCCAACGCCGTGGCCGACGGCGTCTTCGCCGGCGGCCCGCGGCCGGTGGACCCGCTGCGCGCCCACGATCACGCCGGCGAAGGCGAGGTTTCCCTAGGCTTTTTCGCCAACGCGGACGCCGAGATGGAGTTCGTGGCCGGGCACCTGCGCGAGAAATACGCGGCGGCCCAAGAAGAAGAGCGGGACTTCAGCGCCGCGGTGCTGGTGCGCACCAACAAGCAGGCCCAACCCGTGGCCCGCGCCCTGGAGGAAGCCGGGGTGCCCTACGAAATCGCCGGCCTGGGCGGGCTGCTCTTCGAGCCGGAAATCCAGGACCTGGTGGCGCTGGCCACCATGCTCATCCGGCCGCAGAACAACACCGCGGCCCTGCGCGTGCTGGCCGGGCCCGCCTGCGGCATCGGACTTAAAGACATCCAGTCCCTGGGCAAGCGCGCCGCCAACCTGGCCGGCCGCCTGCGCCACCCCGGCGAGGAGGACCCGGCCCAGACCACCGAACAACACACCGACCAACACACAGAGCAACCAGCAGGCCAGGCGCCGGAGGAGCCACTTAATCCCAGCGATCCGGAGGCGGTGCTGCGCGCGGAGCTGGACGACATCACGGCCCAGGCGCCGGAGCAGGTGCTGGGCCTGGCGGATGCGGTCGCGGACCTAGGTGAGCGCGAGCGCTACACCCCGGAGGGGCTCGCACGCATCGAGGAACTGTCCTCCCGGCTGCGCTACCTGCGCACCTATAGCCTGGCCAAGCCGCTGGGTGATCTCTTCGCCGACATCGAGGCGGTGTTCAACCTGCGCGCCGAGGTCCTGGCCCGCGGCACCGCGGGCGGGGCCACACACCTGGACGCCTTCGCCGCCGTGGTGGAATCCCTGCCGGTCGACGGCCTCGGCGCGCTGCTGGACTACCTGGAGCTGGCCAAGGAGCACGAGAACGCGCTGGAGCCGGGGGAGGTCCCGAAGGTCAACAACCGGGTGCAGATCCTGACCGCGCACAAGGCCAAGGGCCTGGAGTGGGAGCACGTGTGCGTGGTGCGCGCGGACAAGTCCTCCTACCAGACCCGCGGCGGGACCTTCCTGTCCCAGGCGGCCATCGTACCCGGCGACAACGACTACATCGAGGTCGTCGAGCCGGAGCCGAACGCCAAGGGCGAGGTGAAGGAGGCTACCCGCAGCGACTTCGAGAAGGGCTGCGAGGCCTACAAGCAGGAAAAGAAAGAGCACCTGGCCCAGGAGGCGGCGCGCCTGTTCTACGTGGCCATGACGCGCAGCGAATCCACGCTGACCGTCACCGGCAGCTTTACCGGCAAGCGCGAGGAGGGCGTCTACGAGCAGCTGGAGCTGCTGCGGGATAAGTTCCCGGACGCGGTCGTGCACTGGGACGAAGGCTTCGAAGACACCGACGCCGAGCAGTCCCCGGAGGCCGGCTTCCCGGTCCTGCCGCAGCGCCCGGGCGCCCAGGACGGCGCGCGGCGGGTGGCCGCGGCCATGGAGAAGCTACCGGAGCTGGGCGAAGGCGAGGCCTTCGCCCAGTGGGAGGCGGAAGCCAGCGCGCTCATCGAGGAATACCGCGGGCTGCAAGCACCCGTGGTGGAAGTGACCCTGCCGGGCGAGCTGACCGCCTCGGACCTGGTGGCCCTGCGCGCGGATCCCGTGCAGTTCGCCCGCCGCCAGCGCCGCCCGGTGCCGTTCAAGCCGAATTCTTATGCCAAGCGCGGCACCGCCTTCCACGCCTGGCTGGAGGAGCGCTTCGGCGGCCAGGCGCTGCTGAGCGAGGACGAGCTGCCCGGCATCGATGAGCCGGTGCCGGCCGCGGACCTGGTCACACTAAAGGAGAAGTTCCTAGACAGCGACTGGGCCAACCGCACCCCGGAACACGTGGAGGTGCCGTTCGAGGTCACCATCGGTAGCGCGGTGGTGCGCGGGCGCATCGACGCGGTCTTCCGCGCCCCGGACGGCGGCTGGCTGGTGGTGGACTGGAAGACGGGCCGGCCGCCGCAGGGCGCGGACATGCAGGCCGCCCAGATCCAGCTGGCGGTCTACGCCGAGGCTTGGCGCCGGCTGACCGGGGCGCACAGCGTGCGCGCGGCCTTCCACTACGTGGCGGATAACTACACGCTGGAACCGCGCCACCTGCCGGACGGGCCGGCCCTGGCACGGCTGCTCAGCGGGGCGGTGCACCCCGAGTGAGGGCGGGTGGTCGCCGCGGAAGTTCGGTAATATTGCTGCAATCGCAGTAGGGTATTGCAATGCGTGGGGAAGGTCAGTTCCCCGCCCGCGCACCGGTTTGACACACGAAGGAGGCCGTCGAGCTCATGCCGACTCCCGCGCGCCGCTTCAAGCGGCGTATCACCCAGCGGTTCCACCCCGGACACGAGCTGTCCGCGCTGCCGGCGCACGGCCTCATCGACATCATCCGTGTGCCCCGCAAGGATGAGACCAACCCGTGGAAGCAGCTGATGCGGCGCATTGTTCTCGCGCTGGTTATCGTGGTCTTTGTGGCCCTGGTGGTCTACTTCGGCCGGGACGGTTACAGCGAGGAGAACATGTCGCTTTTGGACGCGGCGTATTATTCGGCCGTGTCGCTGACCACCGTGGGTTACGGCGATATCGTGCCGGTCAGCCCGGAGTCCCGCTTCTTAAACCTCGTTCTCATTACCCCGGCCCGCCTGATCTTCCTGGTCTTGTTGGTCGGCGCGACCTTGTCGGTGCTGACAGAAAAGACTCGAAAGACCTACGAAATCCAGCGTTGGAGGAAAAAGTTGCATAACCACACCGTCGTCATCGGCTACGGCACCAAAGGTGCCGGGGCCGTCGCGGCCCTGCTGGCCGACGATGTCCCGGCCTCCCACATCGTGGTCATCGACACCAACCGCGCGGCGCTTTCCCACGCGGAGCACCACGGGCTGGTCACCATCTACGGCAACGGCACCCGTCAGGACGTTCTGAAAATCGCGGGCGTGGAACACGCCAAGTCCGTGGTGGTCACCCCGTCCACGGATGACACCGCCGTGCTGTGCACCCTCTCGGTGCGCGAGCTGTCCCCGCACGCCAAGATCGTGGCCTCGGTGCGCGAGTCCGAAAACCGCCACCTGCTGCGCCAGTCCGGCGCGGATTCCGTGGTCACCTCCGCCGAGACCGCCGGACGCCTGCTGGGGCTGGCCACCGTCACCCCGACGGTGGTGTCCATGATGGAGGACCTGCTCTCCCCGAACGAGGGCTTTTCCGTGGCCGAGCGCCCCGTGCGCGAATACGAGGTCGGCTCCAACCCGCGCCACATCATGGACATCGTGCTGGCCGTGCTGCGCGACAACGAGATCCACCGCGTGGACACCGCCGACGCGAACGCCCTGCGGCCCGGCGACCGCCTTCTCTACATCAAGCACGACACGGAAGAACCCGCCGAGGTCACGGAGGATAACGACTAGTGCTTATCTACGTCTCCGCGCGCGGGCAGGTCCCCGCCAGCGGCGACGGGCTGCCGGTGGTAAACGATGCCCCGCCGGCGGCCGCGGTAGAGACCATCCCCGGGGCAGCGGGCTGGCTGGGCCCGCGCGAGCTCGCCGCCCTGGCCCGCAACCCAGAGGTCGACCAAGAAATCCGCCGGGATATTCAGTGGGCGCTGCGCGCGATTGGTCTGCTGCGCTACCGCCGCGAGTTCCGCTTCCACCCGCGCAGCGGGCAGGAGCTGGAATTCGGCGCCGGGGGAATCGCCGGGCGCGCGCCGGGTGAGGACACGCAGACGGTCTACCCGCGCTTAGATCCGGCGGTCATCGGGATGGTGCACCACCCGTTAAAGGAGGAGATCCTTCTCGCCCGCAACCGGCTGCGCCCGGGGTATTTCTCGCTTATCGCGGGCTACGTCGACGTCGGCGAGAGCCTAGAACACGCCTTCGAAAGGGAGGCGTGGGAGGAGACCGGCCGTCGGCTGCATAAGATAACCTATTGGGGATCCCAGCCGTGGCCGGCCAGCGGCTCACTGATGGTGGGCTTCAGCGCCATCGCCGCGCACCCGGAACCCGACCCGGCGGCTGCGACCGACGGGGAGCTGGCCGAAATCCGCTGGGTCGGGCGGGACCAGGTGCTGTCGTTGCCGCTGGCCGCGCCAGGTTCTATTGCACACACGATGATGATGGAGTGGTACGCCCGTGGCACCAGACGCTAAGTTCAGTCTCGACCTCAGCCAGCTGGACGAGGACCAGCGGGTCGCGGCCACCGCCCCGCGCGGGCCGGTGTGCATCCTGGCCGGCGCCGGCACCGGCAAGACCCGCACCATCACCTACCGGATCGCGCACCTGGTGGAACAGGGCTTCGTCAGCCCGCAGCGCGTGCTGGCGGTGTCTTTTACCACCAAGGCCGCCGGGGAGATGCGCGACCGGCTCGAGTCCATGGGCGTCGGCGGCGTGCAGGCGCGTACCTTCCACTCCGCGGCCCGCCGGCAGCTGAAATACTTCTGGCCACAGGTGGCTGGGGACCTGCCCTGGGCCATGGTGGACAAGCAGTTCTCCCTGGTCGGGCGGGCCGTCAACCGGGCGGGCGTGGAAAACACCAAGGAGACCGTGGGGGATCTCAAAGAAGAGATCAAGTGGGCCAAGTCTTGCCTCCTCACCCCGGGCACGTACGCCGAAAACATCGCCAAGCTGGGCCGCAAGGCCCCGGTGAGCCCGGATAAGGTCGCGGCGGTCTACCAGGCCTACGAGGACCTCAAGACCCGCCCGGACGGCGTCCTGCTGGACTTTGAGGACCTGCTGCTGCACGTGGCCGGGGCGCTGGAAAACGTCCCGGCGGTGGCGGAGGAGTTCCGCTCGCAGTACCGCAGCTTCGTGGTGGACGAGTACCAGGACGTCACCCCGCTGCAGCAGCGAGTGCTGGACGCCTGGATGGGCGAGCGCGACGATCTCACGGTGGTTGGCGACGCCAACCAGACCATTTATTCCTTTACCGGCGCGAGCCCGGACAACCTGCTGAACTTCTCGCGCAAGTACCCGAACGCCACGGTGGTCAAGCTGCAGCGCGACTACCGCTCGACGCCGCAGGTTACCGACCTGGCTAACCGGGTCATCGCCCAGGCCAGCGGGAGGGCCGCGGGCACCCGCCTGGAGCTACAGGGCATGCGCGAGCCCGGCCCGAAGCCGCAGTTCCAGGACTACGAGTCGGAGGAGACCGAGGCCCAGGAGGTCGCCGGCAAAATCCTAAGCCTGCTGAACGACGGCGTGCCCGCCAAGGAGATAGCGGTGCTCTACCGCATCAACTCCCAGTCGGAGCCCTTCGAGCAGGCGCTGGCGGATGCCGGGGTGGTCTACCAGGTCCGCGGTGGGGAGGGTTTTTTCACCCGCGCCGAAATCCGCGAAGGTGTGCGCGAGCTGGTGCGCGCGACCCGCCGCGACGATCTGCCGGCCGACCCGGTGGCGGTGGCCCGGGCCGCCTTCGCGCCGCTGGGGCTTTCCGAGCGCGAGCCCGACGGCGCCCAGGCCCGGGAACGCTGGCAGTCTCTAAGCGCCCTGGTGGATCTCATCCGGCAGCTGGTGGACAACCGCCCTGGCATCGACCTGCCCGGGGTGGTCGCCCAGCTGCAGGAGCGCGCCCGCAACAAGCAGAACCCGGTGATGGAGGGCGTTACCCTGGCCACCTTCCACGCCGCCAAGGGCCTGGAGTGGGACGCGGTCTTCTTGGTGGGGTTGAGCGAAAAGCTGTTGCCGCTCAACCACGCCATCAAGTCTGGCAACGCCGAGGACATCGAGGAAGAGCGCCGGGTGTTCTACGTCGGCATCACCCGCGCCCGCGAACACCTGCTGTGCTCCTGGGCGCGCGCGAAGACCACCGGAGCCCGCGCCAGCCGGGAGCGCACCCGATTTTTGGACGGAATGGTCCAGGACCAGACCGCTAACGCGCCGTCGCGGAGATCCCGGCGCCGCTCGTCCTGCCGCGTGTGCGGGCGCCCGCTGGCCACCCCGGCGGAGAAGTCGCTGGGCCGCCACGAGTTCTGTGCCTCCGATGTCGACGAAGAGCTCTTTGCCCGCCTGCGAGCCTGGCGCAAGGACGTCGCGGCCGAGGCCCAGGTGCCGGCGTACGTGATTTTCTCCGACGCCACGCTGCTGGCCATCGCGGAGCAACTGCCCACGGACGAGGCCGCGCTGCTCAGCGTCTCCGGCGTGGGGCCGAGCAAGATGGAAAAATTCGGCGCGGAAATCTTGAGCCTGGTCTCTAGCCACGTGGCCGGCTAAGCAGCACGCACGCGAGCAAAACACCGCTCGCGAGCTAACACAGCACACTAGAAGCAGGCGGGGCAGTGCGGGTGCGGCTCGAGGATGCGGTGCGTGGTCTGCCCGTAGACGTCCACGTCGATGAGCGCTCCGGGCACGGCCCGGGCGGCGGGAACCCCCGGCGGGGTAGGGGTGCCGGTGACCGCGCCGACTGCCACCAGCGTGTGGGCGGCGATGGCGTGGTAGACGGCGAAGTCGTGGGCCTTGGTGTGCTGCCCGTACTGGGCGATGACGGTGGGCCAGGACGGGTCCATGTCGCTGCGCACGAGGTCGAAGCACAGCGGGCAGGGTCCTTCGCCGCGGTAGTGCAGCGGCCCGATGATCCCGCGGGAGTCGATGGCGCTGATCGGCAACCAGGTAAAGGCCTTGGCGCGGTACCGGGCCAGCAGGGGCGCCCAGTAGAGGGCCTCGGCCAGCTCGTCGACGAGCACGATGGGGGTGTGCGGGGCGGTGTGCGCCAGGTAGGAGCTCATCGTCTCCCGGTCGAAGGGGTTGCGCACCCGGCACCCGTGCTCGCGCAGCGTCTCCGTGACCAGCCCGGCCAGCCGCGTGCGGCCGAGTACCACCACCGCCGGGCCGAGCCCCTGGGTGCGCACGATGCCGTATTTGAGCAGGTCGTCCAGCAGGCTGCGGGAGGCACTCGGCGGCAGGCCTGCCAGGTCCTCCCAGTCGGCGCGCGTGAAGGGAGCCGGGAGGTTAGCCAGCGCACGGGCCAGGCGCATGGGCTGGCCGGTGCCAATCAGGCCGGCGCGGGTGGCATCCAGCCCGAACTGCAGCGTGCCCGCATCCCGCGCATAAAACCCCACCCCGGGCGCGAAGCGGAAGCTCTCACCCGCTCCGGCCGGCGGGTCTGTGTCCTCCGGCTCGGCGAAAAAGGCCGTGCCCTCATCAGACTTGGCGTTAGTCGTGTCTTCGTTATCCACCTGCGGATTTTCCCCCTCGCCGTGATGGCGTCTCTTCACCCCTTTGAGTAGCGCCCCTGGCGGCATGGGCCTTGAGCACGTGTCCTCATTGGAACACAGCTAGGATGGGCTGTCATGTCGAGACCACAGCAGCCGGGGGAGCCAGCCGCCACCATGCCGGTGCGGGTTATCCGCTCGGCCCGGCGCAAGCGCACCGTCGAGGCCCGAGTGGTGGATGGCGTCCTCCAAGTTCGGATCCCGGCCTGGATGTCGCAGGTCCAGGAGGACAAGGCCGTGGCCGATATGCGCCGGCAGCTGGCCAAGAAGGAGGCCTCCCCGCACGCCAGCGACGAAAAGCTGGCCGAGCGCGCCGAGTACCTCAACCAGACTTACCTGTACGGCCAGGCGCGGGTCGGCTCTATCCGCTGGGTGACCAACCAGAACACCCGCTGGGGCAGTTGCACCCTGACCACGGGCGCCATTCGGATCTCCCACCGGCTGCAGCGGGTGCCGGAATATGTGCTGGACTCGGTCATCATCCACGAACTGGTGCACACCTTCATCCCCAACCACGGGAAAGCGTTCTGGATGTGGGCCAACAAAGCCCCGTACGCCGAGCGCGCGCAAGGCTATTTGGAGGCCTATCAGCGCTTCGGTGGCGGGGCTGGCGGTATAAACGAAAACTAAGAGCCACCGCGGGTCAGTCCGGGTGGCCTACGCCGGCTTAGTCGTTCTTCGGGGCGTCGTCCTCGCCTTTGTCTTCGCCGTTGTCCTCGCTATACCCGTTTTCGGTGTCGTCCTCGGCGGATTCACCGTCGGCGGACTTGTCGGCGTCGGACTTGCCCTCAGCGGACTCGGCGTCGCCGGACTCGTCTTTGGTGTCCTCATTGCGCAGCATCTCTTCCAGCTTGGCGAACTCGGCATCGAAGTCGTCGCTCGGGGCGTCGTCCAGCAGGGCGTCGATGAAGGAGGCCGGGTTGTCCAGCTGCTCAGCGGTGGGCAGCAGGTCGGGGTGCTCCCAGGCGCCGTCGCGCTTGGTCACGCCCACGGCCACGGTGGAGCGGCGCCACAGCTCGGCGGCCTCCCGGACCTTCGGGGCGGCCAGCTCGATGCCGACCACGCGGGAAAACGCCTTCTCGGCGGAGCCGCCGGAGGTGCGCCGGCGGGCCCAGGCCTCGTTCATCGCCGAGGTCGACGGGATGCGGTCCTGCATGGCCTCGGTGACGACGTGCTCGACCCAGCCCTCGACCAGGGCCAGCAGCGTCTCCAGGCGGGAGACGGCCGCGGCGTTGCGCGAGGAAATGCGCGGGGACAGATCCATGCCCTGCAGCTTGCTCATCGCGTCCTGGATGGCCTGCGGATCTCCGGATTCCAGGTTGAGCTCGCGGGTGGCCTCCTCGATGTGGGAGGTGTCAATGACCAGTCCCAGGGCGTATTCCTCCACGGAGGAAACCAGGCGTTCGACCAGCCACGGCACGTGGGTAAACAGTCGCTGGCGGGCGGCCTCCCGGGCCGCGATGTAGACCATGACCTCCTGGGCCGGGATGTCCAGGTCGCGCGCGATGTGCTGGATGTTGTGCGGCAGCATGGCGGTCACCCCGGACGGGGCGACGGGCAGGCCGAAGTCGGAGCCGGTCAGTGCCTGCTGGGCCAGGTCGCCCAGCGCGCGGCCGAGCTGCATGCCGAAGTTCATGCCTGACATCTGGTTCATCATCTGCGACAGCGGGCCCATCATCTCCCGGGCCTGCTCCGGCATGGACTCTAATTGCGCCTCGTTCATGTGCTCGGCCACGGGAGTGACCATGCGCTTCCACATGGGCAGGGTGTTTTCTAACCACTCGGTGGAATTCCACGCCGCCACGGTGGAGCTAGCGGTCGGCAGGTCCGTGGAATCATCCAGCCACAGCTCGGCCAGGCGCAGGGACTGCTCGACGGCCTGGGTGTCCTTGTCGCCGACGGGCTTGTCGCTGGAAATCTGCTGGCGGGCGATACGCTCGGCCATGGTGTAATTGACTGGGCCGGAGTTTTCCGGCGAGTTCATAGACGAGCCCATGCCGGACAGCATCTGCCCGAACTGGTTGAGCATATCTCCTAATCCGCCGCCCCCGGCTCCGCTAAATCCGAAGGCGCCAAACGGGTTCTGGTCGCGGCGATCGTTGTTATCGTCGTCATCATCATTATTGGGGAAAGAAAAGCCGAATCCGTTAGTCATAGTCCCTAATCTACCGTTCGCGCTAAGGCTGCCACCATGCCAACTTAAACGCTGATAGCGAACACGGTAGGCTGTGTGGCCATGACCTCTTCATCCTCGCGCCGCCGGCGCACGCTCGTGTGGGGCGCAATCCCGGTGGTCCTGCTCGGCGCCGCGGTCAGTGTCACCGAAATCCCCGGAACCGATATCAACCTCGCGGTGCCTTATGCGGCCGAGGGGCCCGGGCCGACCGTGAACACCCTGGACGAGGTCGACGGCAAGCCCGTCGTCGAGGTCGACGCCCCGAACACCGATAGTCCGGCCGGGCACCTGAACATGACCACCGTCTCGGTGCGCACGCAGATGAGCCTGATGCAGATGCTGGGCCGCTGGCTGACCAGCGATGACACCATCGTGCCCATCGAGACGGTCATCCCGAAGAATATGTCGCCGGAGCAGATGGAAGAGGCTAACAAGCGGGCGTTCACCGACTCCGAGTCCGCCGCCACGATCGCGGCCATGGACTACCTGGACAAGCCGGTAGAAATCGTCGTCGCGGATCTGACCGAGGACTCCGCGGCCCAGGGCGCCCTGGAGCGCGAGGACGTGATCAAGGCGATGGACGGGGATGCAGTCGGGGAGCCGCAGGAGCTGCAAAAGCGCATCCAGTCCCACGCGCCGGGCGACGAAGTCACCCTGACCGTCGAGCGCGACGGTAAGGAACGCGAAGAAAGAGTAACGCTGGGTGCTTCCCCGCACGACGAGGACGTCCCGCTGCTAGGAATTTTGATGACCACCCAGCCGGCGGAGGACATCAAGGTCAACTACAACCTGCAGGATATCGGCGGCCCGTCGGCCGGCATGATGTTCAGCCTCGCCGTCATCGACAAGCTCTCGCCCGGGGACCTGACCGGCGGGCACTTCGTGGCCGGAACCGGCACCATCGGCCCGGACGCGAAGGTCGGGCCCATCGGCGGGATCGTGCACAAGGTGGACGCGGCCGAAGAGGCCGGCGCCGAGCTATTCCTTGCTCCTTCCGCGAACTGCGCGGAGGCCACCAGCCGCGACCACGGCGAGATGGTGATCGCCAGCGTCGACACGCTGGATGATGCCATCGCGGCCATGGATGACTTCGACGCCGGGCGCGACGTGAAAACCTGCCCGGCGCAGTAGCGCCGGGCAGGCAGAGCGAAGGCCGCGGGTGCTCCCGCGGCGGGGGCGGTTTAGAGGACGCCCATCTCCTCGAAGAGCTCCTCGGGCTCTTCCACGTCGGAGGGGGCCAGTTGCTTCATGACCAGACCCTTGTCGTTGTCCACGACGGACAGGATGGTGTCGGTGCCCAGGGTGGACCAGCCGACCAGGATGTCGCCCTCGTCTTTGACTACGTGCCCGTTGCGCAGGCCGGTCAGGACCTGGGTGGCCTGGGCGGCCTGGGAGGAGGACTTGTAGAACTGGATGGAGCCGATCTCGGCGCCGGTGCAGTTGTAGGAGTCTCGCATGCCCACGTCATCGCAGCTATCGAACTGGGCGAACAGGGAGCGCGGCGCCAGGCTGGAGAAGATCTCGTAGACCTGAGCGACGGTCTCCTCCAGCTTTTCGTCGCCGGCGGCTTGCGAGGACTTGGCGGCCGAACTATCGGCTGGCTCCGACACATCGGTGGCGGACTTCAAAGCGGATTCCGCGGTGCTGGTGGCCGGAGCCGAAGACTCGGTGGACTCCTTTGCTTCGGAGGTCTCGGTCTCCGGGGCCTTGTCCGTTTCGCTGGCGGCCGGGGAGGGATCCGGTTGGGGATCCTCTTCTGGCTGGCCACAGGCGGCCAGGCTCAGCGCGCACAGTCCGGTAGCGGCGGCCAGGCTCGCCCGGTGGAAACGGTTGGCAAGACGCACGGGATCAATCTCCTCAAAGAACATCGCGATAGGGGACCAAGCGGGGCTGGATAAACCGTAGCCTCGTTTCTTACAGCTTAAACTACCTCATCCGGGTCCTGCTCCAAGCCATAGCGCAGGGCCGCGAGCACCCCCGGCGCCACGTCGGGGCCCCCGCGCAGTTGGATATCGTCTTGGGCGAAGGGGCCGGCGATTTCTAACTCCTCTTCGGTGGGGCGCAGCTGCAGCAGGGTCAGCTCCACGCCCTCCTCGCGCAGCACGCCGGAATACAGCCGCGCCGGGCGGGCCGGGGCGTCTGCCCCCGCGGCGGCGTCTCGGAACTTGATCTCCTGGGCCAGGACCACGCCTTCCACGTCGTGCGGCCACGCCAGCCGGGAGACGTAGTCGGCCAGCTCCTCCGAACCCGGCTCCAAGTTTTCGGGAAGGTTATCTTGCACGATGAGCGTCAGCGGGGCGTCGTCCTGAGCTCCCAAGTCGTCGAGCTGCGCGGCCACTAAATCCGTGGGCACGAGGGCGAAAAGGGTAGGGGCGGCGTCCCACCCTTCGGCGTGGACAAACTCGACGGCCTCCCGCATGGCCTTGTTAAGAGCTGGCTGGGAATTGCTGGGGGAACTCATGAACATCCTTATTCGTTGTCACTTTAGTGCTTGCTTAAACTGGAAGCCTATAACTTTCTATATTCGCACGATAATTGATTGGAGCTGGCGTTGGTTTCAAACCTATCCCAACCCGCTGCCCCTATGAAGCGCCCGCCGCGCGTGCTGGGCTGGATCGTGGGCATCATTGCGATCCTCGTCATCGTGGGCCCGATTTTCGTCGGGCTCTACACGGACTGGAAGTGGTTCGGCGCGATTGACTACCGCGGCGTCTTCACCACGGCCATCATCGCCCGCATCGTCCTCTTCCTAGTCGCGGCGGTCTTTTCCGCCCTGGTGGTGGCCCTGGCAGCCCACTTCGTTTGGCGGGGCAGGCCCGACAGCCTGGACGCGGACATGGGGGACCTGAATTCCCCGGTCTACCAGTACCGGCAGTCGATCGAAAAGACCATGAACACGGTCCTGAAGTTCCTGCCCATCCTGATCGGCCTGGCTGCGGGCTTCATCCTCCAGGGCTCCTGGCGGATCGTGCTGTTGTTCTTCAACGGCAACGACTTCGGCGTGCAGGATCCCCAGTTCCACCACGACCTGGGCTTCTACGCCTTCACCCTGCCGGTTGTCCGCCTGGTGGTCAGCTCGCTGAGCGTGCTCGCCGTGGTGGCCTTCCTGATCGCTCTCATCGGCCACTACGTGCTGGGTGGCATCCGCTTCGGCAACCAGGCCGCGGGCGTGAAGGGCCAGGTCTCCAAGCCGGCCCGCGTCCAGTTGGCCGTGACCGCCGGCGTCTGGATGCTGCTGCAGGTCGCCGGCTACTGGCTGGACCGTTACGACCTGCTGACCAATACCAACGAGCTGTTTACCGGTGCCTCCTACACCGATATCAACGCCTACCTGCCGGCGAAGATCATCCTCATGGTCATCGGCGTCTTCGTCGCCATCGCCTTCTTCGCCGCCGTGGTGATCAAGGACCTGCGCATCCCCGGCCTGGCCGTGGTGCTGATGCTGGTGTCCTCCCTGGTCATTGGCAACGGCTGGCCGCTGCTGATGGAGCAGTTCTCCGTCCAGCCGAACCGGCAGATGAAGGAAGCCGAATCCATCGAGCGCAACATCGCGTCCACGCGCTTTGCCTACGGGATTACGGATGATGACGTTGACTACGTCGAAAACTGGGGCGCCGAGGAGGTCCCGGACGCCAAGGTGGCCAAGGACGAGGAGACCATCAACAACCTGCGTCTTCTGGATCCGGACATCTTGAGTGAGACCTTCACCCAGATGCAGCAGCTGAAGAACTTCTACGGCTTCCCGGAGACCCTGGCCATGGACCGCTACGAGGTGGACGGGCAGCTGCGCGACTTCGTGGTCGCCGCCCGTGAGCTGGACCCGAACGCCCTGCAGGAAAACCAGCAGGACTGGCTGAACCGCCACACGGTCTACACCCACGGCAACGGCTTCATCGCGGCCGAGGCCAACAAGGTCGATGAGGTCGCCCGCGACGCCGGCTCCTCCCGCGGTGGTTTCCCGGTATTCACGGTCTCCGAGCTGGATACCAAGGAGGCCGAGGAGGAGCGCGAGGGTGAGGTCCGTGACGCCGAGGAGGAGCTGGGCATCAACGTCCAGCAGCCGCGCGTCTACTACGGCCCGGTCATCGCTTCCGCGGACGACGGCCTAGACTACGCCATCGTCGGCCAGACCGGCGATCGCTCGGTCGAGTACGACACGGACTCCAGCACCTTCACCTACGACGGCCAGGGCGGCGTCGACATCGGCAACATCGTCGACCGCACCATCTACGCGGCGAAGTACCGCGAGCTGAACTTCCTGCTTTCCGACCGCGTGGGCTCCGAGTCGAAGATCCTCTACGACCGCGATCCGCGCGAGCGCGTGGAGAAGGTCGCGCCGTGGCTGACCACGGACTCCTCGACCTACCCGGCCGTTATCGACGGCAAGATCAAGTGGATTGTGGACGGCTACACCACGCTGGAGGCCTTGCCGTACTCGCAGCGCACCACCCTGTCGGAGACCACCCAGGACGCGCTGAACCCGGACGGGACCACCCAGCGTCTCATCAACGACCAGGTCGGCTACATCCGTAACTCGGTCAAGGCCGTGGTGGATGCCTACGACGGCACCGTGGACCTCTACGAGTTCGACACCGAGGACCCGGTCCTGAAGGCCTGGGAGGGTGTCTTCCCAGACGTCGTGAAGCCGGAGTCGGAGATCTCCGACGAGCTGCGCGAGCACTTCCGCTACCCGGAGGACATGTTCAAGGTCCAGCGCGACATGCTGGCCCGCTACCACGTCGATGACCCGGGCGTGTTCTTCAACAACGACGCCTTCTGGTCCGTGCCGGAAGACCCGTCCGCGGCGGAGGGCGCCCAGGCCAAGGATCAGCCGCCGTACTACGTGATGGCCCGTGATCCGCAGTCGGAGGAAGCCAGCTTCCAGTTGACCACCACCTACCGTGGCCTGCGCCGCCAGTTCCTCTCGGCGCACATGACAGCGACCTCCGACCCGCAGAACTACGGCAAGATCACCGTGCGCGTCCTGCCGACAGATACGCAGACCCAGGGCCCGAAGCAGGCCCAGGACGCGATGATGTCCTCTGACCAGGTTGCCCGCGACCGCTCCCTGTGGGAGGGCACCAACGAGCTGGAGAACGGCAACCTGCTGGCCCTGCCGGTCGGTGGGGGAGAGATCCTCTACCTGGAGCCGATCTACTCCAAGCGCGCGGATCAGGAATCCGCGTTCCCGAAGCTGTTGCGTGTGCTGATTTCCTACAAGGGCCGCGTGGGCTACGCCCCGACGATTAGTGAGGCCCTGGAACAGGTCGGCATCGACCCGGAGGCCGCCCAGGACATCGAGGAAGTCGATGGCCGTGGTGGCGCAGGCGACAAGTCGGACGCTGATAGTTCCGGCGACGACAAGGACCAGGAGGCTTCCGCCTCTGACCCGGCCAGCGCCCCGGCGGATAGCGCTGCTGGCGATGCCATCTCCGGCATCAACGACGCCCTCAAGGGTATCGAGGACGCCCGCGGCGGCTCCCACGAGGAGTACGGCCGGGCCCTCGACAAGCTGGACGAGGCCGTCAAGCGCTACCAGGACGCCGAGAAACAGTAACTAGGTGCTAGGCGACCGCGGCCACCCGGTCCCCGCACCCCGGACGATATGCCGGGTGCGCTGGGGATTTGGGTGGGCGCACTACTGTCTGTATAGTTACAAGAGTCGCCGACACAGAGGGGACACAATAAAAACCCACTGTGGCAGGCGCAGATGTTAGAAGTCATCTCGACGCGGGGTGGAGCAGCTCGGTAGCTCGCTGGGCTCATAACCCAGAGGTCGTAGGTTCGAATCCTGCCCCCGCTACCATCTTCTTACGATTAGCCCCCTCTTCGGAGGGGGCTTTTTCGATCCCCCGCGTTAGGCGACACCCTGTCGCCATGATGGAAACACTGTGTTGCTAAAGGCTCTGGGGAGCGGCAAAGCCGCTGGTTGTTGTCGGCTACTCAGGAAATTGAACCATGTACCTTGCTTGGCGCGAAATGCTTTTCGCGCGCACACGTTTTCTTTTGCTGGGCGTTGTCTTGGCGCTCATGTCGATGCTCGTCGTGATTATCTCCGGCCTGACGGCGGGGCTGGTCAATGATGGTGTATCCGGGCTGAAGACGATGGCCGGCATCGACGGCGTGACGGAGGCGGCCCCAATGGGGCTGGCCATCGTCAACGCCCACAACCAGGACGGTAAGGCGGCTGACCTCACGCTGTTTGGCGTGGAGCCGGACTCCTTCCTGGCCCCGGAGGGTCTGCCGGAGCTCAGCGGGAAGCCAGAGGTCGGCGCCCCGACCATGCCGTACGCCACGGAGCTGGGCTCTGTCCTCGGCGGGGGAGCGCTGCTCTTTATCGCCGACCTAATCGGCGCGATCGTCGCGGTCGTGCGCGTTACCCGAACCAACCCGCTCGCAGCCCTAGGAGAGAATCGATGAGCCCCGCACTGGAATTAACTGACGTCACCGTGAGCTACAGCGACGGCGACTCGCAAGTCACTGCGCTCGACCGGGTGAGCATGAGCGTGGCGCCCGGGGAATTCGTCGCGGTGGTGGGGCCATCCGGCTCCGGAAAATCCACCCTGCTGAACGCCGCTATCCTGCGCGCAGCCGAGCAGGCAGATGACCCGGGCATCCAGGCGCAGGCGATAGCCGCCCTGCACGCGATGGCGACCGCGCTGGTGCGCTAAGACCGGATCGGACAGGGTAGTCCGCTGGGGGTAGGGAATCCCAAATCACATTGCAATCGTTTGCGTGGATATTCCGCCCAGTTATAGCGTAAGTAGGTGGCGCGTATAAAAATTCGCGCAGCACGTGCACATAGGCGCGTGCTCCCTGAAGGCTAGGCCTTAAAGGCCAAGGTGAGGTACATGTCGGACTCGGCTATTGGGAATCACCCGGTATACGCGCTCGTCGCCGGTGACTACCGCGCGGAGATTGCAGGAGTAGGCGGCGGCATCAAAGCGCTGACCTATAACGACCGCGACTTGGTGGAAACCTACCCGGACGGCGCAGACGCGCCCGCCGCGTGCGGGGTGGTGCTAGCGCCCTGGCCGAACCGCATCGAAGACGGCCGGTTTGGCTGGGAGGGCCAGCAGTACCAGCTGCCCATTACCGAGCCGGAGAGTAACAACGCCATCCACGGCTTCGTGCACGAGCGCCTCTGGGAATGCGAATGGGTCGCGGATGGGGCCTTGGACGGGGATTCGGACGGGGTCGCGGGCGAGGGCACGGCGTTGCGGCTGCGCACCGACATCGGTCCGCGGCCCGGCTGGCCGTGGCAGATTCGGCTAACCGCTACCTACCGGCTGGGTACAGGCGGCCTTGCTGCCGAATACCGGGCGGAGACTGACGGTTGCCCCGCGCCCTTCGCGCTGGGCGTACACACCTACCTTTCGGCCGGCGGTGACGCTATCGATGACTGCCGCCTTCAGCTGGCGGTTGAAGACAACCTCCCGCTGGGCAGCCGCAATTTGCCCTGCGGGGAGCTGCGGCCGGCCGAGGAGGTACTCCCCGGCGTCGCTAGCGGCGTGCCGCTGGCCGCGGCGGGCGCGCCGGGTACCTGCCGGGATGAGTCCGGGAAGGTGTGGCTCGACCACTGCTTCCGCGGCGCGCACCCGGTAGCGCGCCTGACCCGCCCCGACGGTCACGGCGTCCAGCTCGACCCCGCGCCGGGGAGCCAGCCCGGCATGCGCTGGGTCCAAGTCTATACGGCGCCTGACTTCCCGGATTACCGCACCGGTGGCGACCCTAGCGGACCGCCGCGCCGGGCGCTGGCGGTAGAACCCATGAGCGCGCCGCCGAACGCGCTGGCCAGTGGATGCGATATCACCACGCTGCGACCGGGCGCCCCGGCGAGCTTCGCGCTGCGTATCAGAGCTTTTTAACAGACAGAAAGGCAACATTATGGATAGTGTGCAGCAAGCACTACGCCTCGACGCCTCGTGGGTCGACTACCTCTTGGTGGCCGTCTACTTCGCGTTCGTGCTGGGCATCGGCTGGGCCGCCAAGGCCCGCGTGTCCTCCTCAATCGACTTCTTCCTCTCCGGGCGTGGCCTGCCCGCGTGGGTGACCGGCCTCGCGTTCGTCTCCGCGAACCTGGGCGCGGTGGAAATCATCGGCATGTCCGCCAACGGCGTGGAATACGGCTTCCAGACCATGCACTACTTCTGGATCGGCGCGGTCCCGGCGATGGTATTCCTGGGCATCGTCATGATGCCCTTCTACTACGGCTCCAAGGTCCGCTCCGTGCCGGAGTTCATGCGCAAGCGCTTCGGCAGGGGCGCGCACCTGGTCAACGCCATCTCCTTTGCGCTCGCGCAGCTGCTCATCGCCGGCGTGAACCTCTACCTGCTGGCCACCATCGTGGAGGCCCTGCTGGGCTGGCCGCAGTGGGTGGCCCTGGTGATCGCCGGCATCATCGTACTGTCGTATATCTCCCTGGGCGGGCTGTCCGCCGCGATCTACAACGAGGTCCTGCAGTTCTTCGTCATCGTCGCCACCCTGGCGCCGCTGACCATCATCGGCCTGAACCGCGTGGGCGGCTGGCAGGGTCTCAAGGACGCCGTGGCGCAGGAATCCCACTTCCACACCTGGCCGGGCACGGACATCTCCGGCTTCGACTCGCCGTTCTGGTCCGTGGTCGGTATCGTGCTGGGCCTGGGCTTCGTGCTCTCGTTCGGCTACTGGACCACTAACTTCGTCGAGGTCCAGCGCGCCATGGCCTCGGACTCCATCTCCGCCGCCCGCAAGACGCCGATTATCGGCGCCTTCCCGAAGATGTTCATCCCCTTCCTGGTGGTCATCCCCGGCATGGTCGCCTCCGTGCTGGTCGCCGACCTGGTGGAAGGCACCGCCGAGCCGAACGACGCCATCCTGTTGCTCATGCGCGACCTGCTGCCCAACGGCCTGCTGGGCGTGGCCATCGCCGGCCTGCTGGCCTCGTTCATGGCGGGCATGGCCGCGAATATCTCCGCGTTCAACACCGTCATCTCCTACGACATCTGGCAGACCTACGTGGTCAAGGACCGGTCGGACGATTACTACCTGCGGTTCGGCCGCTGGGCGACCGTGGGCGCGACCATCATCGCGATGTTCACCGCGCTGCTGGCGCGCAACTTCGGCAACATCATGGACTACCTGCAAACACTCTTCGGTTTCTTCAACGCGCCGTTGTTTGCCACGTTCATCCTGGGCATGTTCTGGAAGCGGATGACCCCGCACGCCGGCTGGTCCGGACTGACTGCCGGCACGCTGGCCGCCATCGGCTACTGGTACACCGCCAACTTCACCGACGCGAGCGCCACGCTGTTCAACCTACCCGGCCAGGGCACCGCCTTCGTTGCCGCCGGTATCGCCTTTGCCACCGATATCATTGTCTCCGTGGTGGTCACCCTGTTTACCACTCCGAAGCCGGACCACGAGCTGGTCGGCTTCGTCAGCTCCGTCACGCCCAAGGGCCACTTCGAGGACTACACGGAGGCCTCCCTGCCGTGGTACCAGCGCACCGTGCCACTGGGGATCATCTGCCTGGTCCTCGTCATCGTCCTCAACGTCATCTTCGCCTAGAAAGGGAAGGGGAGTAACTCATCATGACTTCTTCACCCGTGACCCAGAAACCTGACTCCACCTCGCCTACCGGCGCCTTCGACCTGCGCAACGTGATCGCGGCCCTGCTCGGAATCTACGGCGTGGTGCTCCTCGGCTGCTACTTCTTCCTCGACCCGGGCATCGATCCGGAAACCGGGGCGCTTAAGGCCGCTACGGACAACCTGTGGACCGGGCTCGCGCTGCTTGCCACCGCCGTGGTCTTTGCCGCCTGGGCTAAGCTGCGGCCTATCGTGGTAAGCGACGCGGCCGCGGCTGAATCCGCCGTGGAAGCAGAACCTCACCCGAAGCACTAGATACTGATCCCGGCGGGGCGATAGCCTCCCGCCGGCGGCAGCATTTATTTAGGAAACGTCAGGAGAACGACGCATGTCCGAAGCACATGTTTCAGTCACGCAAGCCCAGCTGGCAGACGGCCGAGACATCTTCTATTTCGATGACCGCCCGCACGCCGAGGGCGAGCGCGTGTTGACCGACCCGCGCGACTTGCCGCAGGTGCAGCCAACCTCGGAGATGCGCCGGGACCCGCTGACCGGGGACTGGGTCGCCTTCGCCGCCCACCGCATGAGCCGCACGTTCATGCCGCCGGCCAACGAGAACCCGCTGGCGCCGTCGCGCCCGGGCGGCCTGCCCACGGAGGTCCCGTCGCCGACCTACGACGTCGTGGTCTTTGAAAACCGCTTCCCGTCCTTCTCCCTGGCCGCGGAGGCCGGCCCGGATTTTGAGTACGACGTGGACTCGATGGGCCTGGTCCCGCGCCGGCCGGCCCACGCGCGCTGCGAGGTGGTCTGCTTCACCGAGGACGCGCACACCTCCTTTAAGGACCTGCCGGTTGGCCGCATCCGCACTGTCATTGAGGCCTGGGCCCACCGGACGGAGGCGTTGGCCGCCATCGAGGGGGTCCAGCAGGTCTTCCCGTTTGAAAACCGCGGGGAGGAAATCGGCGTGACCCTCCAGCATCCGCACGGGCAGATCTATTCCTACCCGTTCCTCTCGCCCCGGCTGAAGGCGATGGTTAACCGCTCGCGGGAGTACCGAAAAGATACCGGCGGGGATCTCTTCGCCGACGTGCTAGAGCGCGAGCGCGCCGCCGGCACCCGGATCATCGCGGAAACCGAGCACTTCACCGCCTTCGTCCCGGCCGCGGCCAAGTGGCCGGTCGAGGCGATGGTCATGCCCAACACCCCGGCCCGGGACTTCCGGGATCTCAACGACGCCCAGCGCGACGACCTGGCCGCGTTGCTCAAGAAGCTGTATACCGCGGTGGATGAGTTCTTCGAGGGCGTCGAGCGGACCCCGTACATCGCCGGCTGGAACCTGGCGCCGGTGGACCCGGCCGGCCGCGGCACCGTGCGCATGCACCTGCAGCTGTTCTCGCTCATGCGCTCGCCGAACCGCATGAAGTTTTTGGCTGGCTCCGAATCCGCGCAGGGAGTGTGGATCAATGACACCACGCCGGAGGCTATCGCCGCCCGCTTCCAGGAGGTCTGGCCGCGTGACTAAGCTCAACTGGCTGCCGAGCCGCAGCGACGCCGCGCTGGCCGATGCCGCCGAGGCCCTCTTCGCCGCGGAGTTTTCCGCCGCGCCGGCCGGGGTATGGGCCGCGCCGGGGCGGGTCAACCTCATCGGCGAGCACATCGACTATGCCGGCGGAGCTTCCATCCCGTTCGCGCTGGAGCACAACACCGCCGTGGCGGTGGCGCCGCGGACCGACGGGCAGCTGCGCATGGTCTCCGCGCAGCCGGGCCAGGACGAACCGGCGCGGTGTGCGATCCCGCTGGCGCAGGTCGGCCCCGGCAACCCGGCGAGCTGGGCCGGTTATATCGCCGGCACCGTCTGGGCGGGGCTGGAATCCGGCGCGATTGCCGAGTGCGCGGGCCTCGACATCGCGGTCGTCTCCGACGTCCCAGTGGGCTCGGGCCTGTCCAGCTCCGCGGCGCTGGAGTGTTCCGTGGCCGTGGCGGCCTACGAGCTGGCCACGGGCCGCCAGCCCGACGACGCGGCGCGCAAGGAGCTGGCACAGGCCTGCATCCGCGCAGAAAACGAGGTGGTGGGTGCGTCCACCGGCGGGCTGGACCAAAACGCGAGCCTGCTGTGCACCCGCGGCAAGGCCCTGGTTCTGGACTTTTCCACCGGCGCGGTGGAGCGAGTGCCCTTCGACATCAAGGCGTGCGGCCTGGTACTGCTTATCGCGGACACGAACGCCCCGCACACCTTGAGCGACGGGCAGTACGCCTCCCGCCGCGGGCTTATCGACGACGTGCAGCGCGCCCTAGCGCCCAGTGACAACGGAACGATTCGCGACATCCAGGCCGCCACGGGAGATGCTGTGGCCGCCGCCCGCGCCTGGGCCGCCGACAACGCGGCTGGGAACAGCGCCGACCCGGCTCTCGTGGCTCGCCGCGTGGCGCACGTGGTCGAGGAAACACAGCGCACCCTGGAAGCCGCCCGCGCCCTGCAGGACGGTGATTTCGACACCTTCCGGGCGCTTATGCGCGATTCCCACGTGAGCCTGCGCGATCAGTACGAGGTGACCACCAAGGAGCTCGACCAGGCCTTTAGCGCGGCCGGCGAGGTGGGCGCGCGCATGACCGGCGGCGGCTTCGGGGGCGCGGTGATCGCGCTCATCCCGCGTGACGAGGTGGACACGACCGCCCATGCCATCGCCGCGGCGGCTGCCGATGCCGGCTTCCCGGAGCCGTCCTTCCTGCTGGCCGAGCCCGGCGCCGGCGCCCGCCGCCTGCGCTAGGCGCCAGTAAGCGCCGGGCTAGTCCCGCGCCTGGGCGAGCCAGAGGACGATACCGGCGATGGCGTAGCGGGTGCCGGTATCCGGAGTCGGCTGCAGCGCCAGGTTAAACGCCGGGGAGTGGTTGGCGGGGCTCCTTCCATCTTCGGGAAACCGCCCGAGCCCCAGTAGCAGTAGGGCACGGACAAAGCGTGCGGGATGATGGGGAAGTCTTCCGAGCCGGTCAGCGGCGCCATGTTGCCGTAGACGGCGTCGGCGCCGAAGAGCTCGGTGAAAAAGTCCACCACTCGCGTGGTGGTGGCCTCCGCCATGAGCGCGCCGGGGCGGGTGGTCATCGCGTAATCCGGGGCGAACGGGCCGACGTGCTAGGCCAGGGCCACGTCCGGTTGCGGGATCATGTCTGCCAGCCCGTCGTCGACCATCTTCTGCGCGCCGCCGCCGGCCTCCTCCCCCGGCTGGAACAAGGCGATGAGCGTGCCCGACCAGGTCTCGGGGTGTTCGGCATAGGCGCGGGTAGCCCCCAGCAGGCGGGCGGTGTGGAAGACGTGCCCACAGGCGTGCATGAGCCCGCGCTTCTTGGCGACCGCGTACTCGAGGCCGGAGTCCTCCGCGATGGGCAGGGCGTCCATGTCGGCCCGGAACAGCACCGTCGGGCCGTCGCCGTTGCGCACAATGCCCACCCGGCCGGTGCCGGCGAGGCTTATAACCTTGCAGCCGTAGGCGCGCAGCTCTTCTTCGATCCGCGCGGCCGTGGGCTCTTCCTGCATGGACAGCTCCGGGTGCTGGTGGAACCAGGTGTAGAGCTCCTCGCGCTCGGCGCGCGTGGCGTCCATGGCGGCAAAGAGTACCTGCAGGTTCTCCGGTACAGTTCCGCTAGTTGTCATGGCGTACATGATAAAGGTTTTCGCGTCGACCGCGCCGCCCTCCTGCCTCGGGGTACAAGTCCTCCGAGGGGAGGAGGACAGCGCGTGGAGCATCGAATAGTGTGTGCGCTATGAACAGACCGGAAGATAATCGGGAAGACAGTCAGTGGGCCCCACCGAAGGACCCCCGCCGCGCCGGGCAGGGGCCACAGGTGGCCCGGCCGGCGGCCCAGCCGGAAAAGCCCAAGTCGCGCCGGGGCGGGGCCGGGTGGGTCGTGCTGGTAGGCGTCGGGCTGCTCATCGTGGCCGGTCCGCCGCTTCTCCACACCTGTGTGCCAGGGTGGGGGATCCTGGTCTTCCTGCTGGCCGTGGCCCTGGTCGGCGGGGCAGTCGATGCCCGGGTGTTCCGGTTTACCTATTCCTTTCCCATCCTGGTTGGGGTGGCGTACTTCCTCGCGATGAAGATGTACTTCAACCCCGGTACCTGGATTTACCTGCCGGTCATAGTCATCTTGGCCTTTGTCGGCGCCGCGATCGCAGACAAGGAGGGCGCCATGACTGCCTGGGAGGAGGAGGAATAGGTGGAAACCTGGATGCTAGAGCACCCCACCCACGGGCGAATCACCGTCGAATGCGGCTTTGACGCGGAGTTTATCGAGCGCTACCCGGACTGGCCCGCCGAGCGGGACGATGAGACCGGTGAGGTGGCGAACGGCACTTCGCTGCCCGTTGACGCCGGGGCCAAAGAGAGGCTACAGACCTTCGTGGAAAACCCGCCGGTGCGCCTGCAGCTCACCGTGGGCGGGGAGGTGCGCCGGCGAGTGCGCAGTGTGCAAAGCGGTAAGATCCCGCTGAGCAAGAAGCTGGGCTGGGACTCCGAGCCCGCGGGAAACCTGGCGGCCATGGACGGGAAACCGTGCGTAAAGATCTCCGCCAATTTCTTTGACGAGCTCAGGGCCGTGGAGTTCCGCGAGGGCAAGCAGGTTGTCGAGTTCACTCCGCCGCCGGGCAGCCGCGGGGAGAAGCGGGCCCGAGAGATGGAGGAAAGCTCCTTCAAGCGGGTGCTTTATCCCATGCTGGGCGGGCTGGGCAAGAGCGGCTGGGCCATCGCGGTCATCGTTTTGGGTCCGCTGGTCAGCCGGCTCATCGGCTGGCTGCTCGACCTGCTGCCGGACTGGGAGCTTCCCGACTGGCAGCTGCCGGCGATTGCCCTGCCGGTGCCGGATCTTCCCGACATCACCCTGCCGGTGCCCACGTGGCCGGACTGGGATATCCCCTTCCCAGATTTGACCATCCCGGCCTGGCTAGCGTTCCTCCTAGAGTACACGAAGGTGTGGGTGCCGCTGGTCATCGCCGTGGTCCTGGGCTTTATGGCCGTGCGCAATCACCGCAAGTCGGAAGCGGAAAAGCGCCGCTGGGATTCCACCGAGGATGAAACCCGGTCACCCTCCGTTGGGGGTGGCTAGGTAACGCGCCCGGAGGGGCCAGCAAGGAAAGTCGAGGTCGCGAATTGGAAACTATAACGGCTTGGAAACAGTGTGGGAAAGGGGGTGTTTATAACTAATTTACGTGCCAAGATTAAGGGGTCCTAATGATCTACGACGTGAAAGAAGGCTGTATATGCTTCGCATTCCGCACCTAAAGAAAGTCCTGGTGGGCTCGGCTTTCGCAGGTGCGTTTTTCTTTGCGGCCCCAGCCGCCGGAGCGCAGGAAGCGCCCCAGCCCGGCTTTGATGCCGCGGCGGCTGTGGACCAGGTCCGCTCGGATCTGGCCGACTGGGGAATTTCCACCCCGGAGGTAGACCCGCAGGTGACTGATGCCGTCACCGAGGCTGTCAACCAACACCTGACGCAGGCCCCGCAGGCCCAACAAGCGGCAGACCAGGCAGCAGCCGTGGCGACCGCACCCCAAACGCACGACTACGCTGATGCGCCGGCGACCAACCCGAACCCGATTGGGCTCGAGGAGACCGTCCGGCAGGCAACGCAGCCCGAGTTCAAGCCCCAGAACGTTGACCCGAACTACCAGTGGCGCAACGATATGTTCTCCAAGGTGATGGCTGGCAAGCCCACCAAGGACTTCATCCTGCACCGCGTGCCGGGCTCCTACTTCGACGCCCCGCAGGTGCCGGAGGAGTCCAACGCCGCCCTGACCGAGGGCAAGTCCCTCTACGGGCCGGGCACTCCCATCTACGTCAACGATGAGTCGATGTGCACCCTGACCGCCGCCGGCACGGACAACACCGGCCGCAAGGTCGGTCTGACCGCCGGCCACTGCGGTGAGGTGGGGCAGTCCGTGGCTTCGGCCGACTCCTGGCAGGTCGGCCCGTCGGGTACCATCGTGGACAAGAACGCCGAGCTGGATTACTCCGTCGTGGAGTTCGGCGCCAACGCGGAAGTCTCCCGCACCTACAACGGCGTGACCGCCAACCGCCTGGGCGGCAACGTCAAGCCGGGTGACATCAGCTGTAAGCGCGGCGTGGCCACCGGGGATACCTGCGGTATGACCCTGACGACCATCCCGCAGTACCAGTTCACCCAGGTCTGCGCCATGCAGGGCGACTCCGGTGCGCCGCTGTTCAACCGCGGCCGCCTGGTTGGTTCCGTCACCGGCGGCATCAACCCGCCGGGCTTTAACGGTGCCTGCCGCACCCCGCTGCAGGGTGCCGTGCACGTGCCGACCGCGGTGACCAACATGGATGCCATCCTGGTGGATCTGAACCGTCGCGGTGGCGTGGGCGCTGGCTTTAGCCTCCCGGAGAACTAAGACCGCGCGTGGCAAGCAACCGGCGCCTCGGTTAGCCGCTTACTAAAACAGACAAGGTCCCCGCCTGATTTTCAGGCGGGGACCTTGTCGTAGGTTTTTAGGTTTCAGGGGGCGGCGGGCCCGCGCTTAGGGGGCCAGGTAACCCAGCGCCTTCTTGTGCAGGTGGCCGTTGGTGGCCAGCGCGGAGCCGTTATTCGGGCCGTTGGTGCCCTCGATACTGGTGAAGTTGCCGCCGGCCTCGGTGACCAGCAGGCAGGGGGCGGCCAGGTCCCACAGGGAGACCTCCGGCTCGGCGGCGATATCCACCGCGCCCTCGGCCACGAGGCAGTAGTTCCAGAAGTCGCCGTAGCCGCGCAGGCGCCAGGTCACGTCGGTCAGCTCGAGAACGTTCTCGCGCAGGCGGCGGTCCCGCCAGCCGGACAGGGAAGAAATGCCAACAGAGGCGTCGGCCAGCTCGCCGACGCCGCTGACATGGAGGCGCTTCGGCTCGCCACCGAAAACACGGAAGGCGCCGCCGCCCTTCGCGGCGTACCAGCGGCGGCGCAGGGCCGGCGCGGAGACGACGGAGACGACCGGCTCGCCGTCCTCCAGCAGCGCGATGAGCGTGGCCCAGACCGGCACGCCGCGCACGAAGTTCTTGGTGCCGTCGATGGGATCGATGACCCACTGGCGGCCGGAGAACTTGGCCTCGCCTCCGAATTCCTCACCCAAGACGTCGTCGTTGGGCCGGGCCTGGGCCAGCTTCGAGCGAATGAGCTTTTCGCAGGCCAGGTCGGCATCGGTGACCGGGGTCATGTCCGGCTTGGACTTGACCGCCAGATCCGAGCACTCGAAACGGTGCATGGTCACTGCGTCCGCGTGACCAGCAACCTCAAGGGCCAACCCCAAGTCCTCTTTGTATTTACCCACGCAGCATCTGCTCCATTTCTTTCACTGCCTGTTTATTTCCAGCCAGGCACCATACCACGCCGCCGGCCGAAATCTCTTTCGTCGCGCCGCCGGCGGCCTCTACCAGGGCCTTGCCCGGCAGCCAGTCCCATTCGGCGACGGTGTGCTGCATCCACGCGCCCCAGGTTCCGTCCGCCACGCTGGACAGATCCACCGAACCCGCGCCCAGCATGCGCACGGTGGCAAAGCCGGAGGCTACTTTCTGCCAGGCGGCCCGGATATCCGGGTCCTGGATGGAGGTCGGGTGTAGGTAGGTGGCCAGGGACAACTGCTCGGCCGGGGCATCGGCCAGCGGGGTGACCTCCTTGCCGTCCAGGGAAGTGGGGAAGTCGCGGCCGCCGAACCAGGTGTAGCCCATGGCCGGGCGGTGGACCGCGCCCATGACGGTGCCTTCGGCGTCGCGCAGGGCGAGCGCCGAGCACCAGTAGTCGGAGCCGGAAGAGAAGTTATAGGTCCCGTCCACCGGGTCAATGACCCAGGTGCGGCCCGAGGTCGACTCCTGGGAGGTGCCTTCCTCGCCGACCAGGCCGTCCTCGCCGCGCAGTGCCTGCAGCACGGTGGCGACGAAGCGCTCGGTGGCACGGTCGGCTTCCGTGACCACGTCGGATACAGAGGTCTTCTGTTCGATATTGACGCCTTGATCGCGCATGCGCCAGGCCAGGCGGCCGGCGTTGTAGACCAGTGCCTGGGCCAGGTGCGCGTCGGAATCATCCGCGTGCGCGACCATGAAGGTCTTGGCGATGGCGTCGATCATCTCGGGCAAGCTCGGGGTCTGAGTCATAGCCCCTATTGTCGCCCCTGCGGCAGGCGATCGCTAATTGAACACCCCTGCGCGGTAGACTGGGGTGCTATGCACCCGGATAAGACTGCTGCTTTGGACGAGTTGTCCACGACGCTAACCACCATCGAAAAGGTGATGAACCCGGAGGAGCTGAGCGCGCGGGTCCGGGAACTGGAAGCCCAGGCGGGCGACCCGAGTCTCTGGGACGATCCGGCGCACGCGCAGAAGGTCACCTCGGAGCTCTCCGCCGCCCAGGCGAAGCTCCGCAAGCTCGCCGATCTGCGCGGGCGGCTCGATGACATACCGGTGATGTACGAGCTCGCTGAGGAAGAAGGCGACACCGCGCTGGCGGATGAGGAGCTGGCCGCGCTGCGCTCGACTATCGAGGCGCTTGAGGTAACGACCATGCTGTCGGGCGAATACGACGAGCGCGAGGCGGTCATCAACATCCGCTCCGGCGCCGGCGGCGTGGATGCCGCCGACTGGGCGGAGATGCTCATGCGCATGTATATCCGGTGGGCGGAGCACAACGACCACAAGGTCGATGTCTACGACATTTCTTATGCCGAGGAGGCTGGCATCAAGTCCGCGACCTTCGTGGTGCACGGCGAGTATATGTACGGCACGCTCTCGGTAGAGCAGGGCGCGCACCGTTTGGTGCGCATCAGTCCCTTTGATAACCAGGGCCGCCGGCAGACCTCCTTTGCGGAGGTCGAGGTCCTGCCCGTGGTGGAGCAGACCGACTCCATCGATATCCCGGACGCTGACGTGCGCGTGGACGTCTACCGTTCTTCCGGCCCGGGCGGGCAGTCCGTCAACACCACCGACTCCGCCGTACGGCTGACCCACATCCCCACTGGGATCGTGGTGACCTGCCAGAACGAGAAATCCCAGATCCAGAACAAAGCCTCGGCCATGCAGGTCCTGCAGGCCAAGCTGCTGGAGCGCAAGCGCCAGGAAGAGCAGGCCGAGCTGGATGCGCTGGGCGCGGGCGGCAACGCCTCCTGGGGCAACCAGATGCGCTCCTACGTGCTGCACCCGTACCAGATGGTCAAGGATCTGCGCACCGGCTTCGAGGTCGGCGACCCGCAGAAGGTCCTCGACGGCGACCTCGACGGCTTCCTGGAGGCCGGAATCCGTTGGCGCATGGCGCAGCGCAACGACAGCGAGGACTAGCCGCCCGCCCCACCTCTCCGCCAACCACAGCTACTTGCCAACGGCGGCCTAACGACGCCAGCCCCGCGCGGATTGTGAAAAACAACCGCTGCGGGGCTGGCGTTTGGGTTTTTGACGCGGTGGCTACTCGGCCGGGTAGTGCATGGGGGCACCCGGGCCGAGCGGAATGCCCAGCAGGTACCAGATGACGAAGAAGAGGAACCAGCCGACCAGCATGGCCACGGAGTAGGGCAGGGCCAGCGACATCAGGGTGCCCACCCCGGCGCGCTTGTAGTAGCGCTGCAGGAAGGTCAGGGCCAGGGCGAAGTAGGGCGACATCGGGGTGATGATGTTGGTCGGGGAGTCGCCGATACGGAACAGCATCTGGGCGACCTCCGGGGAGACGTGGACGTACATCATCATCGGGACGATGACCGGGGCCATCAGTGCCCACTGCGCGGAACCGGAGGTAATCAGCAGGTTGAGCAGGGCCACCAGCAGGACCAGCCCGGCAAACATCAGGATGGGCGGCAGGTCCCAGCGTTGGAGGAGCTCGGAGCCGGTAATCGCGGTCCACACGCCCAGGTTCGACCACTCGAACCACGCCAGGAACTGGGCGACGGCAAAGAAGAGCACCAGCATGGGCAGCAGGGTCTTGAGTCCCCGGGCCATGAAGTTCGGGACGTCGGAGCCGTCCTTGATGGTGCCGACGACGATGCCGTAGACGATGCCGACCAGCAGGAAGGCCAGGGCGATGGGCACCGCGATGGCGGAGATGAGCGGAGATTCCATGGTCTCCCCGTCCGGGCCGGCCAGCGGCGAGCCCGGGATGAACAGCAGGGCGAAAAAGCCGGCGAGGAAGACTAGCAGCGCGATGCCGGCCCACATCAGGCCCTTGGCCTCCTGACGGGACAGCTTCAGCGCCTCCTCGTCGTCGGTGAAGTCGTAGTCGCTGTCGGAGTCGTCAGCATCCCCTGCATGATCCTCTGCATGCGCATCCACGGCGTCGTCAGCGTCGGCGGAGGACTTCTGCGAGCCGCCGGCGGCCTTGTCGAAGGAGACCTCTTCGTAGTTGATGTGGTCGTGGTTGACCAGTTCGCGGGCCTTGCGGGTGATGAACAGCTCGGTGACCGCGGTGATGATGAGGGCCAGGACGACGGCGGAGGGGATGACGAAGAAGATATTGGCCAGCGGGCTGACGTGGTAGTCCGGATTGACCATCTGCGCGGCTGGGGTAGAGATGCCGGCCAGCAGCAGGTCGGTGATGTTGAGGATGAGCGAGGCGTTAAACCCGGCCGAGGAGGCGGCGAAGGCCACCATGGCGCCAACGATGGGGGAGCGCCCCAGCGCGTGGAAGGACATCGCGCCCAGTGGGATGAGGATGACGTAGATGGCGTCGGAGGCCACCGAGCCGGTCACGCCGGCCAGGGCGACGGCGAAGGTCAGCGTCGCCGGGGTGACCTTGGCAACCATCGCGCGCACGAGGGCGGACAGCAGGCCGGACTGCTCGGCCACGCCCACGCCCAGCATGACGGCAAGGATGACGCCTAGTGGCGGGAAGGAGGTGAAGTTCTCCACCGCATCCGTGACCATGCGCGAGATGTTTTCCTGGGTGAGCAGGGATTCGACCTCGATGGTCTCATTGGTCTGGGGATCCACGGCGCTCATACCCCCCAGGGAGCCGAGCCAGGAGGAAACGGCGACGACTCCGGCAAGGACGACGAACAGCCAGAAGGGATCCGGCAGCTTATTGCCCAGCTTTTCGATGGTGCCGAGAAAACCTCCGGGAGATTCTGTCTTCTTCGGCTGGTCTTCGGTAGCGGTTTCTGTCATAGAACGGCACTTTCTGTGTCGAAGAGCCGGGGCTCTTGGTTTTATCCGGGTGCGGCGGTTTTAGGTGGGGCCGGCGGCCGCCGTGCGAGTACTGTCGCCCGGATTTCATGGCAGGTATTCGAACTTATGGTGTGCGTCACTATAGCGTACACGGAGTTGGGGACACATAATTTTTAGTCAATTGACGGGTAAAAGAGTTTCAATTGTTATTTCCTGTTGCTAGAGTTGCGGACGTGATCACCTTCGAAAACGTAACCAAGGTCTATCCGACCTCAACGCGACCGGCACTGGATGATGTGTCTTTCCGCATTGAGGACGGCGAGTTCGTCTTTCTCATCGGCCCCTCGGGCTCAGGCAAGTCCACCTTTCTGCAGCTGATGGTGCGCGAGACCAACTTGAGCTCCGGACAGATCCACTTCGATAACTTCCACGTCAATGCGCTCAAAGGCCGCGAGATCAACCGCTTGCGCCAGTCCATCGGCTACGTCTTCCAGGACTTCCGGCTGCTGCCCAAGCTGAACGTCTACCAGAACGTGGCCTTCGCGCTGGAGGTCATTGGCAAGAAGAAGCACCGGATTGACAAGGCCGTGCCGGAGGTGCTCGAGATGGTCGGCCTGGGCTCCAAGGCCCACCGCATGCCGAACGAGCTCTCCGGCGGCGAGCAGCAGCGCGTGGCCGTGGCCCGCGCCTTCGTTAACCGCCCGAAGCTGGTGCTCGCGGACGAGCCGACCGGCAACCTGGACCCGGCGACCGCGTCGGAGATCATGACCCTACTGTCTAAGATCAACCGCCGCGGCACCACCGTCATCATGTCGACGCACAACGCTCGCGCCGTGAACGAGGCGCGCCAGCGCGTGCTGGAGCTGAGAAACGGCAAGCTCGTGCGCGATGAAACCCACGCCGTTTACGGGGAGGCCTTCTAAGACCATGCAGACAAATTTCGTCTTCCGCGAGGCCGCCAAGGGGCTCGGCCGCAACATCACCATGACTATCGCGCTGATTATCACCACGGCCGTGTCCGTGGGGCTGGTGGTCGCGGGTGTCTTGGTGACCATCCTGACCCAGGACACCAAGGAAATCTACCTCGAGCAGGTGGAAGTCATGGTCCAACTGGATGAGGAGATCTCCGCCAACGACACGGACTGTACGTCGGCGGGCTGTAAGGAGATTAAGGACCAGTTGGAGTCCGACTCCGGCGTGGAGAAGGTCACCTTCCGCTCGCAGGAGGAGTCCTACGAGCGCTTCAAGCAGTATTTCCAGGAGACCGACCCGCTGCTGGTGGAGGAGACCTCCTCGGACGCGCTGCCGGCCGCCCTACACGTGCGCCTGGTGGATCCCGCTGACACCGCGGCTATCGACGCCATCCGGGGCCTGCCGCAGGTCGATGCCGTCGTCGACCAGGTTGAGGAGGTCGACCGCGCCACCGACAACCTGGACTCCATCCGGAACGCGACCTTCCTGGTCGCCGCTGTCCAGGCCGTGGCGGCCATCTTCCTGATCGCCAACATGGTCCAGATCGCGGCGTACAACCGCTCGACCGAGATGTCCATCATGCGCATGGTGGGCGCTTCCCGCTGGATCACCCAGGCCCCGTTCGTGCTGGAGGCCGTCCTGTCCACACTCATCGGCGTGGTCGTGGCCGGAATCGGCCTGTTTCTCACCAAGTCCTACGTGGTGGACCCGTCGCTGCAGAGCCTCTACCAGGCGCAGTTGCTGGCCCCGCTGCACACCAAGGACATTTGGATAGCCCTGCCAATTGTCGGCGTGGTGGCCATGGCCTTCGCCGCCCTCGCCGCCCAAGTCACGCTGCGGCTCTACGTCAAGAAGTAGCTCGCGCGCCCCACAGTCCCGCCCGAATGCTGCTGTCTGCCGCGTGGCCGTCGGGCGGGTTTGTTCGCTCTAGCCTGGGCGGTTAAGCTTGATGGCTATGGCAAAGAAGGGCAAGAAGAAAAAGGGCGCGGTCGACAACAACTCGACCCTCGCCACCAATCGGCGTGCCCGCCATGACTTCAAGATCCTCGACACCTACGAGTGCGGTATTGCGCTCGTCGGTACGGAGATCAAGTCCCTCCGGGAGGGCAAGATTTCCCTGAACGACGCCTTTGCCACCATCGACAAGGGCGAGGTCTGGCTGCGCAACCTCCACATTCCGGAGTACTCCATGGGCACGTGGACCAACCACAGCCCCAAGCGCACCCGCAAGCTGCTGCTGCACCGCCGGGAGATTGACAAGCTTTACGGCCAGGTGCGCTCCGGCAACAAGACGCTCATCCCGCTCAAGGTCTACCTTAAGGACGGCCGGGCCAAGCTGGAACTCGGCCTGGCACAGGGCAAGCAGGACTACGACAAGCGCGAGGACATCAAGCGCCGCGACCAGGACCGGGAGATCTCCCGCGAGCTCGGCCGCCGTGTGAAGGGCATTAACGTCTAGGACTTCCACCGCGGCCTAACCCGCAGTAGGAGGGTTAGGCTGGAAGGCATGATTTACACTTGCAAAGTCCATGACGTGAAAAAGGATCCCAGTGTTGCCTCGGGCACCCGGGTGCTGGTGGATCGGATGTGGCCCCGCGGGGTAGCCAAGGACGACTTGGCCTACGATGAATGGTTCAAAGACGTTGCCCCTAGCAGCGAACTGCGCAAGTGGTTCAATCACGACGCCGAACGCTTCGAGGAATTCAGTAGGCGCTACCGCGCGGAGCTGGACGACTCCGACGCCGGGGAGCTGGGCCAGCTCATCGACCTTGCCAAGGACGGCGATCTCAGCCTGCTGTTCGCCGCCCACGACCGGGAGATCAACCACGCGGTGGTGCTCAAAGAGTGGCTGGACGAGCACTTGAATTAGCACGAGTGGGCGAGTAAAGTAATTCTTCCTATAGGGAATGCGGACGCATCCCGCCCTATAGGCAATGGGGTTGATTTGGTTTCGACTTCGTACATTGAGCCAGGGGAAGCGTGCCGGTGCAGGCTAGAGACCACCGTTAAGCGTCGTAGCACTCAATAAACGCAGAGAAGAACTCTCAGCGTGACTACGCACTTGCTGCCTAATTAGCAATGCGTGTCTGTCGGCCTAGGTTTTGTTCCTGACCTAGTAACTGGCATCGACTAAGGAACTTGCCATCCGGTTGCGTCTTCAGGGCCGGATGGGACCGCTACTGGAGACTGGGCCCATCATCCGGACGCGTTCGTCCGATCCGGAGGGCCGAGCAGAGATTCCGCGCGAACTGCGCACGGAGAAGCCCTGGCAAGATGACGAAGGACCCGGGTTCAATTCCCGGCAGCTCCACTACTAAAGCGGGCGCCCACACTCTTCGATAAGGAGGTAGGGTGCCCGCTTTTCTTTGTTGAACCCGTCGCGAGGCATTGCGCGCGGCGGCGGGGTACCCGGGAATTAGTTCAGGCTGCCGGCGGCCTACTAAGCCTGTTCCGGAGTGGACTTCTCGCCGTAGTCGGAAACCAGCTGGTTATAGATCGCATCTGGGGACATAGCCAGGTGGAGGCTCCCGTGGCCGTTTGCCCGATTGTTGGGGGGGGAGATGACGGGGAACGTCCAGTATCGGACGTAAGGGTGTCCGGTTGTGGGTGTGGGAGTGTCCGGTTGTGGGGGAGTTTATGGGATCGTAGCGCCGTTACGAAGTTGTAACCGGTAACACATGGGCATGTGTTGTGAGTTACATTATGCTGTCTGCATACATCCCGTGACGGCAAGGTGACGGGCCGAGACAGGCAGGAGTGGACGCGATGAGTACCCCCATTTCTAACGACGATGAAGACCTGCGCGCTAAAACTGTTGCTGACGACGTCGGTAGCGACGTCGGTGGGGAAAGTGCTGCTAATGGTGCGGCCGAGGAATCCGGCAGGGCTGAGACCGCGGCGAGTAAGCGGAGTGTGCTGGATAGGTTCTTGTCCGGCGTGGAGTACGTGGGCAACAAGCTGCCCGAGCCGTTTACCATCTTCGTCATCCTGTTTCTGATTACCGGGGTGGCTTCCACCGTGATGGCCTGGAAGGGTATCGCGGTCCAGGTGCCGGGATCGGATGAGATCTCCGAGGTCAACGGCCTGTTTACGGGCGAGGGGCTGGCGTGGCTGACCACCACGATGGCGGAGAACTACATCGGCTTCCCGCCGCTGCTGACGGTGCTGCCCATTCTGCTGGCCGTGGGTGTGGCGGAGCGCTCCGGCATGCTGTCGGCGCTTATCCGCCAGCTGTTCGGTTCGGCGCGGCCGGCCGTGCTTCCGTACGCGGTCGGTGTCATCGGCGTGACCGCCTCGGTCATGGGCGACTCCGCGTTCGTGGTGGTCCCGCCGCTGGCCGCCATGGTCTTCAAGGCGGCCGGGCGCCACCCGGTCGCCGGCCTCATCGGCGGTTTCGCTGCGGTGGGCGCGGGCTATTCCACGGCGTTGGTGCCCACCAGCCTGGACGCGCTGTTCGCCGGTATTACTAACGCGGTCATGGACACCCTGCCCGGGGCGGGCTATTCCACCGTGACGCCGCTGTCGAACTACTTCTTCAACATGGCCGCCTCCGTGGTGCTGGGCCTGGTGGCCGGCTACATCATCGACCGGATCCTGGAGCCGCGCCTGCGGGCCCAGGACGTGCCGCAGGATGAGTCGGTGGATGCTGCGGATGCCGCAGAGCGCGGCGACCGCGACGCCGAAGGCAACGCCCTGAGCGCCGCCCTGGAGCCGAAGGAGCGCAAGGCGCTGTGGATGTCCCTGCTGGCCGGGCTGGTGCTGACAACGGTCATCCTGGCCGCGGTGCTCATCCCGGGCTCGCCGTGGCGCAACAGGGAGGGCGGCTTCCTGCCGGAGTCCCCGCTGCTGGATTCCATTGTCTTTATCATCTGCGCCTACTTCTGGGTCTTCGGCATTACCTACGGCGCGGTGGTCGGCACCATCAAGGGCATGGCCGACGTGGTCACCATGATGATGGGTGCGCTCAAGGACATGCTGAGCTTTTTGGTTCTGGCCTTCATCCTGGGCCAGTTCGTCGCCCTGTTCGCCTGGACCGGGATTGGCACCTTTACCGCGGTCAAGGGCGCGGCCTTCCTGGAATCCATCGGGCTGACCGGCTTCCCGGCCATCCTGGCCTTCATCGTGCTGGCCTCCGTTCTGAACCTGTTGATCATCTCGGGCTCGTCCATGTGGACGCTGATGGCCGCGGTCTTCGTGCCCATGTTCGCGCTGCTGGGCTACGAGCCGGCGTTCGTGCAGGCCGCCTTCCACGTGGGAGACTCCGCTACCCAGATCATCACCCCGCTCAACCCCTACATGATCGTCATGCTAGGCCTGCTGCAGCGCTACGAGCCCCGGGCGGGCCTGGGCACGCTGATGTCGCGCCTTATCCCGTTCGTCATCCCCTTCTTTCTCGTCTGGGCCATCCTGCTGGGGGTGTGGTTCTTCGCCGATATCCCGCTGGGGCCGGGCGATAGCATTATGATTGAGCCCTAATGACAGCTCACCCAGATAACTGCCATGATTCCTGCCCTCCGCAGCGCCCGGGCATGACCCCAGAGGCGGCATCGACAAGCTACTTGGAAGCCACCTCTGCCGAGGTAGACGCGGCGGTCGAGCGCGCCCAGAAGCGGCAGGAAGGCTCCGGGCAGGCCGCAGAAGCCGCGGTGCCCGAGCACTGGGAGCGCCTGCGCTGCGAGGTGGAAGATTCCGGACTGGCGGCAGATATCCGCCACATCGTCCACGACCTGCACGCGCACCCGGAGACCGCCTTCGAGGAATACCGCAGCCAACAGGTGCTCTGCGATCTCTTGGAAAGGCACGGGCACGACGTGGTGCGCGGGGCCTACGGAGTCGAGACGGCATTTTCGACGAGCATCAGCTCGCCCGGCTACGAGCCCGGCCATCACCCGCGGGTGGTCATCATGGCCGAATACGACGCGCTGCCGGGTATCGGGCACGCCTGCGGGCACAACGTCATCGCCGCCGCCGGGGTGGGCGCTTTCCTGGCGGCCGCGCGGGCTATCGATGCCGCCGGGCCCTTGTGCATCGAGCTGCAGGGCACCCCAGCGGAGGAGGGGCACACCGGCAAGGAGTACATGATTCGGAGCGGGAGCTTGGCCGGGGTGGACGCCGCGCTGATGATCCACGGCTTCGGCTACGACATTTCCGAACACGTCTGGGTCGGGCGGCGCTCGGCCACCGTGACCTTCCACGGTACGGCCGCGCATGCGAGCTCGCAGCCGTTTATGGGCAAAAACGCCCTCGATGCCGCCTCCCTGATGTACCAGGGGCTGGGCCTGCACCGGCAGCAAATGCCGCCGAGCGACCGCCTGCACGCCGTCATCGTCGAGGGCGGCACCCGGCCTAGCGTGGTCCCGGATAGGGCAGTGGTCGAGGTTTATGCGCGCTCCCTGCGGACCGGGACCCTGCTGGAGCTGTCCCGCCGGGTCGACGACATCGCCCGGGGTGCGGCGCTGATGGCGGGAGTGGGCGTGGAGATCGCCTGGGACCCGCACCCGATGTCGCTGCCGGTGCGCAACAATTCCGCGCTGGCCGCCCGGTGGTCCGCCACCCAGCGCCGCCGCGGTCGCGCCCCGCTGCCTGCCGGGATTATCCCGGATACCCTGGCGGCCTCCACGGATTTTGGCAACGTCTCCCACCTGGTGCCGGGCATTCACCCCATGGTGCAGGTCAGCCCGCGGGAAGTGGCCCTTCACACCGAGGCCTTCGCCCACTGGTCGGCCACGGAAGCCGCGGAGCGCGCCGCCCTCGACTCTGCGTTGGGCCTGGCCCAGGTCGCCTTCGACTACGCCGCGGATCCCCAGCTGCGGGCCGCCGCCCACGCGGAGTTCGCGGAACTCGGTAAGGTCTCGGTGGAGGGGCTGCTGCGCTCGGAAAACTCCCAATAGTGGGGAGCTGTGGCAAGGACGAGACAGTCCTCCGCGCCTGGGCCGGGTCCGAAGTGGGGGGGTGCGTCCTGGGGGTAGGGGATCTAGTTATGAAAATTTCAGGTAAAACGCAGGTGGACAGGGTTCTCTAAAACTTAGCTGTACCTAAACCTTGTCAGGTTAGGGTCTCTTCAGTTAGGGTGTCCTAGGAAAGATAGTCCCGGAATTCCGCAAGGGATTCGTTTCGAAAAAGGATGATTGACAAGCCCATGAAGATTCGTCGTAACCTGGTTGCCTCGGTAGCCGCCGCCTCGCTGCTGCTGACCGCCTGCTCTTCGGCGGAGGATTCCTCCAATTCCGCCGACAGCTCCTCCAACTCCGTTGAGAACACCGCCGCAGACAACGCTGCGAAGGAGTCCGGCGAGCTGAAGCTGGAAGACAACAACGGCGAGCAGACAATCACCCTGCCCGTGGAGAAGCCGGCGGTCGCCGACAACCGCGCCTTCGCCGTGCTGGCCGACTGGGGCGTGGAGCTGTCCGCAGCGCCGCTGAACCTCATTCCGGAGTCCCTGGCCGATACCTACAACGAAGACACCGTCGCCGCGGACCTGGGCAGCCACCGCGAGCCGGATCTGGAGGCCCTGGTCGCCGCCGAGCCGGACCTGGTCTGGAACGGCCAGCGCTTCTCTCAGCACCAGGCCGACATCGAAAAGCTGGTGGAAGATAACCCGGTCGTGGACTTCGAGCCGCGCGAGGACAAGGATTTCTTCGAAGAGCTCAAGCGCCACACCACCGCCCTGGGCGAGGTCTTCGAGCACGAGGAAGACGCCCAGAAGCTGATCGAGGACCTAGACGCCGCCATTGAGCGCGCCAAGAAGGCCTATGATCCGGAAAAGACCGTCATGGCTGTTAACACCTCCGGCGGCGAGATCGGCTACATCGCTCCGCACGTCGGCCGCACCCTGGGCCCGGTATTCGACCTGCTGGGTATGGAACCGGCCCTGACTGTGGAGGACGGCAGCAGCAACCACGAGGGCGACGATATCTCCGTCGAGGCCATCGCGGAATCCAACCCGGACTGGATCCTGGTCCTCGACCGCGACGGTGCGGTCAGCTCCGACGAGCCGGACTACACCCCGGGTAAGGACCTGGTGGACAACAGTGCGGCTTTGAAGAACGTGCAGGCGGTCAAGGACGGCAATGTTTACGTCGCTCCGAAGGACACCTACACTAACGAGTCCATCATTACCTACACGAAGATCCTGAACGAAATGGCTGATGCTTTCGAGAATGCCTAGTACTTTATACGGCACTTTCCGCAAGTAACCGGATAGCTCCTGCGCTCATTTAACCGGCGCGGGGCCTATCCGGCTTTCGGCTATCTACCAAGAACCGGACCTTATGCGACAAACAACACCCAGGCGCTCCCGATCGAAGCTCTTTGACTGGAAGCTTCTGCTCGGCATAGGCGGCATCGTCCTGCTCCTGGCCCTCTCGCTGGCGGTGGGTGAATACGACATCCTGGGCCACAAGGACGGCGGGGAGATGTTCAACACCACCCGCATTCCGCGCACCATCGCGCTGATGCTGGCCGGCGCCGCCATGGCCATGAGCGGGCTGGTCATGCAGCTGCTGACCCAGAACCGCTTCGTGGAGCCAACCACCACCGGCACCACCGAGTGGGCCGGGCTCGGCCTGCTAACCACCATGGTGTTGTTTCCTACGTCCACCGTGCTGCAGAAGATGGTGATCGCCGTGGTCTTCTCCTTCGTGGGGACCATGGTCTTCTTCGGGTTCCTGCGGCGGGTGACCCTGCGGTCCTCCCTGATCGTGCCGATTATCGGCATCATGCTGGGCGCGGTCGTCAGCGCCGTCTCTACCTTCATCGCGCTGACCACGGACTCCCTGCAGCAGCTGGGCATCTGGTTCATGGGCTCGTTCACCTCGGTCTACGAGGGGCAGTACGAGGTCCTGTGGCTAGTACTCATCGTGCTCGTCGCGGTCTTTTTCTTCGCGGACAAGCTGACCGTGGCAGGGTTGGGCGAGGAGATCGCCACCAACGTCGGCCTGAATTACAACCGCATGATCCTCATCGGCACCGGGCTCATCGCCGTGGCCACCGGCGTGGTGACCGTGGTGGTGGGTGCCCTGCCGTTTTTGGGGCTTATCGTCCCGAATATCGTGAGCCTGTTCCGCGGCGATGACCTGCGCTCCAACCTGCCGTGGGTCTGTCTGCTGGGGATCGCGACGGTCACCGTCTGCGACCTGGTGGGCCGCACCATCATCTCCCCGTTCGAGATGCCAGTGTCCGTCATCCTGGGGATCATCGGCGCGATCGTTTTCGTGGTCCTGATTGTGAGGTCGACCCGTGGTAAATAAGACTGTTTCTACTGCTGCTTCCGCCCCGGCTACTGCCACCGCCCGCGACGTCGGAGCCTTCCAGTCCGCCGCCGCGCAGCGCAAGTACCGGGTCATTCTGCTCCTGCTGCTGGCCGCCGGCGGGGTATTCGCCGCCGGGCTGCTGGCGTGGGACAACCCGATGGACTTCGGCACGCGCGGCTTCTGGCTCATCGCCGAGCGACGCGCAGATGCCGTCATCGCCATGGCCGTGGTGGCCATCTGCCAGGCGACCGCGACGGTGGCCTTCCACACCGTGACCAACAACCGCATCCTCACCCCGTCGATCATGGGTTTCGAGGCCCTCTACGTGGCCATTAACACCGCGACCATCTTCTTCCTCGGCGCGGCCGGGCTCACCAACGCCCGCAACATCACCACGTTCCTGGTCCAGGTCGCGCTCATGATTTTGCTGTCGCTGGTGCTCTACTCCTGGCTGCTGACCAACCGCTCCAACAACATGCACGCGATGTTGTTGGTCGGCGTGGTCATCGGCGGCGGGCTGGGCTCCCTATCGACGTTCATGCAGCGCATGCTGACCCCCTCCGAGTTCGACGTGCTCACAGCCCGCCTGTTCGGCTCCGTCAACAACGCCGACTCGGACTATTACCCGGTGGCCATCCCGCTGATGCTGCTGGCCGCGGCCGCGCTGTATCTCAACTCGCGCCGGCTCAACGTGCTCGCACTCGGCCGCGACGCGTCGACCAACCTGGGCGTGAACCACCGGACGAACGCCATCTTCACGCTGATTATGGTCTCCATCCTCATGGCCGTGACCACCGCCCTGGTGGGCCCGATGACCTTCCTGGGCTTCCTGGTCGCTACGCTGGCATACCAGTTTGCCGAGACCTACGACCACCGCTTTTTGTTCCCGATGGCCGTGGCTACCGCCTTTGCCGTGCTCACCGGGGCGTATTTCATCATGCAGCACGTCTTCTACGCCCAGGGCGTGGTCTCCATCATCATTGAGCTGGTCGGCGGTACCGTTTTCCTCTTCGTCATCTTGAGAAAGGGTCGCCTGTGATTTCTCTAAAGCACGTCGCGAAAAGCTACAGCGGCGAGACCAACATTGGTCCCGTCGACCTGGAGATCCCCTCGGGGGGCATCACCTCCCTGGTCGGGCCAAACGGCGCCGGCAAGTCCACCCTGCTGACGATGATCGGCCGTCTGCTGAACATGGACGAGGGAACAATCGAGATTGCCGGCTACGACATCGGGAAGACTAAGTCGAAGGATCTGGCCCGTATTGTCTCCATCCTGCGGCAGGAAAACCACTTCATCACGAAGCTGACGGTTAGGCAGCTGGTGGGCTTCGGCCGCTTCCCGTACTCCCAGGGGCGCCTGACCGAAGAAGACGAGGAGATCATCTCTAAGTACATCGACTTCCTGCACCTGCGGGAATTCGAGGGCCGCTACCTGGACGAGCTCTCCGGCGGCCAGCGGCAGCGCGCGTACGTGGCCATGGTCCTGTGTCAGGAAACCGACTACGTCCTGCTGGACGAGCCGCTCAACAACCTGGACATCTCCCACTCCGTGGAGATGATGCGCCACTTAAAGCAGGCCGCCCGGGACTTCGGCCGCACGATTGTGCTGGTCATCCACGACATTAACTTCGCGGCCAAGTACTCGGACTCGATCTGCGCGGTCAAGGACGGTGAGGTCGTCGCCTTCGGCAGCCCGGAGGAAATCATGAAAAACGAGATCCTCACGCCGATTTTCAACACCCCGATCCAGGTCATCGACGGCCCCGACGGGTTGCTGGCCTGCTACTACTAGCCAATAACGGGCCGCACATGCAGCGCCCACAACTGAAAATTCATTGCCCAAAACTGCTGGCCTGACTACTGGCCGGAAGCACCGCCGAAGCACTACCGGCGGCGCCGCGGCCGGCGGGGGAAGGGGCGTGCACTTCCCAGTCGCTCCCATGCTGCAGGCGTTCATCGGTCTCATCGTTATCCCCTTCGGCCTGACCTGGGCAGTGCAGCACACTCGCACCAAGGACAAAATAGGCAAAGCCACCGATGCCTGGATGGTCCCGGTCATGTGCCTGACCCTCTTCGTCATCGCGACGGTACTTTCGCCGGGGCTGGGGGAGTACCTGCCGCGGCTTATGCCGGCACCTGCTTGTTACGTGTTGTTCATCTTGGGCGCGGTAACGCTAGCCCTGGCGTCGGGAAGGCGTCTCAACTCCCCGAGGCGAGACCCCATTGCGCTGATGTTGACGGAGATGACCCGCAACTCACTGGTGATTATGCCCTTCGCCTTGGCCCTCCCGGAAGGATTTTCATTCGTCCCCGCAGCCATCATCATGCCGACCGTGAGCGAGTCGGCCGTGCTCGGCGCGGTGTCGAAAATGGGCCATCTACCTGGGGTTAAACATTAAGCGAAAAGGCGATTTGGCATACGGAGGGCTAACGCGCTATATTAATTCGAGTCGCCGCGAGGTAGCCGAGAGGTTAACGGGCGGTGACGGTGTTTGACTTTGTTTACGGTTGTGAGTAAGGTTGAGCAAGCCGCTTTAGACAGTTGGTTGTTGCTGATTGTTGGGGTGTGCCAGTGATGTTTGAGAACTCAATAGTGTGCCAATGTACTTTTTGCATTTGTGTGGATGGTTGTGTTGGTGTGTGCCGGATGGCGCTTTCAGTTGGGGTGTCATTGA